>JAZBLS010000088.1:0-13891 GCA_037033365.1 Actinomycetota bacterium | reverse complement strand
GGGGGATCACACCCACGAGGCGACCGGAATCGTCGACCACGGCGAGAGGCAGCGGCGACTCGACCGACGGCACGAAGAGGTTCATGAGGACCTCGTCCTGGCTGACGCTCTGCGGCACCGGCTTGAGGATGGACTCGAGGGTGGTCACGCCCTTGCGGACCAGCTTCACCGCATCCCGATCCGTCACGATGCCGAGCAGGCGGCGATCGCGGCCGACGACGTAGGTGGCCGACATGAAGGCGTCGCGCATCTGCCGGAGCGCCGTGCGCGGACCGGCGGTGTCGGGGACGACGGGGCGCGGGCGCTCCATCACGTTGCCGGCGGTGAGCACGCGGGCGCGGTCGACGTCCTGCACGAACTGCTCGACGTAGTCGTTGGCGGGGTCGGTGAGGATGTCCTCGGGCGTGCCGATCTGCACGATGCGGCCGTCGCGCATGACGGCGATCCGGTCGCCGAGGAACATGGCCTCGTTGAGGTCGTGCGTGATGAACACGATGGTCTTCTGGAACTTCTCCTGAAGCTCGAGCAGCTGCTCCTGCATCTCGCGGCGGATCAGCGGGTCGAGCGCGCTGAACGCCTCGTCCATCAGGAGGATGTCGGTGTCGGCGGCGAGAGCGCGGGCGATGCCGACGCGCTGCTGCATTCCGCCGGACAGCTCGGAGGGGAGCTTGTCGGCCTGACCGTGGAGGCCCACGAGGTCGAGGATCTCCTGCGCCTTCGCGAGGCGCTCGGCCTTGCCGACGCCCTTCAGCTCCAGCGGGTAGGCGACGTTCGCGGCCACCGTGCGGTGCGGCAGCAGGGCGAAGTGCTGGAACACCATCGAGATGCGGTCGCGACGGATCTCACGAAGACGGGATCCCGGGATGCCGGTGATCGAGTCGCCGTTCACGACGACGGAGCCGTCCGTCGCCTCGTGCAGCCCGTTGAGCATGCGGATGATGGTGGACTTGCCGGAGCCGGACAGCCCCATGATGACGAAGATCTCGCCGCGCTTCACGGTGAAGCTGGCATCGATCACTGCTGCGGTACCTGTGTCGGCGACGTCCGTCCGGCTCTCGCCGGCCTTCATGCGACGGACTGCCTGGTTCGGATTCCTCCCGAACACCTTGTAGAGATTGCGCGCTTCAAGAGCTGTATCGGACACGTTTCCCCTGCGGCTCGCCTCGGGTGGCAAGCCTGCTTCGGTTACGCCCGGGTGACGTTCTCAGGGCCGTTTCGAGTGCATGCTGTGGCGGCGCAGGCGGCGGATTTCGGATCCATCGCACAGAACATCGACCGTACGTCCACGCCTCTTCGCAGCACAGCTCATCGAAAGAAGGACGTGGTCGCGGACTGGTCTTCGGACCGTCAGGCCCTGCATCCACGGTAACGAAATGGCCGGTCACGGGCAAATCCACTACTCCGAACCTCGTTCAGGTTTCGTCGCCTGACCGGGGGATTGCGCGGGTTTCGGACACGCGTTCAGCCGGGTGTGGCGGGGCGCCGGCTTCACGTTCTGCGGCCCGGTGCAACTTCTGCGGCCCGGGGGCCGGACTCGGGGCCGCAGAACGTGGAGATGGCCGCAGAAGTTGAGGCGCGAGCGGGTCGCGCGGGGCTGTCGGGTCAGCGGCGGATGCTGCGCGCGACCGTGAACTTCGGGGTGCGGTCGAGCTGTTCGGTCGGGCCGACGAGGCGCGTGAGCTCGGCGCGATAGCCGAGGGACGAGTTGTACACGGTGAACAGCTCGCCACCGGGCCGCAGAATCCGAGCCGCGGCCTCGAACAGCCGCGTGGCGGCACCCGTGTGGACGCTGTTGCCGAGATGGAACGGCGGGTTCAGCAGGACGACGTCGACACTCGCATCCGGTATCTCGGAGCCCGCGTCGTCGTGCGTGACGGTCACGCGATCCGCGACGCCGTTCGCCTCGACCGTGGCCCGCGCGGAGGCGACGGCAGCCGCGGATCGGTCGGTCGCGATGACCCGCACCTCGGGGTGCGCGAGGGCGTACGACACGGCGAGCGCACCTGTCCCGCATCCGAGGTCGACGACGACCTGGGGCCCCTGCGCTTCGACAGGCTCAGCGACCCAGTTGGGGGTGGATCCCTGCGCCTCACCTCTGGGTCCCTGAGCTTGTCGAAGGGCACTGTCGGGTCCCTGCACTTCGACAGGCTCAGCGACCCAATTGGGGGCACTGTCGGGTCCCCGCGCTTCGACAGGCTCAGCGACCCGGTCGAGCCGAAGGACGTCCAACAGCACCCGCGTGCCGATGTCGAGGCGTGCGCCGGCGAAGGCTCCACCGTGCGCCACGAGCGTCAGTCCGTCGTGCGTCTCCGATACCGGGAAAGGCGGTTCGACCGGGACTTTCTTCGGTTCCGTCGCGACCACGAGCCGCGACTTCCGCTCCGCGCGTTCCGCCCGCACGGTTCCGAACGAGCGCCCGAGGACGTCGTTCTGCGCGAGGGTCATGTGCTTGACGCGCCCGCCCGCGACGAGGGTGACATCCGGCGCAGCCCAGCGCGCCACGGCATCCGCGATCTCCTCGAGCTCCGCGAGCGCCTTGGGCAGTTGCACCAGCACGAGCCGCGCACCCATGAGCAGCGAGGCGTCGAGTTCGTGGCCGGCGAATCCGGACAGCTCGAGCTCACCCGCATTCCGCTCGAGCGCTCGGCGCCCGGTCGCGAGATCCTGATGCACGCGGATGTCGTCGAGGCCCGCGCCTGTGAGGGCCAGGGTGATCGCGCCGTACTCGTCGCCGATCACCGCGATCTCTCGCCCGGGGACACCCCGTTCGAGCGCGCGCTCGACCAGCAGCAGATCGGTCGCGTCGTACGCCTGGAGGTTGTCGGCCTCGACGTCGGGCCAGCGGCGCAGGCGGCTGTAGGGAAAGTCCACGTCTCCAGCCTAGGAGCGCGCCCTCTTGACGCAGACTGAACAGACGTTTAGTCTGCTGTACATGCGTTCAGCATCCGATGATCTGACAGCCCGCGCCCGCATCCGCGACGTTGCGATCGCCGCCTTCGCGCGCGACGGCTTCGACGCCACGAGCCTCCGCGCCGTGGCTCGCCAGGCCGACGTCAGCCCGGCGCTGATCGTGCATCACTTCGGCGACAAGAACTCGCTGCGCGCTGAGTGCGATGAGCACGTCGTCGCGGTGTTCATGGACGAGGAGCACGATCTGATCCAGGCCCCGACGGGCGACCGCATCCGTGCCGCACTGCACGACCTCGACCGTTTCGGCCCCTATATCGACTACCTGGCGCGGATGCTCGTCGACGGCTCTCCGTCTGCAGACCAGCTCTTCGACAGCATCCTCGCCAGCACACGGGGAGTGCTCGACGAGCAGCGCGACGCCGGAATGCTGGAACCGCAGAGCGATCCCGACATGACGACGCTGCTCGTGACGCTCATCGGCCTCGGACCGGTCATCATGCGCAGCCAGATCGCCCGAGCGCTGGGCAGAGATCAGCTGAGCCCCGCGGGGCTCGTCCGCATGACGCTCCCGACGCTCGAACTGCTGACGCACGGCATCTACTCGACACCCGTGCTGCTCGACGGGGCGCGCGAGGCCCTGGCCCCGAAGGATCTGCACGAGGGAGGCGCATCATGACCGACGCGATCGAGATCTCCGGCCTGCACAAGCGCTACGGCAGCCGGACCGCGCTGCACGAACTGGATCTGCGCGTGCGTCCTGGGACAGTTTTCGGCCTGATCGGCCCGAACGGCGCGGGCAAGACGACGACGCTGCGGACGCTGGTCGACGTCATCCGCCCGACATCGGGGAGCGTGCTCGTGCTCGGGGAGGATCCGAGCCACGGTGGAGCCGCGCTCCGGCGACGCATCGGGTACGTCCCTGGCGAGCTGCGGCTCGAGGGGAGGGCGAGCGGGCATCGCATGCTCTCGTTCTACGCCGAGGTCAGCGGAACCCGCGATGCGACCGCGACCCTCGGAGCCGCCCGTGATCTCGCGGACCGGCTCGGCGTCGACCTCGACCGACCCGTCCGCACGCTTTCGAAGGGGAACAAGCAGAAGATCGGCCTGATCCAGGCCTTCATGCACCGCCCGGAGCTGCTGATCCTCGACGAGCCGACCAGCGGACTCGACCCTCTGGTGCAGCGCGAGTTCCTGCAGCTCGTGCGCGAGGCGAAGGACTCGGGGCAGACCGTGCTCCTGAGCTCGCACGTACTGAGCGAGATCCAGCAGACGGCCGACGAGGTCGCGGTGCTCGCCGACGGTCGAGTCGTCGCGGACGGCGACGTCGCCTCCCTGCGCCTCGGGTCGATCCGGCGGGTGCGGGCGCAGATCGCGACAGCGGATGCCGACGCGGCGCGCTCCGCGATCGGCCGAGTGCCCGGCTTCAGCCCGCTCGAGATTGACGGCTCCGACGGCATCCTGAGCCTCTCCGGAACCGTCGACGGTGCGATCGACCCGTTCATCAAGGCGCTGGCCGCGTTCGAGGTTCGGGATCTCACCGTCGAGGAGCCCGACCTCGAGGAGTCGGTCTTGCGGTTGTACGGCGCCGGTCCCCTCGCAGGCGCGGGCGTGGGCACCGCATCCGCCCTTCCGCCGACGCCCCACCTGAACGACGACGCCCCCGCTGAGCGACGTCGGCAGGATGGGGCGTCGTCGCCAGGGTGGGGCGCCGGCGAAGAGGCGGATGCCGACGCGGCGCCGACCCGACGAACTCGCCGCGAACGGAGGGGCGACCGATGAACGGCATCCTCCCCATCTTCCGCCGGAGCCTCCGGGAGTCCTGGCGCAGCCTCGCCGGCTGGACGCTCGGACTCGGCGCCGTGCTCGCCCTGTACCTGCCGCTGTACCCGAGCATCGGCGGCAGCGCTCAGCTGCAGGATCTCATCTCGTCGCTCCCCAAGGAGCTCGTCGAGACGATCGGGTACGACCAGATCTCCAGCGGAGCCGGGTACACCCAGAGCACCTTCTACGGGCTCATGGGCTTTCTCCTGCTGACGATCGCCGCAGTGCTGTGGGGGTCCTCGGCTCTCGCCGGCGCCGAGGAGAGCGGACGCGCCGAGCTCGACCTCGCGCACGGGATCGGTCGAGGCCAGTACGCGCTGGAGTCGGCGGCCGCCGTGCTCGTGCGTCTGCTGTGGCTGGGGGCCTTCTCCGGGATCGTGGTCTGGGCGCTGAACGGCCCGTCGGACCTCGGACTCGAGCCCGTCCGCATCATCGGCGCGAGCGCCGCGCTGGTCGGACTCGCCTTCCTCACGGCATCCGCCGCCCTGCTCGCAGGAGCCGCCACGGGTCGGCGCGTCTGGGCGACCGGGGTCGGAGCCGGCATCGCGGTGGTCGGTTACATCCTGCAGGCGCTGGCGAAGCAGTCCGCCGACCTCGATTGGCTCAGCGCGCTGTCGCCCTACGCCTGGGTGTACCGGCAGTCGCCGCTCGCGGAGGGCGTCGACTCCGGCGGACTCGCGCTCACCTGGGGACTCGCGCTCGCCCTCGCCGCCGCATCGGCCGTGGCACTGCGATCGCGGGACCTCCGCGGCTGACCGCACCCTCGTAGGAGCCGCGCCCGGTCGCGGAGGTAGGCGATGACGCGGAGGTAGGCCGATCCACGCAGAATCCTCCTACCCCGGCGCGTTCGCCTACGTCCGCGAGGGCGACAGCGCGAACCCTTGACACGGTCCAGGTTCAGTGGTTATCTAGTCGAGTAAGTAACCCACAAACCAGCGGAGGACTCGTGATCGAAGAAGGCAAGCCGCTCTTCCTCCAGATCGCCGAGCAGATCGAGGATTCGATCATCGACGGTTCGCTCGCGGAGGAGTCGCAGGCGCCCTCGACCAACGAGCTCGCCGGCTTCTACCGGATCAACCCCGCGACCGCAGCCAAGGGAGTCGCCATGCTCACCGACAAGGGAGTGCTGTACAAGCGCCGCGGCATCGGCATGTTCGTCGCCGACGGCGCACGAGAGCTCGTCCTCGGCGAGCGCCGCTCGGCCTTCGCCGACCGGTACATCGATCCGCTGCTCGCCGAGGCCCGCACGCTCGGGCTCGACGCCACCGACCTCGCGGCCCTGCTCACCGAGCGGGCGGCACAGAACAACGCACAGAACGACGCAACCCAGACCGACGCAGCACAGACAGAAGGGAAGAACCCCGCATGACCGCCGTCATCGAGGTGCAGAACCTCACGAAGCGCTACAAGGACAAGCGTGCTCTCGACAACGTGTCGCTGAGCCTTGAGGCAGGGTCGATCTACGGCCTGCTCGGCCGCAACGGCGCCGGCAAGACCACGCTCATGTCGATCCTCACCGCCCAGAACTTCGAGACCTCCGGCGACGTGCGGGTCTTCGGCGAGCATCCCTACGAGAACACGCGGGTCCTCAGTCGGGTCTGCTTCGTCCGCGAGAGCCAGAAGTACCCGGACGACGCCTATCCGCGTCACGCGTTCACGGCCGCGAGCCTGTTCTTCCCGAACTGGGACCAGGCTCTGGCCGACGAACTCGTCGAGCAGTTCCAGCTCCCGATGAAGCAGACCATCAAGAAGCTCTCGCGCGGCCAGCTGTCGGCGGTGGGTGTCATCATCGGCCTCGCCTCGCGCGCCGAGCTCACGTTCTTCGACGAGCCGTACCTCGGACTCGACGCCGTCGCGCGACAGATCTTCTACGACCGCCTGCTCGAGGACTACGCCGAGCACCCGCGGACCATCGTCCTGTCGTCGCACCTCATCGACGAGGTCTCCAACCTCATCGAGAAGGTCATCGTGATCGACAACGGACAGATCCTCCTCAACGAGGACACGGATGCCGTGCGCGACCGCGCCGTCACCGTCGTCGGCGATGCGGCCAAGGTCGATGCCTGGGCCGAGGGCCGAGAGGTCCTGCACCGCGAAGCCCTCGGTCGCGTGGCATCCGTGACGGTCCTCGGTCGCCTGTCCGCCGCCGAGCGCGGCGAGGTCACGGCATCCGGACTCGATCTGGCGCCGGTCTCGCTGCAGCAGCTCGTCGTCCGCCTGACCCAGAAGGCCGAGGCGGAGTCCGCCCCGAGAGACGTGAACGCGAAAGAGGAGGTCCGCTGATGCGACGCACACTGAACGTCATCCGCCTGCAGCTGATCAACCGGCAGACCTTCATCTGGGTGCCGCTGATCATCCTCGGCTCGGCCGTCGTGATCTCAGTGCTCATCTACGCGATGATCCCGATCGACACCCCCAAGTACGGCGGCGGCGGCCAGGCCCCGCTCTGGTACTTCTTCGCGATCGGGATCGGCGCGATGACGTACACGTTCCCGTTCTCGCAGGCCATGAGCGTCACCCGGCGCGAGTTCTTCCTCGGCACGATGCTCACCGCGGTGCTCGGCAGCGCGTTCCTCGGCATCCTGTTCCTCATCGGCGGCGGCATCGAGACCCTCACGAACGGGTACGGCGTCAACGGTTACGTCTTCTACCTGCCGTGGCTGTGGGAGGCCGGGCCCCTCGGTGCCTTCACCGTCTACTTCACGCTCGCCCTGTTCCTGTTCGTCCTCGGCTTCACGGGCGCGACGATCTACAAGAGCTGGGGTCCGCTCGTGCTCACGATCGTGGGCGTCGCCCTCGCTCTGGCGCTCCTGGGCCTGGTGTTCCTGGCGACGCGGCTCGAGCTCTGGGGCGACGTGGGAGCCGCGATCGGCGACCTCGGAGCCCTGGGCATCGCCCTCTGGGGTCTGGTGATCGTCGTGATCCTCTCCGGCGTCTCGTTCCTCGCCTTCCGAAGGACCATCCCGTAAGCCTCCGGTCGTTCACTTCCTGCGCGGTGGATGTCGAGATTCCAGATGGATGCCGAAACGAGCCGTTTCGGCATCCATCTGTGTTCTGAGCATCCATCCGGGCCGGGACAGGGCCCCGCGCGCCCGCCCCCTACCCACCGCACTCCCCGGAATCAACCCCGTGGGGTTCGGGGGCGGCGGCGGTTACCGTCGCAGGCGAGGGAGGCCGACAGGAAGGATGCCGTCACGAAGATCCGCACGCCCGTGAGCGCCCGCCCGCCTGCCATCGTGCGAGCACTCCGAGACGCCGTCGCACCGGCACGGCTGATGCTCGTCGGGAAGACCGCCCTCGCGGTCGGACTCGCCTGGCTCATCGCGCCGCACATGCCGGGCGTCACCGACGAGTACCCCTACTACGCACCGCTCGGCGCGCTCGTGAGCATGTACCCGACCCTGATGGGGTCCGCGCGCTCGGGTCTGCAGACGCTGCTGGGTCTCGCGACGGGAATCGGCCTCGCCACGCTCGTCATCGTCACGGTCGGTCCGAACTGGTGGACGATCCCCGTCGTCGTGGGGCTCGGCGTGCTGATCTCGGGGACGGGATGGTTCGGCGTCGGCCGTGAGTACGTGCCGATGGCCGCGCTGTTCGTGCTCATCATCGGTGGGCAGAACGCCGACGAGTACTCGATCGGATACCTGGCCCAGATGGCGGTCGGCGTCGTCGTCGGCATCCTGGTGAACCTCGTGATCGCGCCGGCACCGCTCACCGCGGTCGCCGCCGCGAAGGTCGAGGCGTTCCGCCGCCAGCTCGGCGAGCACCTGCACGACATCGGCACCGCCGTGACCGAGACATGGCCGCCCGAGACCGGGCAGTGGGCGGAGGATGCCGCGTCGCTCGCCGATACGACGTCCGAATTGCGTGTCGCGCTCACCGAGGCCGATGAGAGTCGGCGCGGCAATCCCCGGGCGTGGGGACGCAGGGCCGAGACCCGGCACATCCACGAGGAGCTCGACCGTCTCGACCGGATCGCACACCTGATCAGGGATATCGCCGACGCGATCGCCGACACGATCTGGGAGAAGCCGGGCGCCCTGTCCTTGGATCCCGAGCTGCCCGAGCCACTGTCCGCCGCCTGTCACGCGGTGGTCGATGTCATCGCCCGCGACGATCAATCGTCGTCCGAGGCGCACCGCGCCCGCGGTGAGGCGGCACGCGCGATCCGCCTGCTGCTCGAGCGGGTCGACGACCGCACGTTCGATGCCCGACGCACGATGGGCGCCGGCGTGCTCTCCGCCATGCACCTGCGCCGGATCCTGCTGCTGAGCGGGCCGGGCCCCGATTCGTCGACGGACGACTGAGCCCTGCCGGATGTCGGTGCCGATGCGTAGGATCAGCGGCACCACCCCATTCGAGGAGACGATGATGTCCGACCTGCAGATCACCGTGAAGCCCCTGCCGTTCCTGCGCCTCGCGGCGCTGACCGAGACCGTCCCCTCGCAGCCCGAGGTGGCTGCGGTCGTCGGGCCGCTGTTCGATCGCGTCGCCGATGCCATCGTGTCGTCGGGAGGTGAGCCTGGGCTCCCGGTCGCGGAGTACGACATGAACAAGCACGGCGTGCGGATCCGCCTGGGCTTCGTCTACGACGGGCCTGCGATCGACGGGGTCGACATCCTCGAGCTGCCCGCCGTCGACGCGGCGGTCACCGGCATCCATCGCGGATCCATGGAGACGATCGACGACAGCTGGCACGCCATCCAGCAGGCGATCGAGGAGCGCGGCGACGAGTCCGTCGGCGCGTGCCGCGAGGTGTACCTGGAGTCGGAATCCGAGGATCAGTCGACCTGGGTCACCGAGCTCCAGCAGCCCATCGCGGGAGGTCGGGCCTAGAGCGCTCCGACGAGAGCCGCGATCCCCACGGCGACCGACACGACCGCCAGGACGAGGGCGATCGCGATGAGCACCGCGTGCACCTTGAGGAATGTCGTGGCTTTGCCCTCGGCATCCCGAGCCCGCGGGTCGTTCGCGACCCTCTTGTAGAAGCGGGGCCACACCAGCACGTTGAAGGCGGCGTTGAGGAACAGGACGACAGCGAGGGCGATCACCCCTCCACGGTAGCCGCGGTCCGCGGCGTGCGAGGACTCGCGGAAATAAACCGCGTCCATGTATCACGAGGCTCTTGCCGTGCTCCTGACCTGTGTGATCACAATGGGACTCATGATCGACGGCGCACCCGACGGCGCCGCCCTCGATCCTGCACCGGACGACGGTGCGGCTCGGTGGAGGCGAGCCGCCGCCTTCTTCGACGCATGGCGGGACGGCGACAGCCGCGCGATGGACGACCTCGTGCGGCTGATGACGCCTGTGCTCTGGCATGTCGTGCGCGCCTACGGACTCGAGCGGACGCTTGCCGAAGACGTGATCCAGACGACCTGGCTGCAGCTCGTCCGCGGCCACCGGTCGATCGACGATCCGCGTGCCGTCGCGGCCTGGCTCACCACCACCGCTCGCCGCGAGGCCTGGCGCGCCGGCAAGGCGCACAACCGCGTCGACACGACAGAGGCGGATGCTCTCGACGCACTGCTGCCCGAGCAGGCCTCCGCCGAGGACCACGCCGCCACCGGCGATCAGAACCGTCGACTCTGGACCGCCGTCGCGGGCCTGGCGGAGCGCTGTCAGCGCCTGCTGCGCGTGATCGCGTTCGAGGAACGCCCCGACTACGCGCGCCTCGCGGCCGATCTCGCGATGCCCGTCGGCAGCATCGGCCCGACGCGTCGCCGCTGCCTGGAGAAGCTGCGCGACCTGCTCGACTCCCCTCGTCCACGGACGGAGGGAGCACCATGACCGACATCGAACGAGAGGATGCCGCGCTGTTCGCGCAGCTCCGCTCGCTGTGGCGCGACGTCGACCCGATGCCCGCGACCCTCATAGACCGGATGATCGCCGCGGTCGCGGCCGAGGGGCTCTCCGAGGAGTACGCCCTGCTGACGCTCGTCGAGCAGCCGCTCGGTTCGGTACGGGGAGACGCCGACGCGCTCACCCTGCAGTTCAGCGACGGCACCACCAGCATCCTGCTCCACGTCACGAACACCGCCGGCGGCCGACACCGCATCGACGGCTGGGTCGACACCGCGTCCCGCGAGATCGAGCTCGTGCAGGGCGAACGCATCCGCACGACCGACTCCAGCGACACCGGCCGATTCGTGTTCGACGACGTTCCCGACGGGCTGACGCTCGTGCGCCTCACCTCGACGATCGGCGATCAGGAGCGCATCCTGTCGACCCCGCAGTTCGAGCTGTGATCCACCGCGGGGATTCCCGCACGCAGGGCGGGGATTCCCGCACAGGACGCGGGTGAACCCGCGAGGGACGCGGGGCATCCCGCGGAGGAAGGGGACCGACGATGGAGCAGCCCGAGAACTGGACGTGGCAGGACCGCGCCGAGGGGTCGATCAGGCGCGGGACGGCACTGGATCCGACGGTCGAGCCGGCGCACGGCATCCGCGCCTTCCCGACCGCGTACCTGCAGGACCGCCTGCTCATCACGCAGGATCGTGATTCTGACAACGAGGCGTATGACCGCGAGATCCGCGAGCTGCAACAGGCCGCGGCGTCCTTCGGCTGGAGCCTCGAGTTCGAGACGCCCGACGCGCGTCGCGCCGGCGGACCGCTGCTGCCCGGTGTCCCGGGGTTCCTGCGAGCGCGCCTGACGACGCCCGATGAGACAGAAAGCGGAGAGTCCCCCGTGCCGCCGGACGCGTGGCGCGTTCTGCAGCGCGCCCGGCGCAGTTCTAGGACGACCATGCCGCGGACCAGTCTCGAACACGTCCTGTCGATCGATCCCGTCGGCCTCAACCCGTTCAGCCGGACGAACCCCTTCAGCCGCACGAACCCGTTCAGTCGCACGAACCCCGTGCGCGGGGCGGGTGCCGGCGGCAGCGACGACTACCTCGAGCCCGGGCGCGGCGCGCGGCAGCCGGTGACCTGGCTCGGTCCCGCTCCTCAGCGCTCGGCCGTGCCGAAGCGCGGGCGCCGACCGGTCGTGGCGATCCTCGACACCGGGTGCGGCGTGCACGACTGGCTCCCGGACGACATCGTCACGAGGCACATCGACCTCGACGGGATCCCCGTCGGACTCACCGACGACGCGGATCCCGAACGCTACCCCGACCTGTACGGGCAGCTCGACGGCGAGATCGACGCGGTCGCCGGGCACGGCACGTTCATCGCGGGCATCATCCGACAGACAGCTCCGGATGCCGACATCCTGTCGATCCGCATGGCGGGGGCGCTCGGCGTGATCGACGAGAGCACCTTCCTCACCACCGTCGCCCAGGTCGTCGAGCTGCTGCGGCGGCACCGTGAGGATCCGCGGACGGGCCACCCGATCGACGTGCTCAACCTGTCGCTCGGGTACTACCACGAGACCCCGGTCGACGGGCAGTTCAGCCGCATGCTTGAGGCTCTGCTGACGGAGGCGCGCAAGCTGGGCTGCGTGGTCGTGTGCTCGGCGGGCAACGACGCGATCGACCGCCCCTCGTTCCCGGCATCCCTCTGGCCCTGGCCCGGCGCCGACAACGGCATCCCGCGCGACAAAGACGCGCCGCTCGTCTCAGTGGGGGCGCTCAACCCCTCGGCCCACTCGGTCGCTCTGTTCTCCAACGTCGGCCCCTGGGTGCGGGTGTACGCACCGGGAGCCGCGGTCGTCAGCACGTCACCGGCGTTCGTCGGCGGAGAGCAGGCCGCGACGAGGGCCGACATCGACGGGCTCCCCCGCCAGACCATCGACCCCGACGACTACCGCGGCGGCTTCGCCATCTGGAGCGGCACGTCGTTCGCCGCACCCTATGTGGCGGGGCGGGTGGCGGCGCAGCTCGGGATCGTTCCGGTCGGAGGGGTGACCCCGGCTGCCGCGGCGACTGCGGTGACCGCGGTGCTGAAGGCGCTGCCGACTCCCGCGGAGTGATCCGGGTCTCTGAGCCGGTGGGTCCCTGAGCCGACCCTGGGTCCCTGAGCCGACCCTGGGTCCCTGAGCCTGTCGAAGGGCCGCAACCGTTGGGTCCCTGAGCCTGTCGAAGGGCCGCACCCGTTGGGGCCCTGAGCCTGTCGAAGGGCCGGCGCTTCGACAAGCTCAGCGACCCAGACGGCGAACTCGAGACGCCCCCAGGCTTCCCTGACGCCGTCCCGACCGGCATTCTGGGTGGGTGCCCCTGACCGCTCTCGAGCTGCATCAGCGCGGCGTCGAAGCGGCCAACTCCCGGCGGTTCGCGCAGGCGCGTCGTTCGCTGGCCGCGGCATCCGCTCGCACCGACGATCACGACCTCCGCGCCCGCATCGACGGAACCCTCGCGTACGTCCTCGCCCAGACGGGTGAGCCGGCCGAGGCCGAGCGCCTCTCGCGCGAGGCGCTGGCCCGCCCGGGGCTGAGCGCCGAGACGATCGCGCTGGCGAACGGCCAGCTCGGCACGCTGCTCATGCACGGCGGGCGGCTCGACGAGGCCGACCAGTTCCTCACGCGCGCGATCGATGCTCTCGACCCCGACTCGGTCGAGGTCGCGAACCTGCTGATGGGCCGGTCGATCGCGGGCATGCAGCGTCACCGGCTCGACGAATGCACCGCCGACCTGCGCCGTGCGATCGCGATCTACGAGGCGCTCGGCGACATCGAGCCCCTCGCCGAGGCGCGCCACAACCTCGGATACGCGGCACTCCTCGGTGGCGACCTCGTCACGGCGCTCGCGCTGATGACCCAGTCCCGCCCGACGCTCGCGGCGACCAGCGACCTCGCCGCGGCGATCAGCGATCTCGACCGCGCGGAGGTGCTGCGCGATGCCGGGCTCACGACCGAGGCCGAAGAGCTCCTCGGCGCCGTCGCGGTGCAGTTCGGCGCACAGCGGATGCGGCAGGCGCGCGGAGAGGCCGAGTTCCACCTCGCCCGCTCGCTCCTCCGACACGACGCTACGGCGGCGGAGCGCGCCGCCGCGACCGCCTCCCGACGGTTCATGGCCCTCGGCAACACGAGCTGGGCTGCCCGCGCTGAGGCCGTGCGGTTGGAGGCACGACTCCGTGCTCGCCCGCGCTCGGCTCCCCCCGCGGCGGACTTCGCTCGCACCGCGGCCGCTCTCGCACGCGAGGGGTTCCGCACCGAATCCACGGCCCTCGCGCTCACCTCGCGCCTGGTCGGCGGAGGACGGATGCCGCGGCTCGCCGCCGA
>JAZBLS010000087.1:0-13995 GCA_037033365.1 Actinomycetota bacterium | reverse complement strand
AGCGTGCTCCTTCGGCCGCTCGGACACGTCACCAGGGAACAACCTGAACAGTCTAGCCGATCGATCGCGCTGCCCATGACCAGGGCTCCCTGCCGCCCGACGTAGGATCTCCAGGTGGCAACCCCCAAGATCGTCCTCTTCTACGTCTTCACGCCCCTCGCCGATCCCGAGGCGATCCGCGTGTGGCAGCGTGACCTCGGTGAGGCGCTGGGACTCCGCGGCCGGCTGATCATCTCGAAGGACGGCGTGAACGGCACCCTCGGCGGTGACCTCCCCGCGCTCAAGAAGTGGGCGCGGTCCTTCCGCTCCTACGCGCCGTTCGCGGGCACCGACATCAAGTGGAGCGAGGGGACGGGAGTGGATGCCGAGGGCCGGAGCCTCGACTTCCCGAAGCTCAGCGTGAAGGTGCGCGACGAGATCGTGTCGTTCGGCGCCCCGGGCGAGCTGCGGGTCGACGAGGGCGGTGTGGTCGGCGGCGGCACCCGCCTGACCCCGGAGGCGCTGCATGAGCTCATCGACGAACGCGGCGACGACGTCGTGTTCTTCGACGGTCGCAATGCGCTCGAAGCGCAGATCGGGCGGTTCCGCGGCGCTGTCGTGCCCGACACCGAGACCACGCGCGACTTCGTCGAGCTGCTGGACTCGGGCGCCTACGACGACCTCAAGGGCAAGCCCGTCGTGACTTACTGCACGGGCGGCATCCGCTGCGAGGTGCTCTCGAGCCTCATGACGTCGCGCGGCTTCGGCGAGGTCTACCAACTCGAGGGCGGCATCGTGCGGTACGGCGAGAAGTTCGGCGACGACGGCCTGTGGGAGGGCTCGCTCTACGTGTTCGACAAGCGCGGATCCGTCGACTTCTCCGACCATGCGGCGATCGTCGGGGAGTGCGTCGGATGCGGGGCGGCGACCAACCGCACCGCCAACTGCCCGGATCTGTCGTGCCGCACCCAGTTCGTCGTGTGCGAGTCGTGCGACTCCGTGCGCTGCGAGGCCCACGCCGTCTGACCAACCCGTCTATTTATGCCGAACGGCACAGATAGACGTCTGTTTGTGCCATATGGCAGAAACAGACGGTCGTTCAGACGGGGAGGGCGACGTCGGCGCGCCGACTCACGAACAGCGACCGCGGCACGAGGAACGCGAGGATCCGCGAACGCCGGTCGACGCTGACACGGAGCCGGGAGACGATCTCGCCGAGCGCGTGATCGATCGCCGGTCCGTCACCCGAGGACGCGCCTGCACGCGAGTAGCTCGCGCGCTCCACGGCATCCGTGAGTGCCCGCATCGCCTGCGCGTCGACGCCGCTGTCCCGAACCAGATCGTCCCCGCGCATGCGCGGGCTCTCGGCATCCGACAGCGGCACACCCAGATCCTGCATGGTGGCTCGGAGCTCCTCCCAGGCCGCAACGGCATCACCGCTCCGTGCGCGCCTCCGGCGCATGGCCCGCATGACTGTGCGGATGAGCGCGGGGAGCAGCATGACGACCAGGATGCCGAGGGCGACGAGCACCACCGGGGTGGGGTCGAGCGCGCGCAGCTGGTCGGCTGACCCTGCGGAGTCGCCCGTATCGCGTCGGTCGATCTCCGGGCCCGACGTCTGCTCCGCCTGCGGCGCTGTGCTGGGCGTGACACCCGACGATCCGCTGCTGCCGCCGCCCGTCGTCGCTCCCGCGGCGAAGGCCGTCGGGACGCCGAGTGACGCGGTCGGCTCGAACGGCACCCAGCCGACTCCGGGGAAGAGCACCTCCGGCCAGGAGTGCAGCTGATCGCTCGAGACCGAGTACACGGCCTCGTCACCGCGGCGGTTGTCGGTCAGCGTGCCGGGCAGGTAGCCCACCACGATGCGGACCTCCATGCCGAGACTCTCGGCCATGAGGGCGAAGGCGCCGGCGAAGTGGATGCAGTAGCCCGAGCGCACCTCGAGGAACCGCGCCACCGCGTCTGCACCGGTCCCGTCGAAACCTTCGTCCACGGGGGTGTCGAGCGAGTAGGCGAACTGCGAGCGGAACCAGGACTGCAGCGCGATCAGCCGGTCGTAGTCGTTCTTGGAGTCGGCCGTGACGTCCCTGGCCGTCGCGCCGATCACCTCGGGCAGCTCGACCTCCTCGGCATCCGGGTCGACGACCAGCTCCGCCGCGGGGATCGCGCGGATCTGCTCCAGCGTCGGCGACACGTCGAGCGAGCGGACCGTGTAGTCGTTGCCGACCGCATCCGAGCTCCGCGAGGCGACGGTGCGGTTCTCCTGGCTCACTCGCCATGAGGCCGGCGCGCCCTGGATCCTCGTCGCGGGGTAGGGGAGGGGCAGCCATGCGCTCGACATCCGGATCACGCGGATCGACGTGTTCTGCTCCTCCGTGGCGATGTCCGCACCCCACTCGGCGGGGCCGAAGCCGTCGCCTTGGGGTCGCAGACCACCGCGGTCCGGCTCCCACACGCGGCCGTCGAAATCCGACAGCGTCGTGAGCCGCAGGTAGGGCGCCGTGTCGGCGGTGGTGGCCAGCGTCAGCACCTCGACGGGGTTCGGCTGCCGCAGGTCGTCGCCGAGACGCAGCGACGCGTCGACAGTGACACCGACACCGCTGCCCGCCAGGGTCGCCGTGACGGGCATCGCAGGGGCAACGAGCACGGTCGCGGCGAGGGCCGCGACGCCCACGCCCGCCGCGAGAGCGGGAGACGAGCGACGAGGGGCCTCGGGATTCTGAGCGGCGGTGTACCGGAACAGGACGAGGATGAGGATGCCGAGGGCGACGAACCACGCGACGTTCGCGCCGCCGAGCGTGACGATCATGGGCATCGCGCCGACGACCGCTGTGAGGAGGCCTGCCATCACGGCGCCGCGCTGCGCGACGAGCTGATCGAGGAGGATCGCGACGATCGCGAATCCGACCGCCATGACGAGCTCCATGCCGGCCGATGCCGCGATCGGGGCCGACCCGAACACGACCTCCTCCCATGCGGCGGCGGAGAGGGTCTGCATCACGCGCAGCGTCGTCTCGGTCGGGAAGAGCCCGAGGAACGCGGTGTCGCCGGCGACGATCTGGGTCACCGTGACGATCGCCACGACGATCTGCGCGCCGATCGTCGCCAGGTCGCGCTGCCACAGCGGGCGGCGGCGCAAGAGAGCGCGGACGAGGATGCCGGTGACCGCGGTCACGATGATGACCACGAGCACGGCGAACGACCACGATCCGGGCGCGATCACCGAGGTGAACGGCCACATCGCGACGAGGGCCGCGGTGGCCGCCAGCACGGACGGCACGACTCTGCTCGCCGGCGCCTCGCGCTCCCGGGGCCACGTGAGCCTGGGCGGACGCGCAGTCCGTGACTCATCCCGGAACATCGCCGGACCTCCCGGTCTCGCTGGAGGCGGGGCTGGCGAGGTCGGGAAGAGCGTCCTCCCACGCCTCCGCGACATCGGCGCCGAGCGTCGCGAACCGCCAGCCGTGCTGTGCGGCCGCAGCGGCCGCGCCCGGGTGCGCCGCTGTCGCGAACAGCATGGGAGCGGCGGCTCCGGCGGGGCGCAGCAGTGCGGCATCCTCCTCGTCGATCTCGCCGGTGATGTACACGAGCGGGCCGGGAGGCGTTCCGCCGATGAGGGTCGCGATATCGCGGGCCTCGCCGCGCGGGCTCACGGTCGCAAGGGCCACGAGGAGTCCGTCTCGGTCGTCCTCGTGACCGCGGAGCGCGCCGAGCAGGGCGCCGCCGCTGTCGACCACATCGACGCCGTAGCCCTCCTGCACGAGGTGGACGGCGACGGATGCGCAGAGCGAGACGGCGGCCTCGAACGACGGATCCGCGTCCGGCCCCGCGGTGCGCCATCGCCGGGCGCTGCGGTCGAGCACCACGACGGCGTCCGGACTCGACTCCTCCTCCTCCTGGCGCACCATCAGGTGTCCGCGATGCGCCGTGGCCCGCCAGTGGATCCGGCGCATCGAGTCACCGGGGATGTACGGCCGGGGCGACAGGTTGTCGCTGCCCTGCCCGAGCCGGGTCGAAGAGGTGTGCGCAGTCCCTCCCGCCGCGCCGACCTTCACGGTGAGCGGGGTGAGAGTGAAGACCTCGGGCACCACCGTGACGGTGCGGGTCTCTCCGAACGCCTGCTCGCGCTGCGCGAGACCGAACGGGTCGACCGTGCGGAGGACGAGCGGTCCGATCGGCCAGACGCCGCGTCGGACTCCCGTGATGAGGTAGCTGAGCTGACCGGTCTCCGAGGGGTACTCCCCGGCGGAGTCACCCGTCACCGCGTCAGGCAGCACATCGCGCCACAGGCCGCGCGGCACCCGCAGTGCGCGCAGGGTGAACCGCAGCGTCACGCGCGAGGTCTCCGACACCGTCAGCAGATCGGTCGACACCTGACGGGCGACCGACCCCGAGCGTCGGGGCAGCCGAACGACCAGCACCGCGAAAAGCGTCAGCACGAGCAGGAGCACACCGACGTACAGCATGATCGTTGCCCCGAGGAGGTTGGCCGCGATCAGGCACCCGATCCCGGCGAGGAGCGCACCCGTGCCACGGAGCGTGAGTGATCGACGGGGACGCACGATGGATGCCGGTCAGGAGCGGGCGGCGACGGGAACTCTGACCCGGTCGATGATCTGGCGGAGCGCGGCCTCGATCGGCTGCGCACCCGCCCGGTGGGCGCCGCGGGCCGGGAGCAGTCGGTGCGCGAAGACGGGGATCAGCAGCGCAGAGACGTCGTCGGGGATCACGAAGTCGCGTCCGTCGAGAGCGGCCCAGACCTTGGCGGCCCTGATCAGCTGCAGCGTGGCCCGAGGACTGGCGCCCAGGTGCAGGTTGGGGTCGACGCGTGTGGCCTGGGCCAGGGCGACCGTGTACTCCTCCAACGCCGGCGCGACGTGAACCGAGCGTGCCCAGGCGATCAATCCGGCGATCGAGGCGGCGTCGGCGACGGCCGTGACCGAGGCGAGCGGGTTGACCGTGTCGCGCTGTCGCAGCATCTCGGCTTCGGCCGCGGCATCCGGATACCCCATCGAGATCCGCATCATGAACCGGTCGCGCTGCGCCTCGGGGAGCGCGTACGTGCCCTCCATCTCGAGCGGGTTCTGCGTCGCCACCACGAGGAACGGCTCGGGCAGCAGATGGGTCGATCCGTCGACCGTCACCTGTCCCTCCTCCATGGCCTCGAGCAGGGCGGACTGGGTCTTGGGGGAGGAGCGGTTGATCTCGTCGGCGATGACGATGTGGGCGAACACCGCGCCGCGCTTGAACTCGAACTCGCGGTCGACCGGGTTGTACACGCTCACGCCCGTGACGTCTCCAGGGAGGAGGTCGGGGGTGAACTGGATGCGGCGGACCGTGGCGTCCACGCTCGCCGCGAGCGCCCGGGCGAGCATCGTCTTGCCGACGCCCGGCACGTCCTCGATGAGCAGATGCCCCTCGGCGAGCAGGCAGACCAGCGCGCTGCGCACGGCATCCGGCTTCCCGTCGATCACTCGGCCGACCGAGCCGAGGATGGCCGTGGTCTGCGCGGCGAACTGCTCGGCATCGGCGATGGCCGGGACGAGGGGCGAGGTGTGCGGCATTCGTTCCTTCTCACGTCGGCGCGGCGGTGCGTGAACCGATCGTAACCCTGCTGCCTGGCTGTCGGGTGAACGAGCGGTGGGCAGGGGCACCGTCTCGCATCGGCTAGACTGATCCACGGCTCTCCGCGTGGCGGCATCCAGGCCAATTCCCCCAGGGCGGAAACGCAGCAAGGGTAACCGGGCTCTGCTGGGTGCGCGGAGGGCCGCTTTCTTTTTCCGGCCCCTGAGCCTGTCGAAGGGCCTGGGCCTGTGCAAGGGCCTGAGCCCCAACCGGTCCCTGAGCCTGTCGAAGGGCTGTCAGCCTCCTCCGGGTCTCTCCTGCGAGGATCGAGACGTGACCAGGCCAGCCCCGATCAGCACCGCGCCGCGACCGCATGCGCTCTCGCGCTTCGCCTCGCCCTTCCTGCTGCTCGCCGCGATGTGGGTGGTCCAGGCGGCGGATGCCGTCCTCCCCGGGTCGTTCACCGGTCTCGGTCTCCGCTCGTGGGATCCGGCGGGACTCCCCGGCATCCTCGTCGCACCGCTGCTGCACGCGAACTGGGGCCACCTGATCGCGAACTCCGTGCCGTTCCTCGTGCTCGGCTGCCTGGTCGCGGTCGAAGGAACGCGCAGATTCTGGGCGGTCACCGCCTTCGCAGCCGTGGTCGGCGGGCTCGGCACCTGGCTCGTGAATGCGCCGGGCACCCTGACGGTCGGGGCCTCCGGGCTGGTGTTCGGCTACTTCGGCTACACCGTCATGCGGGTCTTCGCACCCGGGCGGGTGTCCCACCGGATCCTGTACGCCGTGATCGCCCTCGTCGTGATCGGCGTCTACGGCGCCTCCATGCTGGCGGGCGTCGTCGGTGTGCGCGACGGCATCTCGTGGCAGGCGCATCTGTTCGGCGCGATCGGCGGAGGGCTCGCCGCCTTCGTCGGGCGATCGACGCCGCGGCGGTCATGAGCACGACGAAGAGCACGAAGCGACGTCGCGCGACTCCCGCACGGCGACGCCGAAGAGGTGGTCCTCGGAGCCGGCGGATGTCGCCGCGCCAGCGGGCCAGGAGGCGGATGCTGCGCCGACGACTTCTGCAGCGCATCGCGCTCGCCGCAGCGGCCGTGGCCCTCGTGGCCGGCGTCGCGGTGCTGATCCCGTGGAGCCTCGCGCACGAGAAGCCCGTCGCGATCTGCCTGAGCGACCCGGCCACGTTCCCGCAGTCCGGCATCGCCGGCTGGCAGGGCGAGCAGCTCGAGAACGCCGCGACGATCATGCAGACCGGCGCCGCGCTCGGGTTCGGGCGTGACGGACAGATCCTCGGCGTGATGACCGCGATGGGCGAGAGCAGCCTGATCAACATCGACTACGGCGACTGGGAGACGAGCGGCTTCACGAACCCCGACGGCAGCCGCACGACGAGCATCGGCCTGTTCCAGCAGCAGGAGTGGTGGGGGAGCGTGCCCGAGCGGATGGATCCGGCGACCTCCGCCCGTCTGTTCTACGAGCGGCTTGCCCGGGTGCCCGACTGGCCGTCGATGGAGCCGACGCTCGCGATCCACCGCGTGCAGGTCAACCTCGATCCGTCGTACTACACGCGCTATCACGAGGACGCCGTGGCGGTCGTCGATGCGCTGTCCGCGCCCTGCTGAGACCGTTTCTCCGGCCGTCCGCCCAGCCGGCACAGGGGAAGGTGCGCCTAGGCTGGGGTCGTGGCGCAGAGCATCTACATCACTTCGGCCGAAGGCCATACCGGGAAGTCGACGATCGCCCTCGGGGTGCTCGACGCCCTGATGCGGGTCACCCCGCGCGTGGGGGTGTTCCGGCCCATCGCGCGCTCCGTGACCGAGCGCGACGACGTGCTCGAGCTGCTGCTCGCGCATGACGGCGTGCACCTCGACTACGAGGACTGCATCGGCGTGACCTACGACGACGTGCGGGACGAACCCGAGCGGGCGCTCTCGACGATCGTCGCCCGCTTCAAGGCCGTCGAGGCGCAGTGCGACGCCGTCGTCATCATCGGCAGCGACTACACCGACGTCGCGAGCCCCGCCGAGCTCGGCTACAACGCGCGCATCGCGGCGAACCTCGCCGCCCCCGTGCTGCTCGTGCTCAGCGGCCGCGACCAGCAGCGTCAAGCCGAGCAGCTCGGCACCACCACGGCCCGCACGGCAGCCGCCGTCGGCCAGATCGCCGCTCTCGCGCTGTCCGAGCTCGAGGTCGAGCGCGCCGAGCTGTTCGCGGTCGTCGTCAACCGCGCCGACCCCGACGCCCTCGAAGAGATCGAGACGGCCGTCGCGGGCAAGCGCCCCGAGAAGACCACGCCCGTGTGGGCGATCCCCGAGGACCGCACGCTCGTCGCACCGTCGATCCGCGGCATCCTCGCAGCCGTCGACGGTCGCCTCATCAAGGGCGACCCCGACCGTCTCGCCCGCGAGGCCCTGACGATCGTCGTGGCCGGCATGTCGATGGTGAACGTGCTTCCCCGGCTGACGGAGGAGGCGGTCGTCGTGATCCCCGCCGACCGTACCGAGGTGCTCCTCGCGACACTGCTCGCGGACGCGTCGGGCACGTTCCCGCGCGTCGCCGGCATCATCCTGAACGGCCCCTTCCCTCTGCCCGAGCCCATCGTGCAGCTCCTCGACGGCTTCACCTCGACCGTCCCGATCATCGCGACCGACCTCGGCACCTACGACACCGCCGTGCGGGTCATGGGCGCGCGCGGGCAGATCTCGCCCGAGTCCCGCGGCCGGTACGACCGCGCGCTGGGCCTGTTCCAGACGCACGTCGACATCACGGAGCTCACGACGCAGCTGGGCCTCGCGGAGTCGCGTGTCGTCACGCCGCTCATGTTCGAATACGGACTGATCGAGCGGGCCCGGGGCGATCGCCGGCGGATCGTGCTCCCCGAGGGCGACGACGACCGCATCCTCCGTGCCGCGGCGACGCTGCTCGCACGCGAGGTCGCAGACCTGACGATCCTCGGCGAGGAGTCCGTGGTGCGCGCCCGCGCGGTGGAGCTGGGCATCGACATCTCCGCGGCGCAGGTCATCAGCCCGACCGATCCCGAGCTCGTCGAGCGGTTCGCCGCCGAGTACGCCCGGCTCCGCGCGCACAAGGGCATCACCCTCTCGCAGGCCGCCGACACGGTGACCGACGTGTCGTACTTCGGCACCATGATGGTGCACCTCGGTCTCGCCGACGGCATGGTCTCCGGCGCCGCGCACACCACGGCGCACACGATCCGGCCGTCGTTCGAGATCATCAAGACCAAGCCCGGCGTGAACGTCGTCTCGAGCGTCTTCCTCATGGCGCTCGCCGACCGCGTGCTCGTCTACGGCGACTGCGCCGTGATCCCCGACCCGACGAGCGAGCAGCTGGCCGACATCGCCATCTCGTCCGCCGCGACCGCCCGCCAGTTCGGCATCGACCCGCGCATCGCGATGCTGTCGTATTCGACGGGGGAGTCCGGCACGGGCGCCGACGTCGACAAGGTCAGGGCCGCGACCGCCCTCGTGCACGAGCGCGCCCCCGAGCTGCTGGTCGAGGGGCCGATCCAGTACGACGCCGCCGCCGATGCCGCGGTCGCGAAGGCGAAGCTCCCGGATTCCGAGGTCGCCGGTCGCGCCACCGTCTTCGTCTTCCCCGACCTCAACACGGGCAACAACACGTACAAGGCCGTGCAGCGGTCGGCCGGCGCCGTCGCGATCGGCCCGGTCCTGCAGGGCCTCAACAAGCCGATCAACGATCTGTCGCGCGGCGCGCTGGTCGACGACATCGTGAACACGGTCGCGATCACCGCGATCCAGGCCCAGGCGGAAGGTGCCGCATCATGACCGCGATCCTCGTGATCAACAGCGGATCGTCGTCGCTCAAGTACAGCCTGATCGACATCGAGAACGAGGACGAGCTCGCGAGCGGGCTGATCGAGCGCATCGGCCAGGACGTCAGCGCGATCAGGCACACGGTCAGACAGCAGCCGGGACCGGATGCCGCGCCCACGATGCTCGACGCCTCGTATTCGGACGAGCGGCCGCTCGCCGACCACGATGCGGCCTTCGCCGTCATGCTCGAGCAGTTCGCCGAGCACGGTCCGCTGCTCGACGAGCATCCGCCCTCGGCCGTCGGCCACCGAGTCGTGCACGGCGGCGCGCGCTTCTACGCCCCGACCCTCGTGACCGAGAACATCGAGGAGCAGATCGCGGAGCTCGGGGTGCTCGCGCCGCTGCACAACCCGGCCAATCTCGCGGGCATCGTCGCGGCGAAAGCCGTGTTCGCCGACGTGCCGCACGTGGCCGTCTTCGACACCGCGTTCCACCAGACGCTCCCGCCGGCCGCGTACACCTACGCGATCGACGCCGAGCTCGCGGCGGCCCACCGGGTGCGTCGCTACGGCTTCCACGGCACCAGTCACCAGTTCGTGAGCGAAGCGGCCGCGGCCCACCTCGGTCGCGATCTCGGCTCACTCCGCCAGCTGGTCTTCCACCTCGGCAACGGTGCATCCGTCACCGCGATCGACGGCGGCCGCTCGGTCGAGACCTCGATGGGGCTGACGCCTCTGGAGGGGCTCGTGATGGGGACGCGCTCCGGCGACCTCGACCCCGCGGCGCTCCTGCACCTCTCGCGCCGCGCAGGACTCTCGATCGACGACCTCGACGCGCTGCTGAACACCCGCAGCGGTCTCCAGGGACTCGCGGGACGCAGCGACATGCGCGACATCCTGGCGGGGCGGGATGCCGGAGACGAGGCCGCGACGCTGGCATTCGACGTGTACATCCACCGCCTCCGCGCCTACGCCGGCGCGTACATCGCGCAGCTCGGCGGAGTCGATGTGATCTCGTTCACCGCCGGCGTCGGCGAGAACGCCGCTGCCGTCCGTCTCGAGGCCATGGCGACCCTCGGATTCGCGGGCGTCGAGATCGATCCGGAGCGCAACGCGGCGCGTGAGCGCGGCATCCGTCGGATCTCCACCGACACCTCTCGCGTGACCGTGCTGATCGTCCCGACGAACGAGGAGCTCGAGATCGCCCGGCAGACGTCCCGGATGCTCTGAGGAATACCGCGTCAAGGGGTGACCGGGGGTGCCGTGCCGCATTACGCTTGCACAGTGGCACGGAGAGGTGCCGGAACCCTCGTCCTTCTCCTGGAGGCTGCTGTGCCCGAAGCCCTGCCCGATCTGCTCCGCGCGGAAGGCGTCCTGTTCGACCTCGACGGCGTCCTGACGCCGACCGCCGAGGTGCACATGCGCGCCTGGAAGGTCGTGTTCGACGAGGTGTTCGCGCAGTGGGGCATCTCGCCGGAGTACACCGACGCGGACTACTTCGACTACGTCGACGGCAAGAAGCGCTACGACGGGGTCGCGAGCCTGCTGCACAGCCGCAACGTCGAGGTCCCCTGGGGCGAGGTCGACGATCCGCCCGAGGCCGAGACGATCTGCGGCATCGGCAACCGCAAGAACGCGGCCTTCGCTGCATCCCTGCGCGCCGAGGGCATCGCCCCCTTCCCGAGCTCGCTCGCCCTGATCGAGAAGCTGTCCGCTGCGAACGTGCCGCTCGGCGTGGTCTCCAGCTCGAAGAATGCCGAGGAGGTGCTGGCCGCCGCCGGCATCCGCTCGTTCTTCCGCGTGGTCGTCGACGGCGTGGTCGCCGAGCGTGAGGGACTCGCCTCCAAGCCCGCGGCCGACATGTTCCGCGCCGGCGCTGTGGCGCTCGGCGTCGACCCTGCTCGCAGCGTCGCGTTCGAGGACGCGACGTCGGGTGCCGCTTCCGCCGCTGCGGCCGGATACGTCGACGTCGTCGGCGTCGATCGCGGCGCCGGGGCCGATGCGCTCCGTCAGGCCGGTGCGACCGTCGTCGTGGAAGACCTCGACGTGTTCCTGACCGACGCTCCCGCATCCACCGCCCGCTCCACCAGCTCCGACTCCGACTCCGAGGAGACCGCATGATCGACCGCGACCGCTTCCCCGTCGACCCCTGGCGTCTCATCGAGACGCGCTACTCCGAGAACGGGGTGGGGGAGACGCTCTTCAGCGTCGGGAACGGGTACCTCGGTCTCCGCGGCAACCACATCGAAGGACGCGGCGCACACGAGCACGGCACGTTCATCAACGGTCTGCACGAGACGTGGCCGATCCGTCACGCCGAGCAGGCGTACGGATTCGCCGAGGTCGGCCAGACCATCGTGAACGCACCGGATGCCAAGGTCATGCGCGTGTACGTCGACGACGAGCCGATCTCCTTCGACGTCGCGGACGTGCGGGAATACCGTCGCACGCTCGACATGCGCACCGGCATCCTGGAGCGCATCCTGGTGTGGGAGACCCCGTCCGGCAAGCGCGTGCGCATGCGCGACGAGCGGATCGTCAGCTTCGAGGAGCGCCACCTCGCGGTCCTCCGCCTCGAGGTCGTCGTCGAGAACGCGGATGCACCCGTCACGATCAGCTGCCAGCTGCTCAACCGCCAGGACGGCGCGGGCGTCTACGAGGGCACCCCCGCCGAGGCCAAGGGCGGCGCGTTCGACCCGCGCAAGGCCGAGAAGATCTCCGAGCGCGTGCTGCAGCCCGCAGAGCACTGGCAGGACGGCCTGCGATCGGCGCTGTCGTACCACGTGACGGCCTCGGGAATGACGGTCGCGGTCGTCGCGGACCACGTCATCGAGACGGAGAACGACTACACCTCGCGCACGCTGATCGAGCCCGACATCGCCAAGAACGTGTTCCGCGTGCAGGCGAAGGCGGGCGTGCCGATCACCCTGACCAAGCTCGTGAGCTATCACAGCTCGCGCGGCGTGCCGCCCCGCGAGCTCGTCGACCGCTGCCGTCGATCGCTCGACCGGGCGGCCGTCGAGGGTGTCGAGACCCAGTTCCGCCGCCAGGCCGACTGGCTCGCCGCCTTCTGGGAGCGCAGCGACGTGCAGATCGGCGGACACGACGACGTCCAGCAGGCGACCAGGTGGTGCCTGCTGCAGTTGGCGCAGGCCTCGGCCCGCGCCGACGGGACGGGCGTCGCCGCCAAGGGCGTCTCGGGTTCCGGCTACAGCGGTCACTACTTCTGGGACACGGAGATCTACGTGCTCCCGTTCCTCACCTACACGTCGCCGAACTGGGCGCGCAACGCACTCCGTGCACGCGTGCACATGCTGCCGGCCGCACGTCGCAGGGCCGCCCAGCTGAACGAGGCGGGGGCGCTGTTCCCCTGGCGGACGATCAACGGCGAGGAGGCCTCCGCGTACTACGCGGCCGGCACCGCGCAGTACCACATCAACGCCGACGTGAGCTTCGCGCTCGGCAAGTACGTGCGGGCGACGGGCGACGACGACTTCCTGCGTCGCGAGGGCATCGACATCGCGATCGAGACGGCGCGTCTCTGGGCGACGCTCGGCTTCTGGCGCACCTCCCGACTCGTCGCCGACGACGCGGACGACGACGGCATCGAGACGTTCCACATCCACGGCGTCACGGGGCCCGACGAGTACACGACGGTCGTGAACGACAACCTGTACACGAACGTCATGGCGCGGTACAACCTCCGCTACGCCGTGAAGGTCGTACGGGAGGCGGAGGAGGCCGACGGCGAGGAGTTCGCACGGGTCATCGAGCGCACCGGACTCCAGCCCGGTGAGGCCGAGGCCTGGGAGCGCGCCGCGGACGCGATGTTCATCCCGTACAGCGAGAGCCTCGGCATCCACCCCCAGGACTCGCTGTTCCTGGAGCGCGAGGTCTGGGACCTCGCGCACACGCCGAAGGAGCAGCGCCCGCTGCTGCTGCACTTCCACCCGCTCGTGATCTATCGGTTCCAGGTGCTGAAGCAGGCCGACGTCGTGCTGGCGCTCTTCCTGCAGGGCAACCACTTCACGCCGGAGGAGAAGAAGGCGGACTTCGACTACTACGACCCGCTGACCACGGGCGATTCGACGCTGTCGGCGGTCGTGCAGTCGATCCTCGCGGCCGAGGTGGGCTACCAGGAGCTGGCGCTGCAGTACTTCCGCCAGTCGCTGTTCGTCGACCTGCACGACCTGCACCACAACGCGGCCGACGGCGTGCACGTCGCGTCGGCCGGCGGTGTCTGGACGGCCCTGGTCTGCGGCTTCGGCGGCATGCGCGACTACGCGGGCGAGCTGAGCTTCGACCCGCGCCTGCCGGCGGACTGGCCGTCGCTGTCGTTCCCGCTGCAGTGGCAGGGTTCGGCACTTCAGGTCACCGTCACGAAGCACGAGCTGCGCGTGCACGTGCGCTCGGGGGAGCCTGTTCCGTTCACGGTGCGCGACCAGGCGTACATCGCCACGGCCGGCGACGACGTCATCGTCCCGCTCGCGAACCAGGGGCCGCTGATCGCCGGTCGGCCGTCGCTGCGCCAGTTCGCGGACGCTCTCCGCGAGGACGGCACGCGCCTGTCGGCATCCGTCCCGGTCATCACGACCGCGATCCCGGTGATCGAGCCGATCGACTGACGCGGGCCCTTTCGCGCCCTTCCGCCGACGCCC
>JAZBLS010000086.1:0-14018 GCA_037033365.1 Actinomycetota bacterium | reverse complement strand
CCCGCGTCATCCATGCGAGGTCGAAAACGCACCTCCCCGCGATGCGAGGTCGAAAACGCACCCCCACAAGCCGATCCCGGTGCGAAATCGACCCGCACCGGACGCGCGATGCGAAATCGACCCCGCACCAGACCCCGGATGCCGAATCGACCCCGCACCAAACGCGCGGTGCGACATAGACCCCGCCCCACCACACGACGAAGGGGCGCCGGGGCCGAAGCCCCGACGCCCCTCAGGCTCGCCGACTCAGAAGTCGAACTCGCCGATGTTCTCCTTGTCGAACACGAAGGGGTCGCCCAGCAGCACGACGCCGTCGGCGCCGACCGTGTACTCGCCCAGGTCACCGGCCTCGAAGGTGTCGCCCTCTTCACCGGTGATGTCGCCCTGGATCAGGGCAGCCGCGGCATAGGCCGCGAGGTAGCCGAGGTCCTCGGGGTTCCACAGCGCGAACGACGTGACGGTGCCGTCCTCGACGTACTCGCGCATCTGGTTCGGCGTGCCGAGACCCGTGATGGCGACCTTGCCCTTGTAGTCCGAGGTGGACACGTAGCGCGCCGCGGCCGCGATGCCGACCGTGGTGGGCGAGATGATGCCCTTCAGGTTCGGGTGCGTCTGCAGCAGGGCCGCGGTCTTGTCGAACGACGTCTGGTCGTCGTCGTCACCGTAGACGGTCTCTACGAGCGTGATGTCGGGGTAGTCGCTCGCGAGGTACTCCTCCATGAGCTCGATCCACGCGTTCTGGTTGGTCGCGTTGGCGGATGCCGACAGGATGGCGACCTCGCCGGCCCCGCCGATCTGCTCCGCGATCAGGTCGACCTGGACCTTGGCGATGCCCTCGGCATCCGCCTGGTTGATGAACAGGTCGCGGCAGTCGGCGCTGGTGTCCGAGTCGAACGTGACGACCTTGACGCCGGCGTCGCGGGCCTCGTTCAGCGCGTCGCAGATGGCCTTCGGGTCGTTCGCCGAGACGACGAGCGCTCCGACGCCCTGCTGCGTGGCGGTGTTGATGTAGCTGACCTGAGCGTCGGGCGTGGCCTCGGCCGGTCCGACCTCGGCGAACGTGCCGCCGATCGCCTCGACGGCTGCCTTGCCGCCCTTGCTCGAGGTGTCGAAGTACGGGTTGCCGAGGTTCTTCGGCAGGAACGTGATGGTCAGGTTGTCGGATCCGCCTTCGGATCCGCCCGAGCCGCCGGTGCTGCCACCGGTGTCGGCGCAGCCGGTCAGCACGAGTGCTGCGGCGACCGCGACGGCTGCGAGAGCCGTGACGCGCTTGCGTGCAAACTTCATTGTTCTTCCCTTCGTGATGTTCACCGCGGGCGGATGCCGACGATGAGAGGCTGCCTCATGGTGCGGGAGAGGCTGCTGTCCGGAGTGGCGGTCCCGCCTTCATCCGCACGCGCTGCGCCCAGGCGAGGACGCTGGCCGCGACGACGGAGAAGACGAGGAGTCCGCCCGTGATGATGTTGATGACGTCGCTGGTGACGCCCGCCAGGCGCAGCGCGCTGGAGAGTACGCCGATCAGGAGGACGGCCGCGACGACGCCGTGGAGGTGCCCTCGCCCGCCGAACACCGAGACTCCGCCGAGCACGACGGCCGCGATGACCTGGAGTTCGAGGCCCGTCGCGTTGTCTCCTCGCGCGCTGCCGAACCGGAGCGTGTAGAAGATGCCGGCGAAGGCCGACACGACACCCGCGAGCACGAAGAGCAGGAACTTCGTCCGCTCGACGTCGACGCCCGAGAAGCGCGCGGCGTCCTTCGAGAGGCCGATCGCGAAGATACCGCGACCGAACGGCGTGAAGTGCAGGATGATCGCGAAGATCGCCAGCAGGATCAGGAACGGCACGACGATGTACGGGATCTGCGTGCCCGAGATCTTGGCCTTCGCGAGCGCCGTCCACATCTCCGGGAAGTCGGTGACCGCGGTGGTGCCGAGGAGTCCGACCGCGAGACCGCGGAACAGCGCGAGCGTGCCGATCGTGACCGCGAGCGACGGGAGGCCGACGACGGTCACGAGGAAGCCGTTGAACGCTCCGCCGACGACGCCCACGAGCAGGGCCGCGACCGCTGCGACCTCGAACGGCGCCCCGGAGTGCACCAGCACGCCGGTCACGACGCTCGAGAGTCCGACCATCGAGCCGACGGACAGGTCGATCTCGCCCGTGACCATGATGAGGGTCATGGGGAGCGCGATGAGCAGGATCGGCGCGACGTCGAGCAGCAGGTAGTTGTACGTGATCGGCTGCGCGAAGCCGCGGATCGTGGCCGAGGACACGACGATCACGAGGGCGAGGAGACCGATGATCGCGAACTCGCGAGTGAGCAGCACGCGGCGCCACAGCGGGCGGTCGAAGTCGCGGATGACCCGCGTCGTCGTCGTGGTCGTGGTGGTCGCGGTCATGATGCGTCCCTCGCTTCGATGAGTCGCCGTTTCTGTCTGACCGCGAGCACGCGGTCGAGCACGATGGCCCCGATGATGAGCACGCCGACGACGGCACGCTGCCAGAAGTCGGGGATGCCGAGGATCGGCAGCGCCCTGTTGATGGTCATGAGGAGCATGGCTCCGATCGCGGCGCCCCAGACCGACCCGACGCCACCCGTGATGGCGATGCCGCCGATCACGGCCGCGCCCACGGCATCCAGCTCCCAGCCGCTGCCGGCCTGCGAGCTGATCGACCCGTAGCGCGCGGCGTAGAAGACGCCGGCGAGACCCGCGAGTGCGCCGGAGAGCACGAAGGCCGAGAGCACGCGTCGCGTGACCTTGAGTCCGTAGAGCTCGGCGGCCGACGGGTCGGACCCGATCGCGTAGTACTCGCGTCCGCCGCGTGTGTTGCGCATGTACCAGGCGGCCAGCGCGAGGACGATCACCGCGATGATCGACAGGACGGGGATGAAGAGGATCTGCTGCGTGCCGAGACCCAGGAAGTCCTTGGGCATGTCGGAGGCGTTGATGCGGTCACTGCCCGTCCAGAGGACGTTTATGCCGCGGTAGGCATACAGGGTGCCGAGCGTGATGACCATGGCCGGGACCTTCGCGAAGGCGACGAGCGCGCCGTTCACGAGACCGAGGAAGGCCCCGAGCAGCACGGCGGCGATCACGACCACGATGATCGGGATGCCGGGGATGTCGATGAACAGGCGCCCGGTGAGGTACGCCGTCAGCCCCATCACCGAGCCGACCGACAGGTCGACGTTGCGGGTGATGATGACGATCGCCTGTCCGACGGCGACGAGCACGAGGATCGAGGGGGTCAGCAGCAGGTCGCGCCAGCCGTCGGTGCTGAACAGGAAGTTCGGGTTCTTGACCGTGGCCGCGATGACGACGAGGACGAGAGCGGCGAGAATGCCGAACTCGCGCGCGCGTCCGACACCGCCGAACGCCTTCTTCTTCGCGACCGCGGGGGCCGGGGTGGTGGTCAGGCTCATGCGTGCTGCTCCGATGCGTGAGTCGCGGCGAACATGACGTTCTCGCTGGTGGCCTCCGAGCGGCCGATCTCTGCGGTGATGCGGCCCTCGCGCATCACAAGCACGCGGTCGGCCATGCCCAGCACCTCGGGCAGCTCGGAGGAGATCATGATGATGCCCATGCCCTGACCGGCGAGCTGCGACAGCAGCCGGTGGACCTCGGACTTCGTGCCGACGTCGATGCCGCGGGTCGGCTCGTCGATGATCAGCACCTTCGGGTCGGTCGCGAGCCACTTGGCCAGCACGACCTTCTGCTGGTTGCCGCCGGACAGCGTCGAGGCGACCGTGTCGAGCGCGTGCGTCTTGACCTCGAGACGCGACGCCCATTCCTTGGCGGCGCGGTTCTCCATGCCGGTCGTGAGGAGACCCCACTTCGCGAGTCGCCGACGGATCGCGAGCGTGATGTTGCCTCCGACGCCCGAGTCGATCACGAGGCCCTGACGACGTCGGTCCTCGGGGACGAGCGCGAGCCCTGCGCGCATCGCGGCGGTGGGGTTGCGGCGCGGAACGGCGCGTCCGAGCATCCGCACCTCCCCCGCGCGGTACGCGTCGACGCCGAAGACGGCGCGGGCGACCTCGCTGCGACCGGCGCCGACGAGACCGGCGAGCGCGACGATCTCGCCCGCGCGGACCGTGAAGGAGATGTCGTGGAAGATGCCGGGGCTCGTGAGGCTCTCGACCTCGAGCAGCGGAGCGCCGATCTCGGCGTCCTGCTTGGGGAACAGCTCGGTCACGTCGCGACCGACCATCTGACGGACGAGCTCGTCGACCGTGGTCTCCGCGATCGGGGTCGTCGCGATGTATGCCCCGTCGCGCATGACCGTGACGGTGTCGCACAGGTCGAACACCTCGTCGAAGCGGTGCGAGATGAACAGGATGGCCCGGCCCTCGTCCCGGAGGCTCCGCGCGACGGCGAACAGCCGGTCGACCTCGACGCCGCTGAGCGCGGCGGTCGGCTCGTCCATGATGAGGATGCTCGCGTCGAGCGAGATGGCCTTGGCGATCTCGATGATCTGCTGATCGGCGATCGACAGGCCGTCCGTGATGCGGTCGGGATCGAGCGTGACGCCGAGGCGGCGGAAGATCTGCTCGACCTCCGTGCGCATGGCCTTGCGGTCGATGCGGCCGAGCGCGCCGGTCGGCTGCCGACCCATGAAGATGTTCTCCGTGACCGAGAGGTCGGGGAAGAGCGTCGGCTCCTGATAGATGACTGCGATGCCCGCGGCCTTGGACTGCGCGGTGCTGGTGAAGTCGACGTCTTCCCCGTGCAGGCGGAAGTCGCCCGAGTCGCGCCGGTAGAGGCCCGCCATGATCTTCACGAGCGTGGACTTGCCCGCGCCGTTCTCGCCGATCAGAGCGTGGATCGAGTTCGGGCGGAGCGTCAGGCTGCCCGAGCGGAGGGCGACGACGGGTCCGAAGGACTTCACGACCCGATGCAGTTCGAGTGCGGTGCGGTCAGCGCTGCGGGCGGATGTCTCGTCGGCCACTGGCTTTCCTCTCCGTTGAGGGGGATGATGTTCGGGATGAACTTTACCTGAATCGATTCAGCTGGGTTTCAGGCTAGTGTAGAGGATGACGACGGCAGGTCAAGACCCGATGCCGAAGCGTGATCCACCCGACGACGAGAGGACTGCCGTGCCGATCAGCATCCGCGACGTCGCCGAGCGCGCCGGCGTCTCCGTCGGCACGGTCTCCAACGTCCTGAATCGGCCGGACGAGGTGTCTGCCGACTCGGTCGATCGCGTCACGCGGGCGATCGACGAACTCGGCTACGTGCGCAACGACGCGGCCCGCAAGCTCCGGGCCGGCGTCAGCACGACCGTCGGCTTCGTGGTGCTCGACGGCCAGAACCCGTTCTACAACGACGTCGTGCGCGGCGCCGAGGACGAGGCGTCGAGCCACGGCATCGCGATCCTCTACGGCAACACCGACGAGGATCCGTCGCGCGAGAAGGTCTACCTCGACCTGTTCCGCGAGCAGCAGGTGCGCGGCCTTCTCATCGCCCCGTACGGCGACGTCATGACGCAGCTCCGACGGTTCCGCGCGAGCGGGATCGCGACCGTGCTCGTCGACCGTTTCAGCGCCGACAGCGGGTTCTCGTCGGTCTCGGTCGACAGCGTCGCGGGCGGGCGGCTCGCGGTCGAGCACCTCATCGAGATGGGGAGGCGCCGCATCGCGTTCGTCGGCGGCCCGTTCGACATCCGCCAGGTGACCGACCGCCTCGCCGGCGCCAGGGCCGCGGCCGAGAACGCCTCGACGCACGTCGAGCTCGAGGTCGTCCCGACGTCGGCCATGACCGTCGAGGACGGCGTCGCGGCGGGCGCCCGACTGCTCATGCGCCCGCGTCGCGAGTGGCCGGATGCCCTGTTCGCGGCCAACGACCTGCTCGCGCTCGGGCTGCTTCAGTCGCTGGTCTCAGGCGGGCGCGTGCTCGTGCCCGACGAGATCGCCCTGATCGGCTTCGACGACAACCCGTTCGCGTCGGCGGCCGCCGTGCCGCTGTCGTCGATCCGTCAGCCGAGCCGCATGATCGGCCGCACCGCTCTGCGGATCGTGCTGGAGGAGGCGGCGGACCCCGACAGCATCCCCCGGCAGACCGTCTTCCCGCCGGAGCTGATCGTCCGCCGCTCGACCGGGGCCTGACGGGAGTCCGACCCGGACTCAGCCCTCGTACGGCCTCGCGACGGGCCGCCGCAGACCCTCGAACTCCACCGACGGCCAGCGATCGTCGACCGTGAGCACCTCCCACCCGCTCTCGCTCCGGAGCATGGTGTCCTCGACCTTCACGCCGGGCGCCGACGGGTTCCAGGCGAAGGCCTGCGGCGCCACCAGGACGTCGCGGGTGGACGGCGTCGCCCGCGGGTCCCGACCCGCGTATCCGGTGGGTCCGCCCTGATGATGGCGCTGCCACTCGTCCCCCGCGAAGCCGTGCCGCGCGTACGCCGCGGTCCCCGCCGTGAACGCCTCGTCGAGCCGCACTCCTGGAGTCGAGGCGTCGAGGAACGCCCGTTCGACGGCGAGGATCGGCTCCTCGTCGACCGTACGACCGACCCAGCGGGTGGCGTTCGCGATCAGGCCGTTCCGACGGCCACACACCACCGCCATCGCCCGCTCCCCCAGGACTCGGGAAGTGGGGAGCGGATGCCGGAACGCGCCGCGCTCCGCACCGGAGACGAGCACCACGAGCGGGTCGATCCCCCGCGCCACGAGACCGGACGACAGCGCAGCCGCCAACTCCCGCTCGCTCGACTCCGGGCCCGCCGCACTCAGCGCGTCGGTGAGCACGCGAGCGGTCTCCCGCCCCAGCGAGCGATAGCGATCGCTTTCCGCCGTCAGCATCCGGGCGCGCGCCGCGCGGATCTCGAAAGCCACGTGCGCCTCGGGCACCCCCGGTCTCTCCGACGCCGCCTCGGCCGGGGTGATCCACCACGGGACGCGCACGACGCGCTCGGCATCCTCGGGCAGCAGCTCCTCCGCGATCAGCCGGTCGGCCTCGTTGTCGGCCACGAAGATCACATCTCGCGACTCCTCGGCGCGCACCGCCAGGACGGGCGGTCCGGCGAGCGACACGTGCGTGCGCACCCCCTCGAGATACCAGGCCAACGTCTCGTGCGAAGTGAGCACGAGCGGCCCCCCACGGCTCGCGCGCACCCGCGCGATGCGATCCTGCTTCTCGAGGCGATCCTCGGACGACCCTGTCATGCGCACTCCCTGTGAAACGTTTTCTCGTAGTATGACGACATCCGCGACGGTTCGCGGAAGAGGGGACGCGAATGGCACGCGCATCGTCACGCCCGGGCATCACGGATGTCGCGAAGCTCGCGGGCGTCTCGCTCTCGACCGTCTCGCGGGCGATGAACGGCAATCCGACCGTCGACCCGGCACTCAGGGAGCGGGTCACGGCGGCCGCGGCCGAGCTCGGCTACACCGCGAATCCGGTCGCTCGGAGTCTCGTCCTTGGGCGCACCCAGACCGTCGCCGTGGTGATCCCGGATCTCGAGAACCCGACGTTCCAGGCGATCCTCCGCGGCCTCAGCCGGGCAGCGACCGCCGACGGATTCCACGTGCTGGTCGCGGACTCGACGGAGGACCTGGATGCCGAGCAGGCTCTCGCCCGCGCCACCAGGCTCCGCACCGACGGCGTGATCCTCTGCGCGCCGCGCATGCCGCAGGAGGAGCTGGCCGACCTGCTGCCCGTGCTCGCGCCCGCGGTGGTGATCAACCGCGACCCGCAGCCGACGACACCGGTCGTCGCAGCGGACTACGCGACCGGCATGCGCGAGATCCTCGACCACCTCGTCTCCCTCGGGCACCGCCACCTGGCGTACCTCGCTGGCGCCGCGCGGAGCGTGACCCACCGCGCGCGGCAGCGGGCGATCGCCGCGGCCGTCGCCGAGGTCGACGGCCTCGTGGTGGACGAGATCGCCGCCGGTGTCGGCTTCGACAGCGGCACCGCCGTCGCAGATCAGGTGCTCGGCACGGGTGCCACGGCCGTGATCGCCTACAACGACCTCGTCGCGATGGGCCTGCTGTCGGCGGTGACCTCGCGCGGTATCGACGTTCCCACGCGTCTGTCGATCACGGGTTTCGACGACATCCCGTTCGCCGCGTTCACCTCACCCCCGCTGACCACGGCCGCCGTGCCGGCGGTCGAGCTCGGAGAGCGCGCCTGGGCCGCGATGCACGCGCAGCTCGAGAAGTCGGAGCCGACGCCGATGCTCACCATGACGCCGTCGCTGGTCGTCCGCGGCAGCACCGCGCCTCCGCCCGCCGACTGAGCGCCCGCCGCCTCACCAGCACCCTGTGCTATCGTCGAGAAAACGTTTCCTGACTCCAACGAAGGATCACGATGTCGAAGACCCGCTACGCCCTCGCCGGTGCAGGCCACCGCGCGCAGATGTACGTGGATGCTGCGTCCGGCGCCCACAGCGATCGCGCCGACCTCGTCGCGATCGTCGAGCCGAACCCCGTTCGGGCCACCTACTACGTCGACCGTCTCGTCGCCGCCGGCGCCCCGGCTCCGCGCGTCGGCACGCCGGACGAGCTCGAGCGCATCATCGCGGAGGAGAAGGTCGACAGGGTCATCATCTGCGCGCGCGACGACCTGCACGCCGAACTCATCGTCCGCTCGCTCGAGGCCGGCGCCGACGTCGTGGTCGAGAAGCCCCTCACGATCGATGCGGCGAGCGCCGCGCGCATCGAGGACGCGGTGGCCCGCACCGGCCGGAAGGTCGTGCTGACCTTCAACTACCGCTACTCGCCGCGCAACAGCGCCCTCCGGCAGGTCATCCAGGACGGCACGATCGGCGAGGTCACCTCGGTCGACTTCTCCTGGGTGCTCGACACGAATCACGGCGCCGACTACTTCCGCCGCTGGCACCGCGAGAAGGCGAACTCCGGCGGGCTCCTCGTGCACAAGTCGAGCCACCACTTCGACCTCGTCAACTGGTGGATCCGCTCCGTCCCGACACGGGTGTACGCCTCGGGCGGTCTGCGGTTCTATGGCGCCGAGAACGCGGCGTCCCGCGGGGTCGGCGAGCGCCCTGCGCGTGGCACCCACGACGACGGCGACCTGTTCGAGCTCGATCTGCGCACCGACGAGCGGCTCGCTGCCCTGTACCTCGACGCCGAGCAGCACGACGGCTACCAACGCGACCGCGACGTGTTCAGCGAGGGCATCACGATCGAGGACAACCTCGCCCTCGTCGTCGACTACGCCTCCGGGGCGACGCTGTCGTACTCGCTCAACGCGCACTCGCCCTGGGAGGGCTACCGCGTCGCAGTCAACGGCACCCTGGGCCGCGCCGAGCTCGAGGTGGTCGAGCGCGGGGCCGTGCTCGCGGGCGAAGGACTGCACCCGACCCTCGACCCGAGCCTCTCGGGCGGCGACGGAGCGACCGCGCTGCGCCCCGAGGGCGAGCGCCTCATCGTGCAGCGCCACTGGGAGGCCGCGTACGAGGTGCCGATCGACGGTGGCGACGGCGGGCACGGCGGCGGCGACGAGCTGCTGCTCTCCGACGTCTTCGAGGGCCCCGGCGACGACCCGCTCGCGCGGCCGGCGGACTGGACCGACGGCATCCGCTCGATCGCCGTGGGCATCTCCGGCAACCTCTCCCTCGAGACGGGCCTGCCCGTGAAGGTCGACGAGCTCGGCATCCGCCTCCTCCAGGGCACCCCGTGAGGATCGTCGTGACCGGCGGCTCCGGCCGCCTCGGGCGCCCGCTGGTCGCGGGGCTCGCGGGAGCCGGGCACGAGCTGGTCTCACTCGACCGCGCGCCGACCGAGGCGCTCGACCTGCCGGGAGTGACGCAGTCCTCCCTCGATCTCTCCGACGCGGATGCCACGGCGGCCGCTCTCGTGGAGACCGGCGCCGCCGCCCTGATCCACCTGGCCGCGATCGCCGTGCCCTTCAGCGCCCCGGAGGACGTGATCCTCCGCACCAACGCGGGGCTCGCGCAGTCGGTGCTCGGCGGGGCGGCGCGCTCCGGCATCCGTCGCGTCGTGGCGGCGTCGAGCCCGACCGTGATCGGCTACGGCGCTCCCCGCGGCTGGACACCCGAGCGCCTGCCGCTCGACGAGACCTCCACGACCGCACCGTGGAACGCCTACGCCCTGTCGAAGCTGCTCATCGAGCAGACCGTCGACATGCTGCGTCGCCAGACCGGCGACGACATCCGCTTCGCGTCGTTCCGACCCTGCTACGTGATCGCGCCCGAGGAATGGGCCGGTGCGCCGACCCAGCAGGGGCACACCGTGCTCGAGCGCCTCGACGATCCCGCGCTGTCGGCACCGGCCCTGTTCAACTACGTCGACGCGCGCGACGTCGCCGGCTTCGTCGACACGCTCCTCGCGGGACTCGACGACATCCCCAACGGCGAGGTCTTCTTCGTCGGAGCCGACGACGCGCTCGCGCGCCGACCGCTCAGCGAGCTCCTCCCGCAGTTCCACCCGGGGGCCGAGCGCGCCGCCGCCGAGCTCACCGGTACGGCCCCGGCATTCACCTCCGCCAAGGCCGCGCGACTGCTCGGCTGGCGCCCCACCCGCACCTGGCGCACCGAGCTCGCCACCGCATCCGTCTCCTGAAAGGCCCTGTCATGGACTTCCGCGGAATCCTCTTCTTCCCCGTCACGCCGTTCGACGCCGACGGCACGATCGACCACGACCTCCTCGGCGCGCATGTCTCCGCGGGCGTCGATGCCGGCGCGGGCGGAGTCTTCCCGGCGTGCGGCACGGGCGAGTTCCACGCCCTGTCCGCGTCCGAGGCCGCATCCGTCACCCGCACCGCTGTGACGGCCGTCGCGGGCCGGGTCCCCGTCATCGCGGGAGCCGGCGGCACGCTCGGTCACGCGATCGAGGTCGCGACGGCGGCGGCGGATGCCGGGGCCGACGGACTTCTCATCCTTCCGCCTTACCTCGTCGGCGGCACCCAGGCGGGGCTCGTCTCCTACGTCGAGCAGATCGCCGCGGCATCCGAGCTGCCGGTGATCGTCTACCACCGCGGCAGCGCGCAGTATTCCGTCGAGACCATGCGCCGGCTCGCCGCGAATCCCCGAGTCGTGGGCTTCAAGGACGGCACGGGCGACATCGGCACGACCCAGCTCATCGTGCGCGCTGTCGCGGAAGAGGGCCGGGACGACTTCGCGTTCTTCAACGGTCTGCTCACGGCCGAGCTCACGCAGGGCGCGTATCGCGGCATCGGTGTGCCCCTGTACTCGTCGGCCGCGTTCGCGATGGCACCGGACATCGCGAACGCCTTCTACCGCGCCTACACGGACGGCGACGAGGACCGCAGGCTCGCACTGCTCGACGGCTTCTACCGACCGCTGGTCGCGCTGCGGGACGAGACACCGGGGTTCGGGGTCTCCCTCATCAAGGCCGGTCTGCGGCTCTCGGGCCTGGCCGTCGGCTCGGTGCGCGCTCCGCTCGTCGACCCGACTCCGGAGCAGGAGTCGCGTCTGGCCACGATCCTCGACGCGGGGCGCGCCCTGCTGTGACCACGATCCGCAGCCTGAACACACGCCTGCAGCGGGTGCCGCTCACCCGCCCGTGGGCTGCGGACGTGACCTCGGTCGGCATCGTCGCGACGCACGTCGTCCGCTCCGACGGCGCCGAGGGATGGGGGTTCTCCTGGAGCCCGCAGATCGGAGCCCCCGCCGTGCATGCACTGCTGGAACACGACATCGCCCCTGCCGCAGTCGGGCGCTCGGCCGTGCCCGGCGAGGCGTGGCAGGGACTGTGGGAGCACCTGCACGAGGCGGGCGGCGGAGGGATCACGACGATCGCGCTCGCGGGCCTCGACCTCGCGCTGTGGGACGCCGACGCGCGTGCGGCCGGGACCTCGGTGTCGCACCGGATCGGCCGCCGCCGCGACCGCGTGCGCGCCTACGGCTCCGGTGTGAACCTGCACTACTCCCTCGACGAGCTGCTCGCGCAGGTGCGCCGGTGGATCGATGCCGGGTTCGACGCCGTCAAGGTCAAGGTCGGGAAGCCCGATCTCGCGGAGGACGTCGACCGGATCTCCGCGGTGCGTGCCCTGCTCGGACCTGACCGCGGCCTCATGATCGACGCGAACCAGCGGTGGAGCCTCGAGCGTGCGACGGCGAGCATCGACGCGCTGTCGCCGTTCGACCCTGCGTGGATCGAGGAGCCGCTGCGCGCGGACGACCTCGCGGGCCACGCCGAGCTCGCCCGCCGGATCGAGGTACCCATCGCGGTCGGTGAGAACCTGCACACCGCGCACCGGTTCGAGGACTTCCTGCGCGCCGGAGCGGCTCAGATCGTGCAGCCGAACATCGTGCGGGTCGGCGGGATCACGCCGTTCCTGCGGATCGCCGACATCGCCGCCGCGCACGGAGCACCGCTCCACCCGCACCTCCTCCCCGAGCTCTCCGGCCAGCTCGCGCTCGTACTGCCGGAGACGGATGCCGAGATCCTCGTCGAGGACGTGGAGGATGCCGGATTCGGTGCCCTCGGGGCACTCGCGGACGCCTCCCCCGTCACCATTGCCGACGGCTTCCTCACCGAGAACGAGCACCTCGGCCTCGGCATCCGCTTCTCCCCCGCCCTGACCGCAGGAAAGGACCCCGCATGACCACCTCCTCCGCCGAACTCGACGCCATCCTCGACGCCGCGGCCGCCGCCGCGCCGGTCTGGCGACGCTCGTCCGCGCCCGACCGCGCCCGCTGGCTGCGGGCGGCGGCCGATGCCCTCGACACGCACGTCGACGAGCTCGTCGCTATCGCCGACGAGGAGACGCGGCTCGGCGCCGTCCGCCTGACGGGCGAGGTCGCCCGCACGAGCGGTCAGCTCCGCCTGTTCGCGACGGTCGTCGAGGAGGGCTCGTACCTCGAGCTCACGGTCGACGACGCCGATCCGACGGCCACCCCGCCGCGCCCCGAGCTGCGACGGCTGCTCGTCGCGCTGGGACCGGTGGCCGTGTTCTCAGCCTCCAACTTCCCGTTCGCGTTCTCGGTCGCGGGCGGCGACACCGCCTCCGCGCTCGCAGCCGGTAACCCCGTCGTGGTGAAGGCGCACTCGGGTCATCCTCGCCTGTCCGCGCGCACGGCGGAGATCGTCGCCGCGGCGCTCGAGGCCGCCGGCGCGCCGGCCGGGTCGCTCGCCCTCATCGAAGGACGCGAGGCGGGCAACGCGCTCGTGCAGCATCCGTCGATCCGCGCCGCCGGGTTCACGGGATCCGTCTCCGGCGGACGCGCGCTGTTCGACCTTGCGTCGGGACGACCCGACCCGATCCCCTTCTACGGCGAGCTCGGCAGCATCAACCCCGTCGTTGTGACCGAGGGTGCGGCGGCCGCGCGGCGCGACGCGCTGGCCCAGGGCCTCGTCGGCTCGTTCACACTCGGCGTCGGGCAGTTCTGCACCAAGCCGGGCGTCGTGTTCGTCCCCGCGGGGGCGGGATTCGAGGATGCCGTCGCCGCGGCCGTGCCCGGGGCGAAGGGCGGCCCGCTGCTCACCGACCGCATCACGCAGGCGTTCCCCGCAAGGCTCGCGCACCTGAAGGGTGACGCGTCGGTGTCGGTCGTGGCGACGGGCATCGAGGTCGACGGCGTGACGCCCGTCGCCCTCGCGACGGATGCCCGCGCGGTCGCCGAGCGCCCGGACGTGCTCCTCGAGGAGTGCTTCGGCCCCGTGACCCTGCTCGTCCGCTACGACTCGGAGGCCGACCTGCACGCCGCGCTGAGCCGCGTACCGGGGAGCCTGACCGCGACCCTCCACGCAGAGCCGGACGAGGATGCCGCAGAGACGCTCGAGCTGCTGCAGGACCGCGCCGGTCGCGTGCTGTTCGCCGGATGGCCGACCGGTGTCGCGGTGACCTGGTCGCAGCAGCACGGCGGACCGTGGCCCGCCACGACCTCCCTGCACACGTCGGTGGGAGCATCCGCGATCCGCCGCTTCCTGCGACCCCTGGCCTTCCAGGACGCCCCCGAGGCGCTGCTGCCCGAGGCCCTGCGCGACGAGGCGCTCGCGCGCCTGCCGCATCGCCGCAACGGCGTGCTCACCCTGCCCGCCTGAGCGCCCCACCCTGCCGACGCCCCACC
>JAZBLS010000085.1:0-14033 GCA_037033365.1 Actinomycetota bacterium | reverse complement strand
CGAGTCGCTGGACGACGGGGATGCCGAAGCCGAAGGTCTTTCCGGTACCCGTCTTCGCCTGGCCGATGATGTCCTGACCGGGGAGACCGAGGGGGATGGTCTGCTCCTGGATGGGGAAGGCGTCGACGATGCCCTTGGCGGCGAGTGCGTCGACGATGTCCTGATCGATTCCGAGATCAGCGAAAGTAGTCAATGTTCAGATGCCTGTCCGGCGACCTGCGCGAGATCGCCACGTTTCACGGATCCACGCCGTCTTTGTGCCACAGGCGCGGGCCCCGCTCCGACGGCGGGGACTCGACCAGCCTACCCGAGGGGGTGCCGACGCCTGGTAGAGGGGCCTCGTCCGAGTATTGTGAAGCCGTGGTGAACTGGTTCTGGAAGAGTAGGAATCCCCGGCGCACGCTGACGTTGCGCAGTCGCGGCGACCAGGGGTCGGCGACCCGGGTGGACTTCGCCGAACTCGCTCCGGAGCTCACGCGCTTCCTCGGACAGGCCGCCTACCTTCAGCTGGGCTACTTCGAGACGCTCACGCGCCTGATCCGCGCCACCCCCGAGCTCTCCGAGAAGGAGGCACTGTCGCGCGCCGCCGGAGCCGCCCTGACGAAGCACCGCGCGATCGTCGACCTGATCGCCGAGAAGGGCGACGACCCCACGCAGCTGATGCTGCCGTTCCGGGAGAACCTCGACGCGTTCCGACGGAAGACGATCGGCGCGCGCCCGCGGGAGACCCTGCTGTCGGTGTACATCACGGCGGGGATGCTGGACGACTTCTATCTGGCGCTCGCCTCGAGCTACGGCGACACGGGGGCACGGGTCGTCGCGATCCTCAGCGAGGACGACGCACGGCACGAGATCGTCGCGATCATCCAGGAGACCATCGACGGTGACGAGGAGTGGCGCTCACTGCTCTCGATGTGGGCGCGCCGCCTGGTGGGCGACACGATCCTGGTGTGCCGGTCGGCGCTGCGTCAGCCGGAACTCGCCATGATGAGCGAGGACAGAGTCGAGCCCGTGTACACCGAGCTCATGGGCGCGCATGCCCGCCGCATGGACGCGATGGGGCTCGCCTCCTAGTCCGCCGCCGGCAGCGTTGCGGCGCTGCCCTGCGAGACCTCGCGTGCGCCGTCACGCATCCGCTCGAGCCGTCGCGTGAGCGTCCACGCGACGATCACGGGGATGACGCCGATGACGCCGAACGAGATGTCGAACAGCTGCCATCCGAGGGGGATGCCGCGGATGCCGCCGGCGATCAGCGCGAGCGGGACGACCCCGAGGCACGCGATCGCACCGAACTGGATCACCCAGATGTTGCGCACCGGATCGATGAGCGGTCCGACGAAGACGACGGCGATGACGAGATGCGCGAAGGCCAGCCAGTCGGTGCCGTAGGAGATGAACGGATGCCGTGCCTCCACCTCGGTGAGGGCGGCGGCCACGCGGTCGACCCACCACACGGCATCCGGGAACCACGAGGCCACGGGCGAGCCGTGCAGCGCGTCGGACGCGAACGCCAGCTCGAGCCGCAGGGGGAACGCCGTGACACCGCTCACCACGAGACCGAGCATCAGCACGATGATGCTGACGCGGATCCACAGCAGCGTGCGGCGTTCGCTCACGGGTGTCAGATGCCGAGGGCGGCCCTGGCCGCCGCGTCCGAGCGGCGTCGCAGCGCCACGAGCGCGACCGTCGCCGCCGCGGCGACGAGGACGGAGCCCAGGACGCTGGCGAGCCAGAGCCAGACGCTGTCCTCGCCGACGCCGATCCACTGCAGGCCCGTGTAGACGATCGCGGCGACCGCGGTCGCGATCGCGGGAGTGACGGCCACTCCGCGCAGCTCACGACCGCCGATCAGGTAGTGCGCCCCGATCCCGAGAACGCACGCGCCGATGAGGGCGAGGAGGATGTACACGTCGGGTCAGGCGACGAAGCCGACGCGGCGCGACTCCTCGGTGCCCAGCTCGATGTAGGCGAGGTTCGCGGTCGGCACGAGGTACGAGTTGCCCTTGACGTCGGTGAAGCTGAGGTGGGCGGTGCTCTGCTCGAGAGCCGCGGAGACCTGGCTGCGGACCTCGTCCGCGCTCGTCGCGGTCTCGAAGCTGAGCTCGCGGCCGGTGTTGATGATGCCGATGCGGATTTCCACGCGTACTCCCGTATTCGAGTCGACCATGTGCTTGTCGAGCCTTCGATGAAGCTCGATGACTGCGCCCAACTCTACCCCGCACGCGCGGCGGGGGATCGGCGCTGGTGGGCGGTTTCGCCCTGAGCGCACAAGCCGTGCTCGGGGCGGCAGGGCGCCGATGTCGGTGAGCGCGACTAGCGTGGAAGGCATGATGGAGGACGCCGCGCAGAGGGCCGTGATCGCCGCGGCGGCGGGGGCCTCCGGCGTGATCATCGGCGGCCCCGGCACGGGGAAGACCCATACGCTGACCGAGCGCGTCGTGCATCTGCTCGACCGGGCAGGGCTCCAGCCGGAGGAGGTCCTGGTGCTCACGCCCAGCCGTCAGGCGGCGACCGCGCTGCGCGACCGGATCGGTGTGCGCGTCGGGCAGGCGACCCCCGGGCCGCTCGCCCGCTCGCTGGGCTCCTTCGCCTTCCAGATCGTGCGAGGCGCGATGGTGCGCGACGGCGAGGAGCCGCCCGCGCTGCTCACGGGCGCCGACCAGGACAGGCTCATCGCCGACCTCCTGGCGGGCGATGCGGAGGATCACTCGATCCGCTGGCCGGACGCGCTGAGCGAGTCCGTGCGCGCATCGAAGGGCTTCCGCTCCGAGCTGCGCGCGTTCCTGGCGGAGTGCGCGGAGCTCGGCGCCGGTCCGGACGAGCTGCGGGCGGTGGGCGACGCCGCCTGGTCCGCGGTCGCCGACTTCCTGGTGGAGTACCGTGCCGTCCTCGACATGGCCCGCTCGGCGCACCGCGACGCGGCCGATCTGCTGGCCGAGTCGCGGGCGATCCTGCAGACGGCGGATGCCGCGGCGATCGGCCCGCTCGCCACGCTCAGGGTCGTGCTGATCGACGACGCCCAGGAGCTCACGCGAGGCGGTGTCGCGGTGGTGCGGGCGCTGCGCGCCCGGGGCATCGCGGTGCTGGCCTTCGGCGACCCCGACATCTCGTCCGGCGCGTTCCGCGGTGCCAGCCCCGAGCTGTTCGCGCAGCTCGCCCAGGCGCTCGGAGAGGTTCACGTCCTCGACGGGCCCCATCGGCAGACGCCCGCGCTCACGGCCCTGACGCGCACCGTCACGCAGGCCATCGGCGTCTCCGGGCGCGTCGAGCACCGTCGGGCGCCGGCCGCGATCGCGGAGACCGAGCGCGCCGCCGCCGACACGGCGATCAGTACGTTCCTCGCGCCGTCCCCGCACGAGGAGCTCGACCGCATCGCCGGAGTGATGCGCGAATGGCATCTGGTCGACGGCGTCCCGTGGGATCGCATGGCGGTCATCGCCCACGACACCCGACAGGTCACGCAGCTCGAGGCCGAACTCGCCGCGCGGGAGATCCCCACGCGTGCGGCCGGTGTGCAGCGTCCCCTCGGCAGCGAGTCGATCGTCCGCGACATCGTGGGCATCGTGCGCCTGGCCCTCACCCCGGCAGCCGACCGCACCCCGCAGGACTGGGAGGAGGCGCTGCGCACGCCTTTCGGGGGCATGGACGCGATCGGTCTGCGCCGTCTGCGCGCTCGCCTGCGTCACATCGAACTCGAGCACGGCGGCTCCGTGCCCGCCCGCGAGCTGCTCAGGCAGGCCATGACGGAGCCCGACCACCTGACGCTCATCGACGCGCAGGAGTCGCGCACGGCCGCCCGCTTCGCGCACACGATCGCGGAGATGTCCGCGGCGGCGGAACGGGGCGAGACCATCCACGATCTGCTGTGGCGGGTGTGGGAGCAGGCGCGCGCGGTCGACGGTCGACGCCTGCACGTGGCGTGGCGCGAGATGTCGCTGCAGGCGAGCGGGTCCGAGACGGCGCGCGCGCTCGACGCACTCGTCTCCTTGTTCGGCGCCGCCAAGCGTTTCGTGGAGCGCACGCCGAACGAGCGACCCGAGGTGTTCGTGCGCGACGTCCTCGACAGCGAGGTGCCCGAGGACTCGCTGTCGAGTCCGGACCGTCCCGGCCGGGTCACGCTGCTCACCCCCGCGACGGCGCTGGGCACCGAGTTCGACACCGTCGTCGTCGCAGGCGTGCAGGACGGCATCTGGCCGAACGTGCGGCTCCGCGGAGGGATGCTGCAGACCTGGCGTCTCGCCGAGGCACTCATCGCCGAGCGCACCGGTGCCCCCGAGGAGGCGCCGGGCGTGCTCGACCGCCGCCGCGCAGCGCTCCACGACGAGCTACGCCTGTTCGTCCGCGCGATCTCGCGGTCGCGCCGGCGGCTGCTCATCACAGCGGTCGACGACGACGACCTCACCCCGAGTCCCTTCTTCGCCTTCCTGCCCCCGCCGCCCCCGCCCGAGCAGCACGCCTCGGCCGAGCATCCGCTGACCCTCCGCGGTCTCGTCGCGCGGCACCGTCGAGCTCTCACCACCTCGACGTCGACGGCCGCGCGTGCGCACGCCGCGGCTCAGCTCGCGGTGCTGGCGCGTGAGGGCGTGCCCGGTGCCGACCCATCGGAGTGGTACGGCGTGATGTCGAGCTCGACGGATGCCGCGATCCGCGACCTCGCGACCCAGGGAGCCCGAGTGTCCCCGTCGAAGATGGAGTCGTACGAGGAATGCGGTCTGAACTGGGCGGTCTCCGCCCTCGGCGGCGACACCGTCATGCCGCCGACCGCAGGGATCGGGACGATCGTGCACGAGGCCATGGAGAAGGTGCCCGACGGCGACCTCGAGCGGATGCGGGCGATCGTGGCGGAGCACTGGCCCGAGCTCGACTTCGAGACCGAGTGGATCGGCCGGAAGGAGCGCCGCAGGGCCGACACGTTCATCGATCGCCTCCACACGTACCTCTCCGACGTGCGCCGAGACGGCGGTCGAGAGCTGGCCAGCGAGGTGGAGTTCCGCTTCGCGGTCGACGTGGCCGACGACGACGCGCATGCGCCCTCGGTGCGTCCGGTGGGGGACGACGCCGCGAATCAGGCGGTCATCCACGGCTACATCGACCGCGTCGAGCTGTACCCCGACGGCGGGGGAGATCATCCGCATGCGCGGGGTCAGAAGTGGCAGCCGATCGCAGCGACGTCCTCGGGCGGAGGCGACCGCGCGGTCGTGGTCGATCTGAAGACCGGCAAGACCGACCCGGAGTCGGATGCCGGCGTCGCCGAGCACGCGCAGCTCGCCGCGTATCAGATCGCCGTGCAGCAGGGCCTGATCGAGGGCGCTCCGGCGGGCGCGCTGGCCGGAGCGAGGCTCGTGATCGTGTCGAAGACGCTGTCGAAGAGCGACTACCGCATCGCCCACCAGCATCCGCTCGACGACGAGGCGCGGCTCGCCTTCCTCCGTCGGGTGAGCGACGCCGCCCGGGGAATGACCGCGTCGAGCTTCACGGCACAGGTGGAATCGCACTGCGCCGACACCCAGCGCAGGGTGAATCCCTGCCGCATCCACACCGTGCCGGCGGTGAGCGCATGACCGACCTCCTCGTCCCCGACACGGGGCCCGGAGCAGCACCCGCCGAGCTCGGAGCCTGGCCCGGCCGACTCGCGATCTCCGCGACGGACGTCGCCGCGGCGCTGAGTCAGCCCTCGCCGACGGCCGCGCAGCAGCGGGTGATCGAGGCTCCTCCGGCTCCGGCGCTCGTCGTGGCCGGTGCGGGAAGCGGGAAGACCGAGACCATGTCCGGACGCGTCGTCTGGCTGGTCGCGAACGGGCACGTCCGTCGCGATGAGGTGCTCGGCCTCACCTTCACCCGCAAGGCCGCGGGCGAGCTCGCCGAGCGCATCGGTGCGCGCCTCGCCGTGATCGACGAGTACGGGCGTCGCGGGCTGCTCCCGTTCCTGCCCGACATCGTCGCGAGCGGTGCTCTGCGGCGCGTCGACGACGCTGCCCCGGGCCGTCAGCGCGAGGTCGTGCGGTTGCAGGTGCTGGACGAGCTCGCGACCGCGCACGGCACCGGGTGGGACCCGACCGCCCCACGATCCGCCGAGGATCTGATGATCCGGCCCCGGGTGTCGACCTACAACGCCTTCGCGGACGGCATCGTGCGCGAGCACGCGGCGCGCATCGGGCGAGACTCCGACGTGGCGATGCTCAGCCAGGCAGCGTCCTGGATGCTCGCCCGCGAGGTGGTTCTGCGCTCCGACATCCCCGAGCTCGAGAACATCGACTTCGCTCTCGGCACCGTGATCGACGCCGTGCAGCGTCTGGCCGGTGACGTCCTCGACCACCGCGTCGACCTGGATCGCGCCGTGCGCATCGCCGAGGAGCAGGCGGCGGGCTTCGCGCACTACCGTGGCAACGCGGATGTCGAGAAGGCGGCGAGCAACCTGCTGGGTCTCGGCACGCTCGCGCGCTTGGTCCGCGAGTACATCGCGGAGAAGAGCCGTCGGGGCGTGCTCGACTTCGCGGATCAGGTCGGCGGCGCGTACGACATCGTCGAGTCGGCGCCGGACGTGCGGGCCGAGCTCCGCGAGCAGCACCGCGTGGTGCTCCTGGACGAGTACCAGGACACATCCGTGATCCAGACGAAGTTCCTCGCGGAGCTCTTCCGTGATTCTGCGGTGATGGCGGTGGGCGACCCCCACCAGTCCATCTACGGCTGGCGCGGCGCGAGCGCCGACAACCTCTACGCGTTCTCCGGGGCGTTCGTCAGCGCGCGCGACGGCGCCTCGCCGCAGGCGCGGACGTACAGCCTGATGACGAGCTGGCGCAACGACAGCACGATCCTCGACGTCGCGAACCGCGTCCTGGTGCCTCTGCAGCGCCCCGGCCTCGACGTGCCGCCGCTCGAGCCCCGCCCGGGGGCGGGGTCCGGCGCCGTCGACGTCCGCTTCCCCTTCACGGTCGACGACGAGGCCGATGCGGTCGCCGCCTGGTTCGCCGATCGTCGCGCGGCGCACGACGCCGTGGCCGCGGGGAGACCGCACACCGGTGCGATCCTGTTCCGTTCCAAGCGCCACATGCAGACCTTCGCCGGTGCGCTGGCCGCCCGCGGCATCCCGCATCGGATCCTCGGTCTCGGCGGTCTGCTGTCGACCCCTGAGGTCGTCGATGTCGTCTCGACGCTGCGGGTGGTGCACGACCCGACGGCGGGCTCGGCGCTGATCCGACTGCTCACCGGTCCCCGGTTCGCGGTGGGGGTGGCCGACATGGCCGCGCTCTACGATCTGGGACGCACACTGTCCGAGCGCGACACCTCGATGATGCCCCTCCCGGAAGAGGTGCGCATGCGACTGCGCTCATCGCGCGGAGCCGACGAGGCGGTGTCGATCATCGACGCGGTCGACGTCGTGCGGGGCGTCCGCGACGACTACCGACTGCTCGAGGCGATCAGCCCGGAGGGGCGTTCGCGCATCCGGGCGGCGGGGGAGATGCTCGAGCGGCTGCGCCGAGCATCCTCGCAGCCGATCCCCGAGCTGATCAGGTTGGTCGAGCTCGAACTACGGCTGGACATCGAGCTCGCCTCGAACGAGACCCGGGGGCCGGCGCGGGTCGCGGCGACGCAGCTGCGCGCGTTCGCGGACGAGGTGCGGGCCTTCCTCGCCGCCGACGAACGCGGCACGATCGGCAGCCTGCTGGCCTGGCTCGACAAGGCCGAGAGCACCGACGAGCTCATGCCGCGGCCGGAGCCGCCCGAGCCGGGCGTCGTCCAGCTGCTCACGATCCACGGCTCCAAGGGCCTCGAATGGGATGCCGTGGCGGTCGTGCGTCTCGTCGCGGACGAGCTCCCGAGCCGCGTGTCCGACACGTCGGGGTGGTTCGGATTCGGTGTCGTCCCGTTCGCCCTGCGCGGTGACAGCGACGCGCTCCCACGGTTCCAGTGGGATCCCGTGAGCGCGATGGGTGATGAACAGGATCCCAAGAAGCGCCAGGCGCTGGCGCAGTCGTCGCTCTCGGGCGGAGTGACCAAGGCGAACCCGCAGGGTGGGGCGCTGCGACGGTTCAAGGACGCCTATCGCGAGTATCAGCAGCAGGAGGAGCGCCGACTGGCCTATGTGGCCGTGACGCGAGCCCGCACGAATCTGCTGCTGAGCGGGGCGCACTGGGCGGGGCAGAAATCCCCCCGCGTGCCCAGCCCGTACCTGCTCGAGGCGATCGAGGTGCTCGGGCTCGACCCGATCGACCCCGTCGACCCGGACGAGAACCCCTACGACGGCCCTGGCCAGACCCTGTCGTGGCCCCTCGACCCGCTCGGCGCCCGGCGCGCGGTGGTGGAGGATGCCGCCGCGGCCGTGCGTGAGGCCGCGCAGAGCGCCCCAGAGCCTTCTCCGGAGCTGAGCCGCCTCCTCGCAGAGAGAGCCGCACGGCTGCGCGGGACGGACGCCGAACCCCCGACCCGTGTCCCGGCCTCGCGCTTCAAGGACTACGTGACCGACTTCGGCGGCACGGTGTCGTCGATCGTGCGACCCATGCCCGAGCGCCCGTACCGTCAGACCCGCCTGGGCACGCTCTTCCACGCCTGGGTCGAGCGTCGCAGCGAGATCGTCGGGGTCGGAACGCGCGTCGACGAGGCGCTGTGGGAGGTCGATGACGACGACGTGTCCGGCGTCGATGTCGGTGGGGCAGAGGTGTCGGCCGCCGACGCCGCCGATCTCACGACGCTCCAGGAGATCTTCGAACGCAGCGAGTGGGGAGGCCGCAAGCCGATCGCGGTCGAGATCGAGATCGACTTCGCGCTGGGCGGCGACCCGTCATCCGACGATCCGGCAGCCGGCCACATCGTGATCTGCAAGCTCGACGCCGTCTATCGCCGAGAGGACCGCGGCGGACGAATCGAGATCGTCGACTGGAAGACCGGCAAGGCACCGCGCACGCCCCAGGAGCGCGAGGAGCGGATGCTGCAGCTCGCGCTCTACCGGCTCGCGTACCACCGGCGCTTCGGCGTGCCGCTCGACGAGATCGATGTGGCGCTCTACTACGTCGCCGACGACCTGGTGATCCGCGGGGACCGGGTCTACTCCGAGTCCGAGCTCCTCCAGCGCTGGAGCGCCGCGCGCGCCGCGCGCTGAGCCTCGTCCTCGGGGGAGTCGCCGGTGTCGCCCGACGACGAGTCATCTGTGCGCGTTCCGCGGTCGTCGCGCGTGGCATCCGCGTCGTCCTGCGACAGCGCATCTCGGATGTCCGACAGGTCCTCGGTCTCGAGCCCGCCGATCTCCGCGCGGCGCGCCGCGTCCGCGGAGTCGCCCGCGGAGCGGTCGGACGCGTCGTCGTCCGACTCGTCGTGCCAGAGCTCGTTCGGGTTGTAGGCGTCCGTCTCCATCGCGGTCGCACCGCCGGGCAGGACTCCGCTCGGCACGCGGTCGAGCGCGTCCATGGCGGAGTCGACGGAGTCGCCGCGTTCCGCGATCACCGTGAGGTCGTTCGCGTGAAGGCCCTCGGCGAGTGCCTCGAGCAGCGCGGCGGCGTCATCGACGATGTCGGACCGGTGGAGCGAGTCGCCGTGGACGAGCCAACGAGCGAACTCCAGCTCGGCGAGCAGACGCGCACGCACCTCGAGCGCGGGGTCGGGCACGCGGTCTGCGGCCCGTGCATAGGAGGCGTGCACGTCGTCTGCGGCATCCGGAGCCGTGGAGAGCCACGACAGGTCGACGGCCGGGTCGCCCACGGAGAGCGAGTGCCATCCGATCACGCCCGTGACCTCGGGTCCGCGCTCGTCGTCGTCGTGGAACACGAACGACGCGGCCTGCGCGCCGCCCAGGACCACGGTGGACTCGAAGCGCCACAGGTCGTCTTCCGACACGGCCTCGCGCCAGCGCACCGTGAGGCGTGCGGGGACACGCCCGGTCGCCGCCGCGGTGTCGACCAGGCGGGCCAGTTCGTCGCGGCTCTCCTGCGCCGTGCGCGCCAGGAGCCCCGCTCCGCGGACCACGGAGGTCGGGAGCGCGTGCACCGCCGCGATCGCGGCGCCCATGGACTCGGCAGCACCGCGCCCTGCGGGGATATGAGACGCGTCGATCTGAAATCCCGGGAGGAGCTCGGTCACGAGAGCGCGCGAATCCCCGAGTCGGGTCTCACCGATGTACTCGGGTGCGTGGAACGGCAGCATCGCCCGTGCGCCCGCGGTCAGCGCCCGGAGTGCGAGCGCCTCGGCCGCGAGTTCTCGGGAGGCCTCATCGTCCTCGGCCACCCGGATCGCCAGCTCGCGCCCGTCGGCCAGCGAGGCGATCGCGGAGTCGAAGCGGCCATCGCCGCCCGCGGTGAGAGAGCGGGCTCCGATCACCTCTGCTCCCGGGAGTGCGGCGGTCACCGCCGCGGCTAGAGTGAAAGGAGAGCGTCCCATACCCCCAGGGTAGGTGGGCTCGGGGGCGGTCCCGCCCTCGCCACGCCCGTGAGAGAGGGAGTCGATGACCACAACACGAGCGCCCTTCGACCGAGCCGCCGAGCTTCGGACCGAACCGGGAGTGATCGATCGGCTCCGCGCCGACGACGGCACGAAGGTCATCGCGGTCCGCGACGGTCGCGTGCGGATCGCGGGTGAGGACCTCTCTCCGGCCACGCTGCTGCTCGTGCCCTCGTCCGAGATCGTCGAGGCGACCTGGGCGCTGCTCGGCAGGGACAGCGGGGGAGCGGCGGTCCTGCTCGCGGCGCTGCCGCCCGAGGACACGATCGACGCCGCGCCCGAGGAGACCTGGCTCGGACTCCGAGACCTCGGGGCACGACTCCCCGCGCTCGAGAGCGAGCTCCTGATCGAGGCCCTGGCGGTCGCCGGGTGGCTCAAGGACGCTCCGTTCTGCCCCGCGTGCGGCGGCGGCACCGAGCTCCGTCAGGCCGGGTGGTCGCGGCTCTGCCTCGTGTGCGGACGGGAGCACTTCCCGCGCATGGACCCCGCGGTCATCGTCGCGGTGGAGAGCGCGGACGGGGACCGGCTCCTGCTCGGCGCGAACGCCAACTGGGGCGGGCGCATGTACTCGTGCTTCGCGGGCTTCACGGAGGCCGGTGAGTCTCTCGAGTCGACCGTCCATCGCGAGCTCGAGGAGGAGGCGGGCGTGCGCCTCGCGTCGCTCCGGTACGTGTCGTCGCAGCCGTGGCCGTTCCCGCGGTCTCTCATGCTGGGATTCCGCGCCGTGGCCGTCGACGAGGACGAGGTCCGACCCGACGGTGAGGAGATCATCGACGTCCGCTGGTTCACCCGCGACGAGATCCGCTCGGCCCTCGCGGGTGACGGTCCCGTCGGACTGCCCGGTCCCGCGTCCATCGCCCGAGCGCTCATCGTGTCGTGGCTCGAGGACGCTCCGAGCGCAGAGGTGGCCGAGTGAGCGCGCTCGACGCGCTCGACGATCGACAGAGAGAGGCGGCATCGGTCCTCCGCGGACCTGTCGCCGTGCTGGCGGGCGCCGGCACGGGCAAGACGAGGGTGATCACCCACCGCATCGCGCACGGCGTCGACACGGGTGCCTACTCTCCCTCGCGAGTCATGGCCGTGACCTTCACCGCCAAGGCGGCGGGCGAGCTCCGCGGGAGGCTCCGCGCGCTCGGCATCGAGGGCGTTGCGGCCCGGACCTTCCACGCGGCGGCCCTCGCCCAGCTGAACTTCTTCTGGCCGACTCTCGCGGGTTCGCCCGCGCCGTCGATCATCGACAACAAGGTGCGGATGCTGGGGCAGGCCGCCGATGCCATGCGCCTGCGGCCCAGCACCGCGACGCTGCGCGACATCGCCTCCGAGATCGAGTGGCGCAAGGTGTCGATGCTGTCGATCGAGAAGCATGCGACGCTCGGTCGCAGCGTGAGCGGTGTCGACGCCCAGCAGCTCGTCGAACTGCAGCAGCGGTACGAGGCCCTCAAGGACGAGCGGCACCAACTGGACTTCGAGGACGTGCTGCTCGCCTGCGCGGGGATGCTCGAGGCCGAGGCCCGGGTCGCGGCATCCGTGCACGAGCAGTACCGGCACTTCACGGTCGACGAGTTCCAGGACGTCTCGCCGTTGCAGAACCGGCTGCTCGAGCTCTGGCTCGGCGATCGCAGGGACATCTGTGTCGTCGGCGATGCGAGCCAGACGATCTACTCGTTCGCCGGTGCGGAGCAGAGATTCCTCCTCGAGTTCGAGCGCCGTCACCCCGACGCCACGGTCGTGCGACTCGAGACGAACTACCGCTCCCAGGCGCCGATCCTCGAAGCGGCGAACGCCCTGATGCACGGCCGACCCGGTGCGCTGGAGCTCAAGCCCGCGCGCGAGACCTTCCACGCCGACACCCCGACCGTGACGGCGTACGACAGCGAACGTGACGAGGCCGAGGGGATCGCGGCATCCGTGTCCGCCCGTATCGAGGCCGGAGCCTCGCCCGCTGACATCGCGGTGCTGTACCGCTCGCACGCGCAGTCGGCGGCGCTCCAGCAGGCGCTCGCCGCGGAGGGCGTCGCGACCTCCGTGCTCGGCGGCACGCGGTTCTTCGCCATGCCCGAGGTGCGGCAGGCGATCCTCGCTCTGCGCGCCGCGGCCGTCGCGCCGACCGAGCAGGGCTTCCTCCCTGGGGTGCAGCGCGTGCTCCGCGAGCTGGGGCTCAGCGAGGAGCCGCCCGCGGCGGGTGGCGCCCAGCGCGACGGGTGGGAGGCGCGCCGCGCGATCCTCCGACTCGCGGAGGAGGCAGGTCCCGACGAGACCCTGCGGTCGTTCAGCGACACGCTGATGGCGCGCGCGAAGGACCAGCACGAGCCGACGATGCGCACCGTGACCCTGTCGACGCTTCACGCGGCCAAGGGACTCGAATGGCCGCACGTGCACCTCGCCGGCTGGGCGGAGGGTGCACTGCCGATCTCCTACGCCACGAACTTCGAGGCCATCGACGAGGAGCGCCGACTGGCGTACGTCGGCGTCACGCGGGCCGCGCGTACTCTCTCGGTGTCGTGGTCTCGGTCGGCAGGTCGGGGCGAACGTGCTCCGTCGCGCTTCCTGGCAGAGATAGGAACGACTGCTCGCGGCACCGGCATTCTTCGTGAAATGTCACCGAGCGCCATGCGCGCCGCCCGTCGGAAGTGACCTCGACGGCATCGCCGTCCGTCGCGGGGTCGGCGAGCAGCTGCGCGACGAGTGTCGCGGCATCCGCGATCCGTGCGGCACTCACCGGGCCAGCCGGGCGTCCGATCAGCTGAGCGTGCATGCGCGGCCATGCCGGGTCACGGTCGCGCTCATGCTGATCGCGGCATGACAGGCAGGCCGAGACGCCCGGAACGACGAGCGGTCCGATCGCGGTGCTTCCGCGTTGGAGGGACACCGGGAGGTGCGGCGTGTCCTCGCGCAGGTAGCGGGCGAAGTGCAGCGCTGCGGCCGCCCCCTCGACGAGCACCACCCCGATGTCGTCGGGATCGGTTCGGTCGCCCGCCTCTATGCCCTCGTCGGCGAGGGCATCGCGCATCCGGAACTCGCAGCGGGCGTCCGTGACGTGGATCGTCTCGACCCAGGCTGCGCGGGCGGTCGGCGCGTCGTCGACCAGCAGCGGCTCGAGCCGGGCCAGCAGCATCCGGGCCTCCGCACGCGGCGCGCCCAGGCCGTGCGCCACCACGTCGAACATCGGTCGACGGAAGCCGGAGGCCATGCGTGCGACGAGCTGCTCGACCCACGGGGCTGTGGCAGGGATGCGGAGCGTCCCCTCGAGGCCGATCTGCAGCGTCTCGGCGTCGCGCCAGAGCAACGGCACGGCCGGATCGAGGCGGGTGATGGTCTTCGGGGTGAGCGGCGGCATCCACCGATTCTGCGGAGCCGGCGCGAGCGCCGGGCCCGCGCTGGGCGATCCGTGGACAACTCCCTGCCTGTGGAGGAGGAGTCGTTCCCGCGCGTGACCCGCTCGTCGGGGCCCCGGGTGCGGGGTCGAAAGTGAAGCGGATGTCGGTGCGGGGTCGTTTTCGCACCGGAAACCTGCGTCCGGGGTGCGTTATCGACCCCGCAGGGGCTCACGCGAGGCGGGTGCGGGGTCGAATGTGCATCGCATGCCGGTGCGGGGTCGATCTCGC
>JAZBLS010000084.1:0-14033 GCA_037033365.1 Actinomycetota bacterium | reverse complement strand
GCCGTCGATCGGCTGGGACCCGGGACCTTCCGGCCACGCCCGTCGCGTGCGATCGGACGGATGCTCACGGCGCTCGCCGTGCGGACGCCCGGCCCGGCGGGGCGCCTGCTGCGACTGCTCGGCTCTGCGCCGTGGCTGACCGCCCGGATCTTCGCGGCACTCGGCGGAGAGTCCGCCGCGCTCGTGCGCACGACCGTGGCCCCCACGATGCTGGCCGGAGGGACGGCGGCGAACGTCCTGCCCTCGCAGGCCTCGGCGACGGTCAACCTGCGCATCGCGCTGGGGGAGACCACCCAGCAGACCGTGCTGCGGGTGAAGCGCCGCATCCGCGATCCGCTCGTGACGGTCCGAGTCGAGGAGGCGAGCGCTCCGTCCCCCGAGTCCGCGACCGACAACGCGCAGTTCGCCCTCCTGGCCGACGCGCTCGCCGTCTCGCATCCCGGCATCCCCGCCGTCCCGTACGTCATGATGGCGGCCACGGATTCGCGGCATTTCCACCGGTTCGCTCCCGCCGTGTACCGGTTCGCACCGCTCGAGATGTCGAACGCGCAGCGCGCCTCCATCCATGGTGTCGACGAGAACGTCGAGATCGCCGCGCTCGAGCGGGGGGAGCGGTTCCATCGGGCGCTCCTCGAGCGACTAGGGTGAGGTCACCCCTGCCGGGTCGGCTCGCCGGCCCGTTCGTCCTTCCCACCGAGGAGTCGCGATGACGCGCACCCGTACCCTTGGCGCCCTCGCGACGGTCGTCGGCTTTCTGGCGTTCGTCGAGTTCACGAGCGGAGTGCTGCAGGGCTACTACACGCCGATGCTCAGCGACATCGCGAGGCATCTCGGCATCCACGACGCCGACGTGAACTGGCTCGAGGGCACGCAGCTCATGCTCTCGGCGCTCGTCGTGCCCGCGTTCGCCAAGCTCGGCGACATGCTCGGGCACAAGCGGATGCTGCTGATATCGACCGCGCTCACCGCGGCCGCAGCCCTCGTGCTGCCGTTCACCGACTCGTTCGCGATCTTCCTGATCGGCTGGACGCTGATGGGCTTCTACGTCGTGTGGCTGCCGCTCGAGATCGCACTGATCTGGTCGCGGTCCCGCCGAATGGAGGGGCGGTCATCCCTCACCGCCAAGGCCGCGGGACTCCTGGTCGCCGCACTCGAGGGCGGGGCCATCATCGGCGCCCTCGCGGGCGGTGCGCTGATCGACGTCCTACCGCTCACGGTCGTGCTGCTGATACCGGCCGCGCTCACCGTGGTGTGCTTCTTCGTGATCCTGTTCGGGGTGAAGGAGTCGCCGAATCCGGTCGGCGGGGTCTTCGACACGGTCGGTGTCGTCCTCATCTCGCTCGCTCTCATCTGCTTCACCGGTGGTCTCAGCCTGCTGCGTCTCGAGGGCGGGCTGGTGAACCCGTGGTCGTGGGCGGTCGTGCTCCTCGGCATCCTGCTCGTCATCCCGTTCGTTCTGTGGGAGCTGCGCTGCGACGACCCGCTGATCGACGTGCGGATGTTCCGCTCGCCCGCTCTCGGCCCGGTGTTCCTCACGGCCGGGCTGTTCGGTGTGAGCGTCCTCGGTGCCCAGGCGCCGCTGTCGACGTTCGCCCGCACCGATCCGTCGGTCTACGGATACGGACTCGGCACGACCGGATTCGCCACCTCGCTCATCATCGGCATCTACCTGATCGCCATGATCGTCGGGGCGCTGCTCTTCCCGGTGATCGCCCGAGCGCTCACCCCGAGGATCACGCTGATGGGAGCGTCCCTGCTCGTCGGGATCGGCTTCCTGCTGTTCCTGCCCTTCCACGACTCGTACGCGCAGGTCATCACCAACATGGTCGTGGTGGGTCTCGGGTCCGGCGCGCTCGTCGCGGCGCTCCCGGCGGCTGCCGCATCGGCCGCGCCCGCGACCCAGACCGGCGTCGCGACGGGACTGACCAACTCGGTGAAGACCGTGGGCGGGGCGATCGCATCGTGCGTGTTCGGCATCGCGCTGTTGAACGGAGCGGCCGGAGCCGTCGAGGGGACGGCCGGCTCGTTCGCGGGCTACGTGACCGTGTGGGTCGTGTGCGGAGTGACCGCGCTCGTCGCGGCCGCGACCCTCGTCTTCGTGCCGAAGACGGCGTTCACCGACACCGCGGATGCCGAGACTCCGAGCCTGTCGGACACCCCGACCCCGCTGGTTCCCTGACCCCACTGGGTCCCTGAGCCTGTCTAAGAGCCCCGACCCCCCCTTGGGTCCCCGAGCCTGTCGAAGGGCCCCGACCCCCCGTGGGTCCCTGAGCCTGTCGAAGGGCCCCGACCCCCCTTGGGTTTGGGTCCCTGAGCCTGTCGAAGGGCCTCAGCGGCCCTCGGACTCGAGCCGCAGCACCCGGGTGAGCTCCCTCCACACGGCCGCGCCCAGCTCGGCATCCGCCTCCGTGGATCCACCTCTCACCATGCGGACGCCGCCGACCGCCGCCGTCTCACCCGGCAGGATCACCCGGTGCCCGGCCCGCGGATGCCGCACCACGGTCGTCTCCCGGCCGTGCGCTCTCCGCCGTTCCGCGATGGCGTCGGCGAAACGCGCACTCGGCCAGACCCGATCGTCCCCGCCCGCTGCCAGCAGCACCTCGCCCGCGATGCGCTCGACCGGGATCGTCGCATCGGCCGTCACCGCCGGGTCGAGGTCCATGCTGCGGTCGTAGAGCGCGACGTACTCGGGCGGGTCGGTGTGGGGCTCCCATTCCGGGTCGAACCGGACGGCGGGCAGGGGAGTGCCGCGCAGCGTCCAGTGCGAAGACCAGGCCCCGTCGACGACTCCCGACCACACCACGGATGACGGCGACAGGGCGACGGTGACGTCGACGTCGACCGCGCTCGCCGTGACCAGTGCGGCCTCGGCTCCGAACGAGGTGCCGACGATCGCCACCCGGTCGTGGTCGCGACGCAGATCATCGAGCAGGCCGATGAAGAGCTCGATCGGAACCTCATGCGGTGCGGGACGCTGGCCCTCTCCGCCGAACCACCTGATCGCACGGACACGCGCGCCGCGCGACGCCATCAGATCCGCGCGCTCTTTTTCGACGCGCCCGCTCGACCCCGCGAGCAGCAGAACCGCGGTGCCCGACTCGCGTGACGGCACCGCATCGTGCACGTTGGAGGGAGAGAGTGCGGGCATGAGGTCAGTCGCGGTCGAGGCCGAAGGTTCGCCGGACGATGGCCTGGACGTCGCGGTCGAGTCCGTCGATCCGCGTGTTGACGGCATCGAACCTGGCGTTCATCTCACCGCGCAAGCCGCCGATCTCCGAGCGCAAGCCGCCGATCTCCGCGCGCAGCACTCGCACGAACAGCGTGGAGACCACAGCGAGCATGCCGAACATCAGAGCCGTGAAGGCTCCGATCATCGTCCAGATCTGCGCATCGTGCATGAACCCCATCCCTCCATCGTGACACCGTCGCGAGGAGTGTGTCACGCGCCCGCCGCCATGCATCCCGGGATTCCGGTGAGAGGGAACAATCGGCTCGGAGGCCCGCGCGTGCAGGAGAAGTGGGATCAGTGCGGGGCGTGGTACTCGGCCTCGCCGCGCTTCCAGTAGCCCTTCACGACCGCGCGGGAGGTATCCACGCCCCAGCGCTCGAGCAGGGCACGACCCGGCTTGACGATGGACTGCTCTGCGGCGATGAAGACGAACGCGTCGTCGCCGACGGCATCCGTGGTCTCGAGTCCGTCGAGGAACGCGATGAGCGCGGAGCCGGCCGGGTCGTCGCCGCGGTGCAGCCACTCCACCGCCACGGGCGCATCGATCTCGAGCTCCCGGCTCGCCGACACCGTCTCGATGACGATCCGCGCGTTCGCCCCTTCCGGGATCAGCGCCGCGAAGCGGCGGATCGCCGGGATGGCGGTCTCGTCGCCGGCGAGGAACCAAGCCCCCGGAGTTCCGACGAGCACAGCCGAGCCACGGGGTCCGCCCACGCCGATCGAGGAGCCGAGCGGAGCGTTCGCTGCCCACGGGGCCGCGACACCGGCATCGCCGTGCACGGCGAACTCGACGTCGAGCCAGTCCGCTCCCCAGGCGAGCGGCGTGTACTCACGGCTCGGAGCCGCGCGCATCTCCTCGACGGATCCGACGGGGCCGGCGGGGAAGAACAGGCGCATGTGGTCGTCGGAGCCGAGCGATTCGAAGCCCTCGAGGTCACTGCCGGTGAGCCGGACGCGCACGAAATCGGGTGCGAGCCACTCGCGCGCGGTGAGGGTCACGGTGCGGAACCGCAGGTCGAGCCCGCGACGTTCGATCGAGAAGCCGGATTTCGTATCGCTCATGAAGTAAGGCTAACCTATCTCGAAGCGAGGTAAGGCTGTCCTAACCCGCATCCCCGCGCCTCTCGTGCGCGATCCATCCCGCAGAACAGGAGTCTCTCCATGTCCGTGCCCAGAACCCTCACCGCCACGAGCGTCGGCCTCGTCGGCCTGCTCGCTCTCGCCGGCTGCGCCTCCTCAGCCGAGGCCGAACCCGCCGCGTCGGAAGCCTCCGCAGGCACAGTCACGATCGAGGACAACAGCGGCGAGCACGAGATCGCGACGCCCCCGGCATCCGTCGTCGCCCTCGACAACCGCACGTTCCAGACGCTCTCGGACTGGGGAGTGGAGCTCTCCGCCGCAGCGGTGGCGCTCATGCCCGACTCCCTCTCGTATGTCGACGACGATGCGATCGTCGACATCGGTCTGCACAGCGAGCCGAACCTCGAGGCCATCGTGGCCGTCGAGCCCGACCTCATCATCAGCGGTCAGCGGTTCACGCAGCACAACGCCGCGATCGCCGACCTCGTTCCCGACGCCACGATCATCGACCTGGAGCCCCGCGAAGGCGAGCCCTTCGACGAGGAGCTGAAGCGCCAGACCGCGGCACTCGGCGAGATCTTCGGGAAGCAGGACGAGGCCGCAGCCCTCGTCGACGACTTCGATGCGGCGGTCGAGCGTGCGAAGGCGGCGTACGACGACGCCGACACCGTCATGGCGGTCAACACCTCCGGCGGGGAGATCGGCTATCTCGCGCCGACGGTCGGCCGATCGCTCGGCCCGATCTACGACATCCTCGGCCTCACGCCGGCACTCGAGGTCGATGACGCCTCGGACGACCACCAGGGCGATGAGATCTCGGTCGAGGCCATCGCCGCCTCGAACCCCGACTGGATCCTCGTGCTCGACCGCGATGCGGTGTTCGCGGCCGAGACTCCCGACTACGTGCAGGCGTCGGAGATCCTCGAGAACTCCGAGGCGCTCGCCTCGGTCACGGCCGTGGCGGACGAGCAGATCGTCTACATGCCCACCGACACGTACCTGAACGAGGGCATCCAGACGTACACGACGTTCCTGAACGACTTCGCCGACGCCCTCGAGGCCGCGCAGAAGTAAGCCGACACCCGGCGGCGTCCGCGAGACAGCGGATGCCGCCGGCAGGCCGTCACATGACCCGCACCGCCCTCACCGAGCCGCCCCGCCACGCCGGGCGGCTCTTCGACGTGAAGCTGCTCCTCGGCATCCTCGTCGTGCTCGTCCTCTTCGCGATCTCGCTGTTCACCGGCGTCTACGACATCACGGGTACCCCAGACGGCGCCGAGATGTTCCAGATCACGCGCGTCCCGCGCACCATCGCCCTGGTCCTCGCGGGTGCCGCGATGGCGATGGCCGGTCTCGTGATGCAGCTCCTCACGCAGAACCGCTTCGTCGAGCCGACCACGACCGGCACCACCGAGTGGGCAGGGCTCGGGCTCCTCGCGGTCATGGTGCTCGTGCCGCAGCCGTCCATCCCGCTGCGGATGGCCGGCGCGGTCGTTGCCGCGTTCATCGGCACCATGGTGTTCTTCGCGTTCCTGCGACGAGTGTCGCTGAAGTCGTCGCTCATCGTGCCGATCATCGGCATCATGCTGGGCGCGGTCGTCGGCGCGGTGTCGACGTACTTCGCGCTCGTCACCGATTCCCTGCAGGCGATCGGCGTCTGGTTCGCGGGGAGCTTCACATCGGTCCTCCGCGGCCAGTACGAGATGCTGTGGATCGTCGCGATCGTGGGAGTGATCGTCTTCATCGTCGCCGACCGCCTCACGATCGCCGGCCTCGGCGAGGAGATCGCGACCAACGTCGGCGTCGACTACAACCGGGTCATCCTGCTGGGCACCGCGCTCATCGCGATCACCACGGGTGTCGTCACGGTCGTCGTCGGGAACCTTCCCTTCCTCGGACTGATCGTGCCGAACATCGTGTCGATGATGCGCGGCGACGACCTGCGCAGCAATCTCCCGTGGGTGTGTCTGCTCGGGATCGCGATCGTCACGGTCTGCGACATCGTCGGGCGCACGATCATCATGCCGTTCGAGGTGCCGGTGTCGCTGATCCTCGGGGTCGTCGGAGCCGTGGTCTTCATCCTCCTCCTGCTGAGGCAGCGTCGCCGTGGCTGAACTCCTCACCGCCACCCTCGCCCGCACCTCGGGACCCTTCACGACGCCGCGCGCCCGCCGACGGTACGCGATCGTCCTCGCGGTGCTCCTCGTCCTCTCGCTGGGCTTCGCGTTCGCGCTCCTCGCGTGGGAGAACCCGATGCCCGTGGGGTCGCCGGGGTTCTGGCGCATCGCGAATCACCGGGCGACGAACGTCACGGTCATGGCCGTGGTGGCGGTGGCGCAGGCCATCGCGACCGTGAGCTTCCAGACCGTCACGAACAACCGCATCATCACGCCGTCGATCATCGGGTTCGAATCGCTGTATCGCGTCGTTCAGACCACGACCGTCTACCTGTTCGGGGTCGCGGGGCTCGTCGCGATCCAGGGCGTCTGGCAGTTCGGCATCCAGGTCGTGATCATGGTCGCGCTCGCTATGGCGCTGTACGGCTGGCTGCTGTCGGGGAGATACGGGAACCTCCAGATCATGCTGCTCGTCGGCATCATCATCGGCGGCGGTCTCGGCGCGATCTCCACGTTCATGCAGCGCCTGCTGACGCCGAGCGAGTTCGACGTGCTCGCAGCCCGGTTGTTCGGCAACATCTCGAATGCCGACGCGTCGTACCTGCCGCTTGCCATCCCGCTCTGCCTCGCGGCATCTGCGCTGCTGTGGATGCGGTCGCGGCGGCTCAACCTCATGGCTCTGGGACCTGACGTCGCCCGCTCGCTCGGCGTCGACCACAAGCGCGAGCTCTTCGTCGTTCTCTTCCTCGTCGCGGTGTTGATGGCCACATCGACGGCCCTCGTCGGGCCGATGACGTTCCTCGGATTCCTCGTGGCGACCCTCGCCTACCAGTTCGCCGATACGCACGATCACCGCCTCATCTTCCCGGTGGCGGTGCTCACGGCGTTCACCGTCCTCGCCGGCGCCTACTTCGTGATGAAGAACGTGTTCTACGCGCAGGGCATGGTCTCGATCCTCATCGAGGTCGTCGGCGGCACCGTCTTCCTCATCGTCATCCTCAGAAAGGGCAGGCTGTGATCACACTGGCCGGCGTCCGTCGCGACTACAGCAGCGAGGTGGCCATCGGCCCCGTCGACCTCGTGATCCCCGCGGGCGGCATCACCGCGCTGATCGGACCGAACGGAGCGGGCAAGTCGACGCTCCTCACCATGATCGGTCGGCTCGGAGGGATGGATGCCGGAGCGATCGAGATCGCCGGATACGACGTCGCGTCGACGCGCTCGAAGGAGCTGGCGAAGGTCGTCTCGGTGCTCCGGCAGGAGAACCACTTCGTCACGCGCCTCACCGTGCGCCAGCTCGTCGGTTTCGGCCGCTTCCCGCACTCGCAGGGGCGGCTGAACCGCGCGGACGAGGAGATCATCAGTCGGGCCATCGACTTCCTCGACCTGGGCGCGCTCGAGGGCCGCTACCTCGACGAGCTGTCGGGTGGTCAGCGACAGCGCGCCTACGTGGCGATGGTGCTCGCACAGGACACCGAGTTCGTGCTGCTCGACGAGCCTCTCAACAACCTCGACATGAAGCACGCCGTGCAGATGATGAAGCACCTGCGCCGTGCCTCGGAGGAGCTCGGCCGGACGATCGTGATCGTGCTGCACGACATCAACTTCGCGGGACACTACGCCGATCACATCTGCGCCATGAAGGACGGCGCGGTGGTCGAGTTCGGCCGGCCGGCGGAGATCATGACCGACGAGGTGCTCACCCGAGTGTTCGACACCCCCGTGCAGGTGGTCGACGGTCCCTCCGGGCCGCTCGCCGTGTACTACTGAGGCGGGGCGCCGTCAGAGTTCGATGCCGTGGTCCTCGTCGTTCACGCCGGCGTTGCGGCCGCGGCGGGACTCGTAGCCGAGGAACCAGCCGAGCCAGACGATCGCGGCGAGCAGGATGCCGAGCCAGACGTTCTGGAAGATGAGGCCGACCACGATGCCGAGGACGAGCAGTCCTGCGGTGACGACGAAGCGGAGCAGGAAACGGGACATGCGTTCAGCCTAGAGGCCCCGCATGGCCGGGCGTCAGTGCTTCCGGTGATCCGCGACCGTCATGCGCGGGCCGCGACGCTGCTCGCTCACCCCGCTGGCGAAGATGAGCCGGATCACGCGCTGGCGGTGCCCGCTCCACGGTTCGAGGAGATCGAGCATCCCGTCGTCGTCCGTGCGGTGCCCGGTGAGCGCATGGCCGACCTCATGCGCGAGGTGGTAGTCGCCGACGCTCACGGCGTCGGGGTCGCCCAGGGAGCGGATGCGGGTCTCGGCCGATGTCCACACGCCGATGCCGGGAAGGCTCGTGAGTGCGCGATCGCGCCCCGGCCCGTCTTCGGCCGCGACGAACGCCCTGGTCAGGCTGTCTGCGCGTTCGGCGGCCCGCACGATGGTCCGGGACTGCGGGGGCTGCACACCGGCGCGGTGCCACTCCCAGGAGGGGATGAGTCGCCACTGCGCGGCAGTCGGTGCCGCGAACATCGGGCGAGGCGTGGGGCCGGGTGCTCTGGTGCCGTACTTCGTCACGAGCAGGCGCCACGCGCGGAACGCCTCGAGCCCGGTCACCTTCTGCTCGAGGATCGCGCACGCGAGGGCGTCGAACACCTCGCCGGTCTTCGCCATACGGATGCCCGGCGCGCGGTGCGCCGCGCTCGCAATGAGTGGATGCCGCGACGGATCGAAGCCGGTCGGGTCGTCGTCCGCGCCGCAGAGCGCGGGCACCCTGTCGAGCGCGTGGTCAGCGCCGGTTCCCCAGGCGGTCGCACGCACCTCTCCGTTCACCGCTCGCAGCGCGACGGTCGCCGGGCCGGACGGCGTGCGCAGGGCCCGCCAGATGACAGGGCCGTCATGGACGGCGGTGGGGTCGCCCGGACCGCGTCGGAGCATGCCGACGGTGCGGATCAGATCGAACGGATGCTGCGGACGGTACACGGTCTCGCGCGGAGCGCTCGTCTGAGCGGCATCCGCGGAGCCGGCGTCCGCTGTCATCGTCATGCGCCCACCGTACGCGGTGGGCCTGACACTCGGATCAGAAACGGTCGGGCGAGGGGGTGCCGTGGCCGTAGCGGATCACGACGTCGGCGTGCCGGTCGAAGCGGTAGCCGATGCCGCGGACGGTGCGCACGATGTCCTCGTAGCGGCCGAGCTTGGCGCGGAGGCGACGCACGTGCACGTCGATCGTGCGCTCGCCGGGGGTCTCGTCGTCCTGCGCCTGCCACAGGGCCGAGACGAGCTCGCTGCGCTCGATCGTGCGACCCTCACGGAGCACCAGGTACTGCAGGAGCTCGAACTCCTTGTACGTGAACGCAGCGGACTCGCCGTCGATGAGGACGCGCTTGCGGGAGATGTCGACGACGACGCCGCCCTCCTCGTCGGTGGCCTCCTCCTCGGCTGCGGCCTTGGTGCGTGCGATCGCGCCGGGCTCGTGCAGGGCGAGGCGGACCACGTCGAGGTCCTTGCCGCCGGAGCCGTGCGGTGCGAGGGCCACGGTCGCGTGGGTCTCGGCACCCGGTGCGAGCTCGGCGAGCGTGCGGCGGAGGGCGTCGACCAGGAGCGGGAGGCTCACGCCTGCCTCTGCGGCCTTGATCTCGTCGAGTCCGACGTAGAGAGCGAAGCCGCGAGGCGAGCGGACGGCGGGAAGGTCTGCGGCGAGCGGCGCGGCGTCCTGCACGGGAACGGTGCGGACGGCGGCGGAGGAGGGACGCTCGAGAAGTGCGATGTTCGACATGATGATGAAGTCCTCAGGACGTGAGCCGGAGACGGGCTCGGATGCGTTGCATGAATGACCGGGCGAGCCGGAGGAAGCGAGCAATGGTGGGTGCTCGAGACCGGACCTCGCAGATCGCGAGGAGTCAGGTCAGACGGGGTGGCTGTTCGTTCAGCGACACATTCGGCAACACATGCCAACGCGACCGGGCATCATCATCCCGGCAGTCCTGTTCGCCTCCTGGGCGGACAAAGGGCTTGCGTTGGTAGTCATGGGGGGATTATGTCCCAAGAAGTCCGGGCGTGTCAAAACGACCCGCGCCGCGGACGGCGGGCGTAACGTGGTGCGCGTGACCTCTTCGACTCTCGCCTCCGGCTTCATCCTCACCGATGAGACGGACGCCTCGCGGTACACGCTGATGCGCGACGGTCAGCTCGTGAGCGTCCTCGACTATCGCGACGACGGACACACGATCGCCCTCACGAGAGCGTTCACAGTCCCGACTTTCCGCGGCCACGGCTACGCCGGCACGGTCGTCGAGGGAGCGGTGGCCGCCATCGAGGAACGGGGGGATCGAAAGGTGGATGCCGTGTGCTGGTACGTCGCCGACTGGTTCGCGGCGCACCCCGAGCACGCCTCCCTGCTGCGCTCGCGCTGACCGGAAGTACGTATGACGCCGTGTTACATCGAGCGCCTGCGAGGATGAGGGCATGAAGCTCGCCGAAGCCCTCACCGCCCGCGCCGATCTGCAGCGCCGCATCGAGCAGCTGCGCGCACGCATCACCGCGAACGCCCGGTACCAGGAGGGGGAGGAGCCGGCGGAGGACGCCGCGGCGCTCCTGACCGAGGCGGACGCCGATCTCACGCGCCTCCGCGACCTCATCCGCCGGATCAACGCGACGAACGCCCGGCTCGACATGGGCGCCGACGGCACCATGACGGATGCGCTCGCGACCCGCGACGTCCTGAGACTCCGGCATTCGCTGCTGGCCGATGCCGCCGCAGCCGCGTCCGGGTCGGCGAACCCCGGTTTCCGACAGATGCGGTCCGAGCTGCGTCAGCTCGCCGCGCTCCCCGTCGCGCCGCTGCGGGAGCGCGCGGACGCCACTGCGCAGGAGCTGCGCGAGCTGGACAACAGGATCCAGCAGGCGAACTGGACCAATGACCTGGAGGAGTCGCACGAGCTGGAGGAGGAGAGCGGGAGTCGGTAGTCCCGTCGAGGCGGACGCAACCCCAGCCGGAGGGGCAAGTCCGGCACTGTCGGGCGGAGGGCAGCCCGGATCTCGCATCGTGCAGCCCCGCACCCCGCACAGGTGACCGCGCACAGCGCATGCAGCATCACCGCGCGTCGATCGACGGGACGAGGGTGGGTCAGGGGCCTTCCGCTCTCCTCGTGCCCAACGCGGCACGCCTCGGACCGAATGTCGGTGGTGCTTCGTACCGTGTGAGTATGCGAATCCTGCACACCTCCGACTGGCACATCGGCCGCACGTTCCATGGCAACTCGACCATGGACGCGCTGGCCGAGGTGCTGAGCGCGCTCACCGCGCAGGTGCGGGAGCACGAGGTCGACGTCGTGATCGTCGCGGGCGACGTCTTCGACTCCGCGACGCCGGCGGGCGCCGCATACACGCTGCTCGGCGACGCCCTCGTCTCGTTGCACGACACCGGCGCGGCCGTGATCGTCACGAGCGGCAATCACGACTCCGCTGCCCGGCTCGGCTTCCAGGCGCGGCTGCTCCGCGACGGCATCCACGTGCTCACCGATCCGCTCGCGATCGGCACTCCGGTGACCCTGACGGATGCCGACGGGCCGGTCCACTTCTTCGGCATCCCCTACCTCGAGCCCGCGATCGTCCGTCAGCACTGGGCCGAGGTCGAGCTCCGCACGCAGGCGCAGACCATGGCGCACGCGATGGGTCTCGTGCGAGAGGGGATGGACGCGCACCCCGGCCGCTCGGTCGCGGTGGCGCACTGCTTCTCGGCCGGCGTCGACGCCACGGTCGGACTCGAGCGCGAGGTGCGTCAGGGCGGACTCGACGTCGTGCCGCTCGCGGTGTTCGACGGGCCCAACTACGTCGCACTGGGGCACATCCACGGTCGGCAGCAGGTCAGCGATCGAGTGCGGTACTCCGGCGCGCCGCTGCACTACAGCTTCGGCGAGCAGCACAAGCCGCGGGGGTCGTGGCTGGTCGACCTGGATGCAGCGGGCCTCGCCGCGGTCGAGTGGCTCGACCTGCCGGTGCCGCGTCGGCTCGTCACGCTCACGGGCGCGCTCGACGACATCCTGTCCGCCGACAACGTCGCGGCGCACGCCGACGACTGGATCTGCGCGGTCTACACCGACGCGCTCGCGCAGACCGAGCCCATGCGTCGCCTCCGCGAGAGCTTCCCGTTCTGCGCCATGGTGCAGCACCAGCCCGCCGAGGCGACGTCGGTCGAGCAGCGCTCGTACGTCGAGCGGTTGCACGGCGCCGTCACCGACACCGAGCGCATCGATGCCTTCCTCGACCACGTGCGCGCAGGGCACGGCCCCACCGAACGGGAGAGCGAGCTGATCCGCGACGTGCTCGACGACCGCGTGCGCGCGGATGCCCTGATCTGATGCAGCTGCACCGGCTGGAGGTCGAGGGGTTCGGCCCGTTCCGCGCGCGTCAGCACGTCGACTTCGACGCCTTCGCCGACGACGGCATCTTCCTCATCGAGGGGCGCACGGGGGCGGGCAAGTCCAGCATCCTCGATGCCGTGTGCTTCGCCCTCTACGGGGGCGTCCCCCGGTACGAGGGCGGAGACAAGCGGCTGCGCAGCGACCACTGCGAGCCCGACGATCCGACCGAGGTCGTCGTCGAGTTCAGCACGCCCGCCGGTCGCTACCGCGTGACGCGGTCTCCCGATTACGAGCGCCCCAAGAAGCGCGGCGGCGGCATGACCGTCCAGGCCGCCTCCGTGCAGCTCGACACGCTCGTGGGCGGGGAGTGGGTCGGCCTGGCCGCGCGCGAGCGCGAGGCCGCGCACGAGCTCGACGAGATCCTGCAGCTCAGCCGTGAGCAGTTCCTGCAGGTGATCTTGCTCGCGCAGAACCGGTTCTCGCAGTTCCTGCTCGCCGGCAGCAGAGATCGTCAGGCGCTGCTCCGCCGGCTGTTCGGCACCGAGCGCTTCGAAGACGTTCAGGCACGCTTCGACGAGCGCCGACGACAGGCGGAGCAGTCTCTCGGTGCTCGCCGCGCGACGGTCTCTGCGCAACTCGACGAGGCGGAGCGCCTGGTCGACGCAGCGGAGCTGGGCGGCGACGTTGTCGCAGAGGCTCAGCCCGAGGCTGCCAGGCCCGACGCCGCCACGACAGAGGAGCGTCTGGAGAGCCTCGGCCGGGCGAAGGCCCGAGCCGCGTATCGGTCGGAGCGTCGCGAGGCGGAGCGCCTCGACGCCGAGCGCAGTGCGGCCGCCGCCGACGCCGCGCTCACGGCTGCCAAGGAGGAGCAGCGCGCGCAGCTCGAGCGCGACCGTGCGAGGCAGGCCCTCGACCGACTCGACGCCGCAGAGCCGCAGATCGCGGAGGCTCGAGTCGAATGGGAGCGCGCGCGATCCGCGGAGGCCCTGCGAGCCACCATCACCGCGGCTGCGCGTGCGAGGCTCGCCCTGGGCGAAGCCGAGGGGGCAGAGGAGCTCGCCCGCGCGACCTGGACCGGTCACGGCATCGAGACGACAGATCTTCGCTCCTGGATCGCGGAGCGCACGAAGCAGACCGGCGCGTGGGAGGCGGCGCGAGACCTGGAGCGGTCGTTCCCCGCGCTGGAGGCCGAGCTGACGGCCGCGATCGAAGCGGTCGCCGACGCGACGGCGACCGCGGAGGCTGCCGGACACGAGCGGGCCGGGCTGCCGGCCGAACTCGAGGCGTTGACGCTGACCCGCGACGAAGCCCGAC
>JAZBLS010000083.1:0-14062 GCA_037033365.1 Actinomycetota bacterium | reverse complement strand
CTGCTGCGGCTCGGCGCCGAGCTGCTGCGCATCCACGAGGGAGCGGGCGACGGCATCCTCACCCGCCGCGGCCTCGCGTTCATGCGCACGAGCCTGACCGGCGACATCCCCCGCCTCGACCCCTACCCCGTCGAGCGCGGCCAGGACTGGGGATTCACGTTCAACCTCCGCACGCGCGCGCCCGGCCTCATCGACCGCGACACGTTCGGGCACGGCGGCTGGGCCGGCACCGAGTTCTGGGTGCACCCGGATGCGGGCCTGTGCTGGGTGCTGCTCACCAACGCGGCGTCCCGGCCGGGAGTCGACGCCGACGAGCTCGACAACGCCGTCGTCGCCGGACTCTGACCACCACCCGTCAGCCGGCGTGCCGCGCGATCTTCGCGAACATGTCCTCCAGCAGGAAGCGCACGTCGACGCTCTCGACAACGAGGATCTCGCGCTCGGGGTCGCCCGGCTCATAGTGGCCGTCGGCCGTGAACCGCACGCCGGGCTGACGCCGCATCGCGGCGCAGAACGGGTCGATCATGAGCGCGATGGCCGGTGAGTCGCCGAGCGAGCGCGACTCGACCGCACTGCGGTGGTACTGCGAGTTGAAGTCGACGACCTGCTGCGCGAGGTAGCGCCCCAGCTCGCCGTGGGGCTCGACGCGCGCCTCGAGCTCGGCGTATCCCACCACGACCTGGCGGTAGATGTTCGACGGCACCTGCCAAAGCGGGATGCCCGAGTCGAACACCACATTCGCCGACGCGATGTCGTTGCGGAGGTTGAACTCCGGCCACGAACCGACCGAGACGAGGTCGCCGTAGGGCGGGCCGCCGATCCAGATCACGGTGGTGTCGGTGTCGGCGATGTCCGGCGCGAGCAGCAGTGCCGACGCCATGTCGGTGAGCGGCCCGAGGAACGCGATGAACAGCGGCCCGGCATCCGTCTGCCGCGCCTCCTCGATGATCAGGCGGGCGCCGGGGCTGTCGATCGGGGTGTGCTCGTCGGCGAGCGCCTGCGGCGCGCCGTCGGCCGTCGGCACCTCGCGGTCGAGAGCCAGAAGCCGCAGCACGAGGTCGAGCTCCTCCCGCGACTCGGCGAGCGACTCGGTCGTGCGGTGTGTGCCGAAGTGCGCGGGGATCACTCCCCGCACGTCGAGCGTCGGCGAGAGCAGGGCGTGCACGACGGCGAACTGATCGTCCGCCTCGTTCTTCACGTCGGAGTTGATGATGACGCGGCGCGTGCGTCGATCGTCGTTGATCATGCTGTCCTTCGGTCGGGAGCGGTCAGGTGGCCCGCTCGGCGAGGAGCCTCGCCGTGGCGGTCGACATGTGCACGGCCATCGCCGACGCCGCGGCATTGCCGTCGCCGCTGCGGACCGCGGTGAGCACGGCCTCGTGCTCGTCGGTCGCGATCTCAGCGTGCTCCCGGTCGTGCACCGCGCGGTCGGCGTAGACCTGCAGCAGCGAACGGATCACGTGCAGCTGGTCGGTCAGGGTCGTGTTGCCCGCGGCCTCAGCGAGCGCGCGGTGGAACTCCAGGTCGGCGCGGGCGAAGGCGTTGAGGTCGTCGTAGGACTCGCGCATCCGCGCGACGTCCTTCTCGAGGCGCGCGACGACCGCGGCATCCGCTCTCGTGGCGGCGAGACGGGCGACGAAGATCTCGAGGCCCTCGCGCAGCTCGAGCAGCTCGGCGGTGTTGCGCTCGCCGATCAGCAGCCCCCAGCGCAGGGTCTGCGGCAACAGCTCGCTGGCCGCTCCGCGCAGATACGTGCCGGACCCCGGGCGGACGTCGACGATGCCGAGGATCTCCAGCGCGGCGAGCGCCTCGCGGACGGCGGAGCGGCCGACACCGAGGGTCGCGGCGAGCTGTCGCTCGGGCGGGAGCCGGGTGCCGTCGGCGATCGATCCGCCCGTGAAGAGGTCGAGCATGCGCCGAGCGACCTCGGAGACCGGGGTGCCGGACGGCAGCACGCCGAGAGCGGCGGTGATCTCCGCCGAGCGGTCGTCGGGAAAGGCAGGCATGCGATCAACTTACGGCAGAACCGACGCGTTCAGCCAGAGGTCCGGTCAACCGGTTTGTCGAATTTCTGGTGTCGCCCACACCCGCCCGAGGAAACGCTACCCGCTGTGCGGGCCGGGCTGGCCGCGACACCCTCCGCACCGCCCTACGATTACGTCAGTGCACGAGCCACGAGGGGGTGCCATGTCGGATTCCCGGACGAATCCCACCATCAACGCGGTGGCTCGCGAAGCCGGCGTCTCGGTGGGGACCGTATCGAACGCCCTCAACGCGCCCGACCGTCTCGCGCCCGACACGCTCCAGCGCGTGCAGGACGCGATCGTGCGGCTCGGGTACATACGCAGCTCGGCCGGTCGCACCCTCATCCGCAACCGCTCGGACGCTCTCGGTCTGATCACGCCGGATCTCGTCAACGTGCTGTTCGTCGAGATCGCGCGAGGGGCGCAGCTCACGGCCGCCGCCAAGGGCCGCTACCTCATGATGGGCAACAGCCTCTTCAACGCTCACGAGCTCGCGACGGGCACCGTGCAGCAGGACATGCAGGACGAGTTCCTCGAGCACTTCGCCGAGGCCCGGATCGGCGGCGTGCTCGTCGCGTCGATGCGCGACCCCACAGCCGGGATCGCGCGGATCCGCAACCATGTGCGTCCCGTCGTGGTCGTCAACTACGACACCCCGGATGCCGACTGGTGCACCGTCCTGATGGACAACGAGCAGGTCGGGCGCGCCGCGATCGACCACATCGCCGACCTCGGCATCCAAAGGGTCTTCTTCGTGTCGATCCCGGATCTCGTCCAGCCCGTCATCGAGCGACGGCGCGGCCTGCGCGAGCGGGCGGCAGAGCGCGGCATCCGCGTCGAGGAGATCGAGACGACCGGCCTGATGCCCGCAGACGGACGTCGGTCGGCAGAGGCGTTGCTGCCGCAGCTCGCGGAGGAGCGCTGCGCGTTCCTCGCGATCAACGACAAGGTCGCATTGGGGGCGATGCAGCTGCTCCGAGAGGACGGCACTCTCCGGGTGCCCGAGGATGTCGCGCTCGTCGGTATGGACGGCGACCACCGCGACGACGGCGCCGATTGGATGACGCTCACCTCGATCGAGCTCCCCGGCTTCGCGATGGGTGCGGAGGGCGTGCGTCTGCTCGAGGAGGAGGCGCTCCCCGGTCATGTGCATCAGCGCGTGGCACTGCCCGTCAGCATCCGACCGGGCGAGAGCACTCTGGGACCCGGGGTCGGTCGCCTCCGCTGACCCGACGGCGTCAGTCGCGACCCGTGCGCCAGTCGAACTCGGGCGCGAAGCCGAGCCGCTCCTGGATCTTGCGCACCGAGAACAGCGACTCGGATGCCCCGAGATCGTCGGCGATCGGCACGCCGGGGAACCAGCGCGCCGCGGCTTCGCGCGAGTCTCCCGCGATGCCGGACAGCGGATGCGCGACGTGATAGATCTCGAACCCCGGTTCGGCGTGACGGAGCGCCAGCGACACCGCGAGGGCGCCGTCGCGCGCATCGATCCACGACCCCAGCAGGTCGCGGCGGTAGCCGGGCTCGGCGGCGCGCTCGAACGTGGCGTACTCCCCCTCGGCCACGACGTTCGTGAAGCGGAGCGCCGTGATCGACGTGCCGTCGGCCCATTGGACGAGCTGCGCGGCCATCGCCTCCTCGACGATCTTCCCGAGCGCGTAGGTGTTGAACGCCTGCGCGTGGGTCTCGTCGAGCGGGAGGAACGGCGGCGGGACGTCGTAGGGGAACCCGGTGGCCGTGATGCTGGACGCCGTCACGACCGTGCGGATGCCGGCGCGGTGCGCAGCCAGCAGCACGTGGAATGACGCCATGACGTTGTTCTCGAAGGTCGTGACGTCGGGCACGAGGCCGTTGACCGGGATCGCTGCCAGGTGGACCAGCGCGTCGAGGCCGGAGTGGCGTGCGGTCACGCCCAGGAGGGCGTCGAGGACCTGCCCGTAGTCCGCGAGATCGAGCCTCGTGAAGCCCGGCCCTGCGGGCCCCGCGAGGTCGAAGCCGACCACCTCGTGCCCCTCGTCGCGCAGAAGCGCGACCGTCGCTCTGCCCAGCTTGCCCTCGCTGCCGGTCACTCCGATGATCATGCGCTGCCTCTCGATCGGGATGCGAGACTGGCGCGCATCGTCCAGGTTGAATATTCTTTCGTTAGCGAATCTTCATCAAGTCGCGGGAGAGGACGGCGCGGGTGCCTTCGAATACTTACAGTCGACCGCTCGACGGGCAAGTGCGACTGATGACGAAGGTCGCGCGGATGTACCACGAGCGCGGCATCCGCCAGGCGGACATCGCCGAGGCGCTGAACATCTCGCAGGCCAAGGTCTCGCGCCTGCTCAAGCGGGCGGCCACGATGGGCATCGTCCGCACGATCGTGACCGTCGCACCCGGCGTCTACGCCGAGACCGAGGAGCTCCTGGAGCAGCGCTTCGGCCTCGCCGAGGCCGTGGTCGTCGACGTCGACCCCGACGCTGACGGCGACGAGACCCTCGCGGCCATCGGCGCGGGTGCTGCGGCCTACCTCGAGGCGACCCTGTCGGGAACCGACCGCATCGGCGTCTCGTCGTGGAGTCAGACCCTGCTCGCCGTCGTCGACCGCATGCGCCCCTTCGCGGCCCGCGGCGCGACTGAGGTCGTGCAGCTGCTCGGCGGATCCGGGGCTCCTGAGGTACAGGGCCACAGCCACCACCTGCTCGGCGACCTGGCGCGCATCCTCGGAGCCGAGGCCGTGCACGTGCAGGCCCCCGGCATCGTCGCGAGCGCGGCGATCAGGGACTCGCTGCTGGAGGATCCGGCCATGCAGGAGATCAGCCGACGGTGGCGCGAGCTCACCATGACGATCATGGGCATCGGCAACATCGAGCCGAGCGACGTGCTCGCCTCGAGCGGCAACGCCTTCGCGGCGAGCGAGCGCGCCGAACTGCTGGCCGACGGCGCGGTGGGCGACATCTGCCACCGCACCTACCGCCTCGACGGGAGCCCCGTGCAGGAGGGCTTCGACGAGCGCGTGATCGCGATCCCGGTCGACGACCTTCGCCGCATCCCGCGTCGCCTCGGCATCGCGGGCGGTGCACACAAGGTCGACGCGATCCGGGGCGCCCTCGCCGGCGGATGGGTCAACGCACTCGTGACCGACCTGCGGACGGCGCAATCGCTGCTCGAGGCCTGAGCGCCGAGCGAGGTTCTGCGACCCTCCGGTCGCGGTTTGTGCCGCGTGGTGCGCCTCCGCGACGTTCGGGTCGCAGTTCGTGCCGCTCGGCGACGCGCGCAGCGGCACGAAGTGCGACCGCAGAATATGCAGCGGCACGAAGTGCGACCGCAGCAACCGTGGCAGCGGCACAGAATGCGACCTGAGGGTCAAGCGAGCGCGTCGCGGAGCCGGCTGATGCCCGGTTCCAGGCTCGTCAGCACCGGCACGTCCACGGACACGGCCGCGGCCGCACTCGCCATCGACGCCTGCGCGAGCACCACGACGTCGGCATCCGCCGCCAGTCGCGTGATCGCGGCGGCGACGAGCTCGTCGTGCCGCGCCCTGTCTCCCGCGGCCACGGCCGCGAACGCGCCGTCGACGACCTCGCTGACGATCTCGGGGGTCGCTCCCGCGAGCGCGGCGCGCTCCTCGATCAGCGCGGTCGTGGGTGCAAGGGTCGTCGGCAGCGTCGCGATCACGGCGATGCGCGACCCCGCGGCGACGGCCTGATCGGCCATGGCCTCGTCGATGCGCAGGACGGGGATGCCGACGCGCTCCCCCAGTCCCGCCGCGAACCCCGAGATCGACGAACAGGTCAGCATCACGGCATCCGCCCCTGCCGACTTCGCTGCGCGGACGAGATCCTCCAGGCGCTCCTCGACGGATGCCGCGCGCTCGGCGTCGCCGAGATCCGCGACGATCTTGTCGTCGAGGTAGTTCACGGTCGCGGCATCCGGGATGAGCCGACCGACGAGTTCGGCGACCGGCGGGATGACGACGGCCCCCGTGTGCAGGAACGCGATGCGGGTCATGACTATCCCTTCACGGAGCCGGCTGCCATGCCGGCCATGATCTTCTTGTTGAGGAAGACGAACACGATCAACAGTGCCACGATGTTGATGCTGATCGCCGCGAACAGCGGCCCGTACTGCGTGGAGCCGTATTCGTCGTTCATGCTGAGGAGGCCGACCTGGATCGTCGCGAGCTCGGGCTTCGAGGTGAACGTCAGCGCGATGAGCAGGTCGTTCCAGACGCTGAAGAACTGCACGAGCGCGATCGTGAGGATCGCGTTCTTCATGAGCGGCAGACCGATCACGAAGAACTGCTTGAGCGGGCTGCAGCCGTCCATGGTCGCCGCCTCGAAGATCTCCCGAGGGACCGACCGGAAGTAGGTCGCCATGAGGAAGGTCGTGAGCGGCAGCCCCATCACGGTGTAGGTGATGATGAGCGGCCACAGCGAGTTCGTGAGCCCGAGCTTGAAGTACACGGTGAACAGCGGGACGAGGATCATCTGCCCCGGCACCATGATGCCGGCGAGGATCAGGAGCAGCGTGGTGTGCCGACCCTTCCAGATCATGACCTCGAGCGCGTACCCGGCGGCGACGCCGAGGAGCACGATCAATGCCACGGACGGCAGCGTCACGAGCAGGCTGTTGCGATAGTTGGTGGCGACGTTGCCGCGCGTGAACGCCGCGATGTAGTTCTCGAGGTTGAACGACTCGGGCAGCGCCCAGGTCGGGTTCGACAGGAACTCCGACTGGGTCTTGAACGAGCCGAGGATCATCCACAGCTGCGGGTACAGCACGATGATCAGAAGGAGCGTCACGACGAACCACACCGGGATGCGGCGGATCGTGCGCAGGAGCTGCCTGCCCGCCGGCGCCTGCGGCCTCGGGGCGGGGGTGGTCTTCCGGGAGATCGCGTCGGCGTTCACCAGGGTCTGCGTCTCGGTCATGTCAGACCTCCGCGTTCTTCTTGCTGGACGACCGGAACACCGCGAGCGTGAACACGAGGCAGAGGATCGTCAGGACGAGGGCGATCGTGCTGCCGTAGCCGTACTCGGCGTATTCGAACGCCGTGCGGTACATATACAGCGTCAGCGGCGCCGTGGTGGTTCCGGGGCCGCCGCCGTTGAGAGCGAGCAGGCTGTCGAACACCTTGAGCGTGGAGTTGAAGCTGAAGATGATCGACGAGATGAGGATCGGCAGCGACAGCGGCAGCACGATGTGGCGGACGAGGCGCAGGCCATTGGCGCCGTCGATGCGCGCCGACTCGATGACCTCGTCGGGGATGTCGAGCAGACCCGTGTAGAGGAGCACCGCGTAGAAGCCCATCGAGCTCCACCACGTCATCGCCAGCGCGACGCTCATGGTGCCGACGGTGGACGCGAGGAACTCGACGCTGCCGAGTCCGAGGAAGTTCAGGAGGTCGTTGACCGGTCCCTGGTTGTCGCCCACCGCGACGAAGCTCTTGAAGAGGAGCGCGACCGCGACGGTCGGGAGCACCATGGGGAAGAACACCGCGGTGCGGAGGAAGGCGGATCCCTTGCGGAGCACGAACACGTACAGCAGCGCCAGCAGGTAGCCGAAGACGATCTGCCCCGCGGTGGCCAGCACCGCGAAGATGATGCTCACCCAGAGCGACTGGATGCCGGCGGGGTCCTGGAAGAACTTCGCGAAGTTGTCGACGCCGACGAACTCGAAGCCGCGGAGGGTGTTGCCCTCGAAGAAGGACAGACCCAGCGACCAGGCGACCGGCACGAGCTTGAGGGCCACGTACAGGACCAGAGTGGGGGCGAGCAGGATGATGATCGTCTTGCGATCACCGAAGACGCGTTTCATGGGCGTGCTTTCGTGACGGATGTCGGCCCGGGCCTGCACGGAGCGGGCCCGGGCCGGGGGTCAGTGTCCAGTGTGGACGATGGCGATCATCGGCACCGGACGATGGACGTCATCGGTTCTGTTCGATGCTCTGCTGCAGCTGGGTCATGTAGTCCTCGGCAGACAGCTGACCGGAGACGAGCAGCGACATGTTGGACTGCGCGAGGCTCGTGGACTTGCCGTCCATGAGCGCCTCGAACCAGAGCACGGTCTCCTCGACCTCGGCGACCTTCTCCTGGATGGCCTGCGTCGTGACGGGGAGGTCGGGGACCTCTTCGTTGACCTTGAAGCCCGAGATCACTCCGGCATCCGACAGTGCCTGTGCGCCGTAGTTCTCGGCGATGCAGCTCAGCCAGTCGCCGACCTTCGGACCGTAGGACTTCGGGTTCATCGCGAAGGCGGTACCGGCGTTCGCGGGCCACTGGTCGATCGTGCCCTTGCCGCCGTCGACCGCCGGGAACGGCATGAATCCGACGTTGTCGATGCCGATCTGGTTCTCGTCCTCGTTGTTGATGTTGCTGAGGAGCCAGGTGCCGTCGTACTTCATCGCGGCCTTGCCGGTGAGGAAGTCATTGGTGGCGGCTGCGGCGTCCTTCGAGATGAAGCCCTCGCCGAAGTAGCCGGCTGCGGCGAGATCGGCGACGGCCTGCGCGGCCTCCACGTACTCGGGGTCGGTGAGCTTGGCCTTGTCGTCGCGGATGTCGGTCATGGCCTCGGGGCCGGCCAGACGGTACGCGTACATGCCGATCAGGCGGGTGACGGGCCATGCCGCGGCTCCGGCCTCGGCCATCGGCGTGTAGCCGGCGGCGAGAAGGGCGTCGTTCGCGTCGAGCAGCTCGTCCCAGGTCTGGGGCTCCTCGATGCCGACCTCCTCGAAGATCTCCTTGTTGTAGAAGATGCCCTCGAGGTTGTACTGGTACGGCAGCGAGACCATCTGGCCGTAGACGTTCTCGATGGTCGAGGACGCGGCGGGGAGGATCTGGTCCCACACGCCGAGGTCGTCCAGCGCGGTCTTGTAGTCGAGCACGAGGTCGGCGGCTCCGAGGTCCCCATCGGGGCGGACCATCGCGGTACCGGCGATGAAATGGGCGGGGAGCGAGTCCTGGCTGGCGAGCAGCGTGACCTTCTGCACGACGTCGGCCTGCGCGACGGTCTGGTGCTCGAGCGGCAGCGCCTCGTTCTCGGCCTTGCACGCGCCGTCGGCGAGAGCATCGAGCTCGGTCGCGAGCGTCGTGTTCTCGTTGGCGCTCAGCACGGTGAAGGTCTCGGGGTCGGTGCCGGTGGCTCCGCCCGCGTCACCTCCGCTGCCGCCCTCTGCGGCGCCGGTCGAGCAGGCCGCGAGCGATGCGATGGTGAGCAGGGCGAACCCCGACGCGAGCAGCGCGCGGGGGGTGCGGCGAGAGTTCATGGGGGCGTCCTCCTTGACGACGATGATGCTGTGTATCGGTGTGAGTGAAACGTTACGGATTCCGACCCTGCGTGTCAACAGTCAGTACTGAAAGAATATTCACTTAGGGCCGAAAACGTGCCATACTGCCTATTCGTACGACCACTCGCATCGACTAGGGACCGCTCAATGACGACCTCTTCCCCCCACGCTCCGCTCCGCCCGCTGCATGCCGCAGAGGCGCGATGGTCGAGCGGATTCTGGGGATCCGTGCAGGACCGCACGTTCGACGCCACGGTGCCCGGCATCTGGCAGTCCCTCAGCGACAGCAGCGTGAGCCCCGGGCTCCGGAACTTCCGCATCGCGGCCGGCCTCGAAGACGGAGTTCACGACGGCCCGCCGTTCATGGACGGCGACTTCTACAAGTGGCTCGAGGCGGCGATCGCCCAGCTCGAGGTCGCGCCCGACGCCGATCTCGCCGCCCAGGTGGAGGAGCTCGCGGAGCTCATCGCCTCTGTGCAGCGCGAGGACGGCTACCTGCACACGCCCGTGCTGATCCAGAGCCGTCATGCCGAGCAGGCGGTCGCCCTCGCCGACCGCTTCCACTTCGAGACGTACAACCTCGGCCACCTCATCACGATGGGCGTGCGGCACTTCGAGGTCACCGGCAGTGACACACTGCTCGAGGTCGCGAAGCGCGCGGCATCCTTCCTCGAGGATCTCGCGACGAACAAGCCGCTCGAGCTCGCGCGCAGCGCGATCTGCCCCTCGCACTACATGGCGGTGATCGAGCTCTACCGTGCGACGCAGGACCCGCAGTACCTCGAACTCGCCGAGGCGTTCCTCCGCGTGCGTGACGACTTCGACGGCGGAGACGACAATCAGGACCGCCTTCCCGTGCGCGAGCAGAAGGTGGCGGCCGGTCACGCAGTGCGCGCCAACTACCTGTACGCGGGCATCGCCGACCTCGTGGCCGAGAACGGCGACCGCGAGCTGCTGAGCGTGCTCGAGGGCGTGTGGGACGACGTGGTCGACACCAAGCTCTACATCACGGGCGGCTGCGGCGCACTCTACGACGGGGCCTCCCCCGACGCGTCCCCGTGGCAGGAGGACATCAGCCGCGTGCACCAGGCGTACGGGCGCGCGTTCCAGCTGCCCAACACCACGGCGCACAACGAGTCGTGCGCGAACATCGGCATGATCCTGTGGAGCGAGCGGATGCTGGCGCTCACCGGCGACGCGCGGTACGCCGACGTGATCGAGCAGATCTCCTACAACAGCCTGCTCGCGAGCATCAGCCTCGACGGGTCCGAGTACTTCTACACGAATCCGCTGCGTCAGGTCCGCGACCTGCCCTACCCGCTCCGTCGACCCGGTGACACCGGTCGGCATCCGGTGCCGAGTCCTCCGCCCTCCGACGAGAGGCTGCGTGAGCGCTATCTGAGCTGCTTCTGCTGCCCGCCCAACATCGCCCGCACGCTCGCACGGTTCCATGAGCGCGCGGCATCCGTCTCCGCCGACGGCCTGTTCGTGCACCAGTACGGCGGCAGCGCGATCGATCTCGCGGGCGGCGCACTGAGCCTCCGCGAGGACAGCGACTATCCCTGGAGCGAGCGGATCGCCTTCACGGTGACGGGCGCCACCGACGGCGGCCTGCCGGTGCACCTGCGCATCCCCGGCTGGTCCTCCGGTGCGACCCTGACGGTGAACGGCGAGGCTCTGCCGGTGTCGGATGCCGGCACGTACACGCGCATCAATCGCCCCTGGGCGGAGGGCGACGTCATCGAGCTCGTGCTGCCGATGCCCGTGCGGGTGCGCCGCGGCCACCGCCTCGCCGAGGAGATCACGAACCAGGTCGCCGTGCAGCGAGGCCCGGTCGTCTACGCGCTCGAGAGCACCGATCTGCCGGAGGGGGTCGTTCTCGAGCAGGCGGCGTTCCGTCGCGGCGCGGGCTTCGACGTCTCCCAGGGGGAGATCGCGGGGTCGTCGGTGACTCTGCTCACCACCGAGCTCGCGGTGATTCCCGACACCGAGGAGGACGCGCTCTACTCCGATCTCGATGACGCCGTGCTGGACTCGGCACCCGTCACCCTGATCCCGTACTTCGCGTGGGGCAACCGTGGTCGCTCGGAGATGTCCGTGTGGCTGCCGGTGGTGTGGTGATGGCCATGGCTGCGGAACACGTCATCGCGACCTACATCATCGAGACCTCGCTGCCGCTCGAGAAGGCGGCGGAGGTGCTGGCGGGCGAGCAGTCGACCGGCACGTTCGTCCGCGTCGAGCGCGAGTCCGACGAGGTGCGGGCCCGGTTCGCCGCGCAGGTGGAGAGCCTGACCGAGATCCCCCTGACCGGCGCGTCGCCGCTGCCGGGCGCGGTCGGCGACCCGGCACTCCGACGTCGCGGGCTGCTGCGCCTGCGCTTCCCCCTGGACAACTTCGGCCCCTCGCTGCCGAACCTCCTGGCCGCGGTCGCCGGGAACCTGTTCGAGATCAAGGAGCTGTCGGCGATCAAGCTGATCGACCTCGATCTGCCTGCCGCATTCGCCGTGCGCTACCCGGGGCCGAAGTTCGGCGTCGAGGGCACGCGTCGCCTGATGTCCCGGCCGCGGGGCGCGATGATCGGCACGATCGTCAAGCCGAGCATCGGTCTCTCGCCGGAGCAGCTGAGCGAGCTGGTGGGCGAGCTCGCCGCGGCCGGAGTGGACTTCATCAAGGACGACGAGCTGCAGGGAAACGGCCCGTACTCGCCGCTCGAGGCGCGCGTCAACGCGGTCATGCCGGTGCTCAAGCGGCACGCGGACCGCACCGGCGTCATGCCGATGTACGCGTTCAACATCACCGACGACATCGGCCGACTCGAGGCCAACCATGACCTGGTCGTCGCGGCGGGCGGCACGTGCGTCATGGCCTGCGTCAACCTCGTGGGCTTCGCGGGACTCGAGTTCCTGCACCGCCACGCCGAGGTGCCGATCCACGGACACCGCACGATGCTCGGGGCGGTCATGCGGTCGGAGCAGGTCGGGATAGGGTTCCGTGCATGGCAGAAGATCGCGCGACTCTCGGGGGCCGACCATCTGCACACCAACGGCATCAGCAACAAGTTCTACGAGACGGATGCTGAGGTGCTCGACTCGATCGCGGCGGTCCGCACGCCCCTTCTCGGCATCACGCCGACCGTGCCGGTGCTCTCCAGCGGCCAGTGGGGCGGGCTCGCGCACGCGACCTACGCGGCCACCGGCACGAGCGACGTGCTCGTGCTGGCGGGCGGCGGCATCCACGGTCACCCCGACGGCGCCGCCGCGGGCGTGGCGAGCATGCGCGAGGCGTGGGCCTCGGCCGAGCGCGGCGAGACGGTGCAGGATGCGCTGAGCGCCTCCGCCGAGCTGCGCCGTGCCGTGGAGAGGTTCGGACCCGCGCGTGTCTGAGCTGCGCGCCTCGGATCCGGTCGTGTCTGGACCCGAGCTATCTGGTTCCGCGATCAGGGTCGGCTATTACGGCGACGACTTCACCGGGAGCGTCGACGTGCTGCTGCAGTTCGCGCGGCACGGCTGGTCCGGTCGGCTGTTCGTCGGGGTGCCGGACGCGGCCCTGCTGCGGGATGCCGCGGCGGAGCACGACGTCGTGGGAATCGCCGGGATCGCCCGGTCACTGCCGACCGACGAGATCGAGGCGGAGGTGCGGCCGGCTCTCGAGGCACTGCGCGACCTCGGGCCTCGCGTGGTCCAGTACAAGGCGTGCTCGACGGCGGACTCGTCTCCGACGATCGGCAGCATCGGGAGGGTGATCGAGATCGGCCGGGAGGTCGTCTCCGACGCGCCGGTGCCCATGCTCTTCGCGCAGCCGGATTTCGGACGCTTCACGGTGTTCGGCACGCACTTCGCCGCCGAGGGCGGCACGGTGCACCGGCTCGATCGGCAGCCCACCATGTCGACGCATCCATCGACACCCATGCATGAGGCGGATCTGGCGCGGCACTTCTCCGCGCAGACCGAGCTGCCCGTCGGCGCGATCTCCCGGCTCGCCTACGACGACCTCGCCGACCGGCTCGCAGGTGCGACATCGGCGGCCGTCGTCCTCGACGCGATCGACAACGCGGATGCCGAGGTCGTCGGTCGCGCGGTGCTCGCCCAGCCGGCGCCTCTCTTCGCGGTCGGCTCGGGAGGGTTGAGCTGGGGCATCGGTGCGGCGTCGCCCGGGGCGGCCGTGGAGCTGCCCGTGGCGACCGACGCGCAGGGACCTGTGCTCGTGGTGTCGGGCAGCCGCTCGGCGCAGACCCGCCGCCAGATCGAGCATGCCGCGGCATCCGGGTGGCTCGTCGAGCCGCTGTCGTTCTCGGATGCCGAGGCGCAGACCGTTCGCGTGCGGGAGGCTCTGGCCTCCGGCCGCTGTGTCGTCCTGACCTCGGATGACGCTCCGACCGGAGCCGACACCCTCGAGCGCATCGCGGATACGGCCGCCGCCGCGATCCGCTCTGTCACTGATCTCACGCGCCGTGTGATCGTCGCCGGCGGCGACACGTCGGGTCGGGTCACCGGGCTGCTGGGCGTGGATTCGCTGGCGATCGCCGCCAATCCGGTGGCGAACGTCGTGATCCTGCGGGCGTCGTCCGCGACTGAGGGGATCGATGGCCTCGAGCTCCTGCTCAAGGGCGGTCAGGTCGGCGCCGACTCGCTCTTCACCGACGTCGCCTCCCCCGCCCCCGCCCGTTGAGCTCCCCCGCCCGTTGAGCGAGCGGACCCCCCCGGCCCGTTGAGCGAGCGAAGCGAGACGAAACGCCCCGACCGCGCATCGCCCACCCCGCCCGTTGAGC
>JAZBLS010000082.1:0-14080 GCA_037033365.1 Actinomycetota bacterium | reverse complement strand
CGCGACGCCCGCCGACACGTTCGCCGACCCGACGACCGCGTCGCCCTCGAGGAACTCCACCTGACCGGTCGCGCCGGCGGGCTTCACCGTCGCGATCAGCGGGATCGACTCCCCCGCGACGGGATCGTCGGATCCGGCGGCCAGCGTCACCGTGGTGTTCTTCGGCGAGCCGACCTCGCCGACGACGAGGAGCGAGGCGCGGGCCTCGATCTTCGAGACGTCGCCGAGGGCCACCACGGGGTGGTCACCGTCCACAGCATCCGCCGGCACCGTGATCTCGCCGCTGAGCGAGCCGTCGCCACCGGCCTTCACGACCACGGGCTCGGCGTCGTCGATCCGGAGGGCGACGTTCTCGTCCGGCGCGAATCCGCTGCCCGTGATCGTGACCTTCTCGCCCGGAGCGGCCTGATCCGGCGCCTCGATCGCAGGGTCGTACACCGGTACCGGATCGTTCACGACGATCTGCACCTGCGTGGCCGCCGACTTCACGCCGTCGTCCGCCGTGACGGTCACCGTGTAGGTGCCAGCGGTGGCGTAGGTGTGGGTCCCGGCGACCGCCCCGTCCGCGACGTCGACCGCGGAGACGGGCGAGCCGTCTCCCCAGTTGACGACCGCGCTGGTCTCGCCTGCCCCGCCGGTGACCGTCGCCAGCGTGGCGTCGAACTCCTCGCCCGTGACCTGCTCGTCCACGGTGCCGGCCGAGACGGCCAGCTCAGCCGCGGCGGATCGATCGCCGTCCGAGGCGAGCGCGAAGATGTGCACGCGTCCGTCGTTGAGCGAACCCGCCTCCGTCGGCATGGTGAGCGACTCCACGATCTTCGGCTTCCCGTCTCCGTCTACCGAGAGGGCGACGGGAGCGGTGGCGTAGATCGCGGTGTTCTTCACGCTCGACTCGGCTGCGGTGCCGGAGAGTCGACCCTCCGAGATCGTCAGCACGGTGTTCCCCTTGTAGGGGTTGCCCGATGCCCCGACCCAGTCGCCGAGACTGATCATCACCCGCTGCTCGGTGCCGTCCGTGAAGTGCAGCACGGCCTCCGAGTCGCGGTTGCTCTCGGTCGCGGTGCCGACGAACGCGATCTGCGTCGCTCCGGTGCCGAGCGAGACCTTCACGGTCTGACCCTCGCCGGTGATGTTGTCGGGCGCACCCGGGGCGACCGCAGGCAGGTCGTACGTCAGGCTCGTGCCCGGCACCGTCAGGGTCTGTCCCTGCACGAAGCCGTCGGCGTTGATCTTGTCGCGGAAGTAGCCGTGACCCTGCGAGTCACAGTTCGCGGCCGTGGTGCCGAGGTCGCCGATGCAGACGTTGTTGAATCCGCCGATCAGCGTCTCGTCGCGGAAGACCTCGACGGATGCGGTGGCCTGGGCCCCCGCGCCGCTCGAGTCGCGCACCGTGACGACCGCCGAGTACATGCCGGGGGCTGCGAATGTGTGCGGAGCGCTCACCTTCCACCCGCCGAGCTCGTCTCGGGTCAGCGTCGCGTCTGCGCTCTCCTCACCGTCGCCGTAGTCGACGGCGACGTCGTAGCCCGACGCCTCCGTCTCGGTCCCGACGATCGTCGCGAGCGTGCCCGTGAACTCGGCGCCGACGGCCACGCGCTGCGGCCCGGCTGCGGAGATCGAGAGCCCGTCGGCCGCAGACGCGGAGGCGAACAGCTCGACCTCGGCGAGCGCGAGCGGCGCACCGGAGGACGTCACGTCGAGCTTGACGCTCGTGTACCCGCCGACGCCCGTGGCCGTGAACGGCCGCGTCTGCGAGTCCCACGTGAACGTCTCGCCCTCTCGCTTGTCGAGCTCCGTCCAGGTGGTGCCGTCCATCGAACCGGACAGCGTCCAGCTCGACGGTGCCCCGGCCTTCGCGGCGCTCGTCAGCGTGTACTGCCCGATCGAGACCGGGCCGGACTGCGACGTCCACACGAGCTCGGCGGAGTCACCGGAGAAGGCGACGGTCGAGTTCATGTTGTCGTCCACGAGCGACCCGACAGGGGTGCCGTCGACCGCCGCGAGCGATCCGCGCCCGGACTTCGTGGCGTCCACCAGGGTGGCCGGGACCTCGAGATCCTCGGAGAGGTCCTTGCCGCCCCACGCGGACGGGTCGGCGCTCATCGTGAAGTCGAGCGTGCCGCCGGCGCGGAGCAGATCACCGTCGAACGTCGTCTGGTCGAGTGCCTGCCCGTTGATGCTGACGCCCGCGACATAGTCCTTGCCAGCGGATGCACCAGGGGCGTTCACGACGAGCTCGGTGTCGCCCAGCGAGAGCGTCGCGCTGTCGAACAGCGGGGTGCCGATCGTGTAGTCGCCGGATCCCACCTCGAGCGGGTAGAAGCCGAGGGCCGAGAACACGTACCAGGCCGAGAACTCTCCGTTGTCCTCGTCGCCCGGGTAGCCCTGGCCGATGTCGGATCCCACGAACAGACGGTCCTGGATGTCGCGGATCAGCTCCTGCGCCCCGGACGGGTCGCCGGCCTCGGCGAGCACGTACGGGATGTGGTGCGCGATCTGGTTCGACATGCCCAGCATCCCGAGTCGCACGTCGCGTGCTTCGCGCGCCTCGTGGATGCCGGAGTGATCGGCCTTCTCGCGCTCGGTGAGAAACGCGTGCATGACGTCGACGAGCTCCTGACGTCCTCCGTAGAGCGCGGCGAGGCCGTCGACATCGTGCGGCGCGTGGAAGCCGAAGGTCCAGGCGCTCGCCTCGGTGAACGCACCGCCCCACGCCTTCTTGTCGAAGTCGGCACCCGACGTCCACGATCCGTCGGCGTTGCGCGACGTGAAGGTGCCGGCGTCGGGGTTGTACATCTCGACGTAGTGCTGCGCACGCGCCTCGAAGTAGGTCGCCTCCTCCTTCAGCTGCTCGACCCGGTCGGTCGGCGTCTTCGGGTCCTCGGCGAGGGCCTTCGCCATCTCGGCGATGCCGAAGTCGTTGATGAAGCCCTCGAGGCCCCACGACGCGCTCTCATGCGTCGACGCCTCGGTGTAACCGAGGAAGATCGACTGTGCGAGGCCCTTGCGTCCGACGGCGTTGGATTCGGGGAGCACGGTCGCGTTCTTGAGCGCCGCGTCGTACGCCTCGAGTGCCGTATCGGTGTCGAGCGCACCCGCGAGGTACGCGTCCGCGAACGCCACGTCGGAGCTCGTTCCGGTCATCAGGTCGGCGTAGCCGGGCGAGGACCACCGGGCCACCCATCCGCCGTCGCGGTACTGCTGCACGAAGCCGTCGACGAGCTCCTCCGTGACGTCGGGGTAGAGCAGCGAGTAGAGCGGCCAAGCGGTGCGGTACGTGTCCCAGAAGCCGTTGTTGACGTAGATCTTGCCGTCGACGATCTCGGCGTTGGTCTGCGTGTCCGTCGGCGAACCCGTCGTCGGCGAGACGGGGCTCGCGTAGCGGTACACCGGCGCTGCGGCCGTGCCCGTGTTCTCGAACTGCGAGTTGGGGTAGAGGTTCAGTCGGTACAGGCTCGAGTACAGGGTCACGAGCTGCGTGTCCGAGGCGCCCTTGACGTCGTGGACGACGCCGAGACGGTCGTTCCACGCGTCGCGCACGGCGGCGTGGGCCTCGTCGAACGAGACGTCTGCGAGCTCGAGCGCGTGGTTCCGCTGCGCCTGGTCCTGCGAGATGAACGACGACGACAGCCGCAGCTCGACCGTGCGGTCGCCGCTGGTGTCGAAGGCGGCGTAGCGCGCCGTCCCGTTGCGGTCGCCCTGCGTGGTCGCACCGGCGGCGCTGGGCTGCCGGTCGAACGTGCCGTACACGAACATGCGCGTGCGCCCGGGGTAGCCGGATCCGCCGTCGACCCAGCCCGAGACCGTGTCGCCGTCGATCGAGAGCTTCGAGGAGTTCACGAGCTGGTCGACGAGGACCGAACCTGCGTCGCCGGTGAACTCGAACCGGTAGATCGCGCCGTGGTCGGTGGCCGTGACGTCGGTCTGGATGCCGTTGTCGAAGTCGACGCTGTAGATGTCGGGCCGGGCGATCTCGTTCTCGTGGTGGAACGCGAGCTTGCGGTCGTTCAGCGACGAGGTGGGGTTGCCGTTCGCTGCGGGGAGCACCGCGATCTGGTTGCGGTCGCCCATCCAGATGCTCGGCTGGTGCGAGAATCCGATGCCGTTCAGGGCCGGCAGGTTCTGCGCGTTGTTCGCCCGCTGGTACTGGTACAGCGTGCCGACGTTGTCGGCGTTGGTCATCGGCGTGATGAAGTTGAACCCGTTGGGCCACGCGGTGGCCGGCAGGTTGTTCCCGCGCGAGAAACCGCCCGTCGAGTTCGTGCCGCGGCGGGTGTCGACGTAGGAGACGAGACCGTCGCTCGTGTCGAGCTCCGTGGCGGCGCCGATCTCGACGTCGTCGAGCCATCCGCTGAACGCCGTGGCGCCGGTCGGCACCTCCACGCCCTTCACATCGGCGCCCGGGTGGTCGTAGGTGAAGAGGATGTCGTCGACCGTGCGTCCGGCGAAGGCGCCGAGGTCGACCGTGACCTTGTTCCACTGGTTCGGCCACAGGACGTTGGACTGGCCCTGTGTACGCGCATCGGCGCCGTAGCCGTAGGCGTCGACGGCGCCCTGGGTCGAGAGCCGCGTGCCGTCGTCGAAGGCGAGGTCGACCGAGACGAAGGTCGCGGCGTAGGTCTGCTCGCTGTCGAGCTCGGGGAAGACGAGGTAGGAGAGTTCGCTGTCACCGGCGACATCGATCGCGACGTCGTCGTACAGGACGCTGGTCGACGATGCGGGCCCTTCGCCGAGGTGCCGGCCGCTGTACTGCAGCGCCTTGGTGCCGCTGAAGCCCACGCCGGTCTTGGCGGTGTCCGAGCTCGTTGGTCCGTTGCCGATCTGCAGCAGCAGGTCGGAGGGTGCGGGCGCAGCTCCCGCCTCGGCGATCGGCTCCCAGCCGGCGAGCTGCACGATGTTGGCGCTCGGGGTGCGGGTGGCGAGGACGTCGAGCCGGTAGTAGAGGTACTCGGCGCTCGGGGTGGCGAGGGTGAAGGAGCGGGTCTCTCCGCGACCGGTGAACAGTTCGCCTGTGCGTTCGTCGACGGTCGTCCAGTCGGTGCCGTTGTTCGACCCCTGCACGCGGAAGTCCCTGGGGTCGCGCTCAGGGGCGTCGTTGCCCGAGGTCAGCGTGTAGCTCACCATGGGCTGCGGTGCGGAGAGCTCATACTGCACCCACCCCGTGTTCGAGAAGGCGAGCCACTTCGACGCGGCGTTGCCGTCAGCGACGAACACGGCGGCCTCGTTGGGCGTGTTCTGAGCGGATGCCGTGACCGCCGTCACGCCGCCGAGGACGCTTCCCGGGGCGAACCGGCTGCCCGTGACGTTCACCGCGCCGCCCGTCCCGACGAGCGAGGGGACGCCGTCCCCCGACTCGAACGACGACGCGAAGCTCGCACCCGCCGCCATGGCGGACGCCGGCGTCAGCATCGCCAGCCCCACGGTCGCGGCGACGCCTGCGGCCGCCCAGGACCGTACGGCGCGTCCTGCCCTCCTCGAACGGGGAACCCTCATGGTCGCTCCTTCTCACTCCACTGCGATGTGTCGATCGGTCGGCGTCGACTGAGAGTCGAATGCCGGATATGACATCGCTGTCATATCCTGAGGACGCTACCACAGCCCGTGGAGTGCAGGGAAGATCCGCATCTTCTCGACGTCCCGCGATAATGGGCTATCCGCCGCACCCCGCAGGTGATGGCGCGGGGATCATGAAGAGGACGACGCATGGATCGAACGGATGAGGGAGCGGTGGTCGCCGCCCGCCCCACGCTGGCCCAGGTCGCCGCGCTCGCGGGCGTCAGCCTCAAGACCGCCTCCCGGGCGCTCGGCGGCGAGTCGTACGTCAGCGAGAAGACTCTCGCCAGCGTCCTGGCGGCCGCGGCCGAGCTGGACTATCAGCGCAACGCGGCGGCGAGTCTGCTCGCGAGCGGCCGCCTGGCCGACTCCATCGGCCTGATCACGGGCGATTTCACCAACCCGTTCTACTCGGCCCTCGCACAGGCGATCGAGGACGAGATCCGCACGCGCGGGATGCACCTCGCGGTCGCGAACTCACGGGAGTCCGCCGAACAGGAGCGGCGCCTCGCCTACGACCTCGCCGACCGGCAGACCAAGGCCCTGATCGCCGTCTCCGCCATGCCCGATCATGCCGACTACGCGCCGCTGCAGGCCCGCGGCATCCCTGTCGTCTTCGTCGACCGACCGGCCGAGAACCTGGACGCCGACTCCGTCGTGTTCGACAACCGCGCGGGGGGCCGACTGGCGGCACAGCACCTGATCGATGCCGGCCACCGTCGCATCGCCTTCATCGGCGACTTCGCGTGGCTGCCCACCTATCGGCAGCGCCTCGCCGGCATGGGCGACGTGCTCGACGACGTGGCGCCCGAATGGCGGGACCTGCTGCGGACCGACGCGCACGATGCGGCGTCGGCGCGAGCATCCGTGCAGGAGCTCCTCGCTCTCGACGATCCCCCGACGGCGGTCGTCGCGGGGAACAACCGCATCCTCCTCGGAGTGATGGAGGACGTCGGTGCGCGGGGCGACGTCGCGCGGCCCGCTGTCATCGGCTTCGACGAGCCGGAGTGGGCGCGCGTGCTGGGGGTCAGCGTCGTGACGGGCGATGTCGAGGCGCTCGGCAGACAGGCGGCACGGCTCGCGGTCGCCCGGCTGAGCGACCGCACGCGCCCCGTCGAGAGTGTCACGGTGCCGATGCGGCTGATCGCGCGACGATCGACGGCGACGCGCCCACAGGACTGACGCAGAAAGGCGGGACCGCGTCTGCGGCCCCGCCCTCTCGTCGTGCGATCAGTTCTTGAAGGCGTCCTTGACGTCCTCGCCGGCCTTCTTCACGCTGGCCTTGGCCTGGTCGGCCTTGCCCTCGGCGGCGAGCTTGTCGTTGTCGGTCGCGTTCCCTACCGCTTCCTTCGCCTTGCCGGCGAGGTCCTGAGCGGCGTTCTTGATCTTGTCATCGAGTCCCATGATGTGTCCTTTCGTCAGGATGGGGTGGTGACGGCGGGCGGAGGCCCGTCGCCTTATCGCCCGGTCTCACGCGACCGACGATAAGCATGTGTTCACGACGGCCCGGTGGTCACGACAGCCGAGTGCGGTCGTGGGCGAGGCGCGCGCGGAGCCCGGTGTGGATGGAGACGTACGTGGCGGTCTCCCGGCCCGTGAGCGTCGCCAGGTTCGTGAGCAGCTCGTCGATGTGGTCGGCGAGTTCGCGCGGGTCGGTGTTCTGCCGAGGAGTGACGGCGACATGCAGCACCGGTTCCCGGCGCACGTCGTTCGCGGTGACGCTGCTCGACAGCACCTCATCGCGATTCGCGAGGGAGTTCTTCACGGCATCCGAGACGAACGAGTCCGTCACCGTGATCCTGCCGAGCGGGTTCTGCGATCCCGAGGAACGCAGTGCCGTGTGGGAGCGACGTCCGATGACACTGATGAGCGCGAGGACCAACAGAACGATGACGACGACGATCGCCGCCACGGAGCCGATCGCGATCCACGAGAGCGTCCCGCCGGCGATCGCCGTCGCGGCGATGGCCTGATCGAGCCAGGACTCGGCATCCTTGCCCGCTGCGGTCCAGATGTCGCTCGCTGCCGGCCAGCTCGCGATCGCGATGCCGATCGCCCCCAGCCCTGCGAGCAGCAGGCCGATGATGAGGAGGAGTGCGCGGTTCAGCGCGCGATTCGTGTCGTTCACAGCTCGTCGTCCTTATCGATCGGGCGTTCGATCCGAACGCGGGTGCGGATGCTGCGGGTCAGCCGGTACGCCGAGAGCCGCTCCTCGGTGGCGGCCTGGACGGCGGCCTTCTCGAGGGGGATGCCTGCGCCGGGGCGGACCGTCACGTCGACGCCCCTGTGTCCGACGCCGACCGTGATGTCGGAGCGCGCGATGCCGGTCTCGTCGGCGAGGTGCTGCGCGAGAGCGCTCGCGATCACGCCGTTGTCGACGACGACCGCACGGTCGCCCGCCTCGATCGTGTGCTTCGACAGGCGACCGGGGGTGACCGCCAGCACGATGAAGACGGCACCGATCAGCGCGAGCACGACGCTGCCTCCGATGAGGAGCCCCGGGGGCACCGCGGTGGGCAGGCCGACGAGCCAGGCCGCCGCGGCGTTCGGAGCGACGAGGAGGGCCGGCTGAGCCGCGAGGCTCAGCACGATCTCGACGCCGACGTACGCGAGGGCGAGCAGCAGCAGGACGACCGCGACGAACATCGCGACCGTGCGCGGGGAGTGCGTCTCGCGTCGGACGACGCGGCGCAGTGCCGGGGTGGTCATCGCACTCGTCTCCTCTCGGGGATCGTGGCACCGGTGATGGTCAGGTTGATGCGGGAGACCTCGCGACCCAGGAGGCCGGTCAGTCGGGGCTGGAGCTGCTCCTGCAGCTGACGGCCCCGCTCGAGCACGGGCACCGTCTGCGCGATCGCGTCGGCGTCATCCAGAGGGGGGATGGGCAGAGGGGTCGCGATGCGGAGGGAGATCCCTCCGGACCGCTCGACGACGTCGACCTTCACGTCAGCGCGGGGGACCCCGATCAGGCTCGCGGAGGCCTGCTCGGCGACCACGCGGTAGACGCGGTCCCTCACGACGACGCGTCCGGGAACGGCGGCCCCGCCGGCGGCGGTCCCCGCAGGGCCACCGCCGGCGATGACGGTCTGGTCGGCGCGCATCAGGAGCTTCGCCGCCCCGTGAAGGCGTCGGCCAGGCCGCGCACGTCGATCTTGCCGGAGGCGATGCGCCCGACGACCGCGCCGATGCCCGCGAACAGGGCCATGAGCAGGAAGCCCCAGAACCCGAACAGCAGTGCCGCGAGGGCGAGGAGCGCGCCGATCAGCGCGCCGGTGGTCGTGGGGCTCATGAGACTCGCGACTCCTCGTTCTCGGTGCTGTCGTCACCGGGCACGTGCACGTCGTTGACCTCGACGTTGACCTCGACGACCTCGAGGCCGACCAGGCGGCTGATCGCACCGGCGACCGCGGCGCGGACGTTGTTCGCGACGTCCTGGATGGGAGCCGGGTACTCCACCACGATGGTCAGGTCGGCCGCGGCCTGCGTCTCGCCGACCTCGACCTTCACGCCCTGCGCGAGGTCCGTGGCGTTGATCACGTCGCGGATCGCGCCGAACGCGCGGGCACCGCCGCCGCCCAGTGCGTACACGCCGGCGACCTCGCGGGCCGCGATTCCGGCGACCTTGGCGACCACGCCCTCGGCGATGGTCGTCGTCCCGGGTGCGGACGAGTCCGTGGGGACGCGCGACGCCGAGAGCGAGGCCGAGCGGTCGACGCGCGGAGCGGTCTTGTCCAGTCCCTTCTCGGCGGGCGTTGCGGGAGTGGTCTGATCCTGAGTTGCCATGACGAGTCCTATCTCGAAATCCGATGTCCGCCGGAGCGGGAGCGTTTCGGTCGCTCATGGATAGGACGCATACCGCCGCCGGATCGTCACAAAAAAGTTCTGGCCTCTCCCGATGCGGGGTCGAAAACGCACCGCCGCCGCGGTGCGGGGCCAGAAACACACCGCGAAACCCGAGTTCGGATGCGGAATCGACCCCGCACCACCCGGAACCTCGTGCGGGGTCGAAAACGCACCGCCGCCGCGGTGCGGGGCCAGAAACACGCCGCAAACCCCGACCTCGGATGCGGAATCGGCCCCGCACGTCCGCGGGCAACCACACAGGTCCGCCGATCGCAAGGGCCTGGGTGGGCACCCGGCGACAGGCGGATGCTGGGGACATGAGCCACCCCGACGACATCAAGCAGCCGCTCGACCACCTGCCCCCGCTCGAGGAGCGCGACAAGGCTGTCGAGATCGACGAGCCCCACTACCCCACCTCGGACGACGCGGAGGGCCATGCCGGCGTCTCCCCCGACACGGCCGCCGAGCCCGACCGCCCCAACCGGCACGGAGTCGACAAGCTCCCGCCCACCTCGCGCTGAGCGCCGAGCGCGGGGAATGAGAGCGGATGCCGCCTGACCGGCATCCGCCCCTCCCCGCCCTCGATACGCTCGAAGCATGCTCGAGACGCTGACCGGATTCGCCGTCGTGGGCGTCGCGATCGCGCTCGGCTGGGTCATCGGGCGTATCGACCTGCTCGGGCCGCACGCCAGGCACGTGCTCGGGCGTCTGATCTTCTTCGTGCTCTCGCCGTTCCTGCTGTTCACGGTGCTGGCGCACGCCGACGCGAAGATGCTGTTCTCGTCGCTGCTGCCGGTGTCTGCGATCGCGGCCGTCGCAGTCATCGCGATCTACGCGCTCATCGCCCGACTGTTGTGGAAGCGCCCGGTCGGCGAGACGCTGATCGGCGCGCTCGCGGCGGGCCAGGTCAACTCCAACAACATCGGCATCCCGCTGTCGCTCTACCTGCTCGGGAGCGCGGCCTACCCCGCTCCCGTCGTGCTCATGCAGCTGCTGGTGTTCACGCCGATCTCGCTCACGATCCTCGACGCCGTCACGAGTGACCGGGTGTCGGTGCGGAAGACCCTGGTGCGCACCGCGACGAATCCGATCATCATCGGCTCCGTCCTCGGCACGATCGTCTCGGTGTCCGGCATCACGATCCCACCGATCATCATGGACCCCGCGCAGCTCATCGCGGATGCGGCCGTGCCGGTGCTGCTCATCAGCTACGGCATCTCGCTGCACGGCCAACGGGTGCTGGGGGCGCCAGGCCACCGCCGCGACATCATCCTCGCGACCACGTTGAAGCTGCTGATCATGCCCGTGATCGCATGGGTGGTGGCCGAGTTCGTGTTCGGCCTCTCCCCCGCCGAGGTGCTCATCGTCGTGATCCTCGCGGCTCTCCCCACCGCCCAGAACGTCTTCAACTACTCGCAGCGATACGACGTCGGCGAGACGATCTCGCGCGACACCGTCTTCCTCACGACCCTGGGCTGTCTGCCGGTGCTCGTGCTGATCACCGTGCTCCTCGGATGATCCGCAGACCCGCTCTCTAGGCTGAGACCGTGGACAACGCCTTCGTCTTCGTCGCGCTGATCGTCATGGTGATCGTGCTCGCGATGCTGCTGCCCCGGTGGATACGCCGGTCGACCGCGAAGGCCGGCGAGCGCGCCGATCGGTCGGCCGCGGCCTCCCGTCTCGAGGGGATCCTCGCCGAGCTCGGCTCGACGGTCGTGATCGAGGCATCCGAGCCGGTCGTGCGCGAGATCGTCGACCTCGTGGCCGCGCAGCAGCCCCGGCGGTTCACGGTCCTCGGCGACGGGAGCTACGGCATCCGCTTCGTCGAGCCGGACGATGCCGTCGCCCGGCTCGTCGCCGACGGCGTGGGAACGCGGCTGCAGGTCGACCGATGCCGCGAGTACCTCGGGATGCCGAACACGACCGAGTTCTGGAACGACCTGCGCATCCGGGTCGCGGCGGCGTCGGCTCGACAGGGTCTGCCCACGCGGGAGGGCTCGCGCCTCTCCTACCTGCGGCAGGACGGGGCGCCGCCCGTCTGGGTCCGCGACGACCGCTGACCCCGGGGGTCAGCGGGCGGCGCTGCCCTCAGGATCGACCTCCGCCTCCTCGGCGGATTCGTCACGCTCCTCGGCGCTCGCGTCGTTCTCGTTCAGCTCGCGCAGCCCCTCATCCACTCCGTCCACCTCATCGGGGTGGAACGGCTCCTGGTAGTCCGGGTACGACTTCGGATCCGACATCGCGGACTCCTCTCATCTCGACGACCTCCACCGTCGCGCACTCTGGCGCGTTCCGCACCACGGTTGACAGGGGGCGAAATCCGATTCCGGAATACTGACCGCGCATCTCCAGGCCGTCGAAGCTAGGCTTGTCACCGCGCTTCACCGCGGACCAGCCGTCGTGCGGGACGCGCACACTCCCCCCTCGGCCCGCGCGACCCCCCGGTCAGCGCCACGGCCCCGCCAGAAAGGCCGATCATGAGCGAATCTCCCGACAACGACCGGACTCCCGACTTCTTCGACAAGCTGATCGAAGACGTGCCGCGCGAGTCGCAGGCGCAGCAGTCCGGCTTCACCGCATCCTTCCGCGGGTACGACAAGGCCGAGGTCGACTCGGCCCTGAGCACACTGCGCAATCAGCTGCAGCAGGCGAAGGCCGACCTCGCGTCCGCCGAGGCGCGCCACGAGGATTCGCTCGAGACGATCCGCGACGAGGAGCGCATCGCGCGTGAGGAGCTGGAGGCCGAGCTGACCGCGGTCAAGGCGAAGGCCGCCGAGACCGAGCAGCAGGTCGCGACCCTCACGAACGAGCTCGTCGACACGCCTCGCGCCGACGGGCAGGAAGCGCCCTCGCGTGAGCAGTTCGAGGCCATCCTCCGCGTCGCCGAGGAGCAGGCGAACGTGCTCATCCAGAACGCCGCCGTGCAGGCCGACCGCCTGATGGCCGCCGCGCGCGAAGAGGTCACGACTCAGCGCGCCGAGGCCGACGCCGACGTCGCACGCATCATCGCGCAGGCGCAGCACGACGCCGACCAGGTGCGACTGAAGATCGACACCGAGTACACGGCGCACGAGGCGACCCTCGAGCGCGAGGCCGCGCATGCGGCCGAGAAGGTGCACCAGGCATCGCAGGAGGCCACGGCCATCCGCACCGAGGCCGAGAAGGGCGCCGCCGCGCTCCGCTCCCTCGTCACTCGCGAGACCACGCAGCTCCGAGCGGATGCCGAGCGCGACGTCCGCGAGATGAACGCCCGCGTCCTGGAATTCGAGGAGACGCTGACCCGCCGTCAGGACGACGCGCAGCAGGAGTTCCTCGTGCTGCACAACCAGGCCGTCGCGCACGCCGAGCGCATCACCACCGATGCGAACGAGCAGGTCACCGCGTCGCTCGAGCACGCGCAGCGCATCTCCGCGAAGGCCGACGACTACGAGCGCCTGATGCGCTCGCAGGCGCAGACCATCGAGGCGGATGCTCAGGTCCGCGCGCGCGACACGCTCGACCGTGCCCGCGTGAAGTCGCAGAAGATCGTCGACTCGGTCACGACGCACACGTCCACCGTCCTCCGCGACGCGGAGGACCACGCCCGCCAGCTCCGGTGGCAGCAGCAGCAGCTCGCCAGCTTCATGGCCGAGGTGCGCGAGCTGATCCGCCCAGAGGGCATCTTCACGGGCGAGGTCGAGGCGCTGGGCACTCCCGCCGCCGAGCACGCCGCCGCGGACACGGAGTCGGACGACGACGCGATCCTCGACGGCGAGCTCGTCGAGAACACGGATGCCGACGACGACTCGTCCGAGGAGTTCCGTGGCGACGAGGTGCTCGAGGACGAGATCCTCGATGAGGACGCCGAGACCATCGACGGCAAGATCACGATCGACGTGGTCGAGACCGACGAGAAGGCCTCGCGCTGAGCATCCTGAACACCCCGACCTGAGGGGCACGGCGGGCATCCCGCCGTGCCCCTCGTGCGTCGTCGGGCCATCGCGTGCGCTCCCGCGCCCGCCGGCCACTCCGTCGGGCGGAGAACTCCCCGTCGGGCGGCCGATGCATCGGCATCCGTCCGCCCGACACCGAGATCTCCGCCCAACCCCGAGATCTCCGCCCGACACCGCGCACCCGGCATCCACCGATCGGTGGATGCGAGTGTCCGCCGCTCCACGGCTACCGCTGCGGCCTCTGCACGGGCACGCTGGAACCATGGCAGACAATGCGATCGAGGTCAGCGACCTCCGCAAGGAGTACGGCGGGTTCACCGCCGTCGACGGCATCAGCTTCGACATCCGGCGCGGAGAGACCTTCGCGCTGCTCGGGCCGAACGGCGCGGGCAAGTCGACGACCATCGAGATCCTCGAGGGGTACCGGCACCGGACGGCCGGTGCGGTGCGCGTGCTCGGCGTCGACCCGCAGCGGGGTGGCCTCGACTGGAAGGCGCGGCTCGGTATCGTGCTGCAGTCGACCGGCGAGGCGGGGAACTTCACGGTCCGCGAGCTTCTGACCGAGTTCGCCGGCTACTACCCGAAGCCGCGCGGCGTCGACGAGGTGATCGCAGCGGTCGGTCTCGAGCAGAAGGCGCGCGTGCGCGCCGGGCGGCTCTCGGGCGGCCAGCAGCGCCGGCTCGACGTCGCCCTCGGCATCATCGGCCGCCCCGAGCTGCTGTTCCTCGACGAGCCGACGACCGGCTTCGACC
>JAZBLS010000081.1:0-14678 GCA_037033365.1 Actinomycetota bacterium | reverse complement strand
GTGCGCTTCGCTCGCTCAACGGGCAGGTGCTCCCCCTCCGGGTCGTTGAGCGAGGAGCGAAGCACCGAGACGAAACGCGGTGGGGGTCTTCCGGCAGGTGCGCTCCGCTCGCTCAACGACCGGCTCACCGAACGGGGGTATCGTCGATGTGCCCGCCGCACCCGAGACTCAGGAGACCTGATGACGCGCGTCCACGCCTATGCCGCACCGAGCGAAGCCGCCCCGCTCGAGAAGACCGTCATCGAGCGACGGGAGCTCGGGCCGCGCGACATCCTGATCGACATCGCGTTCGCCGGCATCTGCCACTCCGACATCCACACGGTCCGCGGTGACTGGGGCCCGCAGAGCTACCCGCTCGCACCGGGTCACGAGATCACCGGCATCGTCGCCGAGGTCGGCTCCGAGGTCACGCGGCACGCCGTGGGCGACCGCGTCGGTGTCGGATGCCTCGTGAACTCGTGCGGCGAGTGCGACAACTGCGTGAGCGGTGACGAGCAGTTCTGCTCGAACGGCGCGGTGTTCACGTACGGCAGCCCCGACCGCGACGGCACGGTCACCCAGGGCGGCTACTCCGAGAAGGTCGTCGTGACCGAGGCGTTCGTCGTGCGCATCCCCGACGCTCTCCCGCTGGATGCCGCCGCACCGCTGCTGTGCGCCGGCATCACCACGTACTCGCCCCTGCGCCACTGGGACGTCGGCCCCGGAACGCGCGTCGCCGTCGTCGGACTCGGCGGACTCGGGCACATGGGAGTCCAGATCGCACACGCCCTGGGTGCGGAGGTCACGGTCCTGTCGCAGACGCTGAACAAGAAGGACGACGGCCTGCGCCTCGGCGCCGACCACTACTACGCGACGAGCGACCGCCAGACGTTCCGCGATCTCCGGAACTCGTTCGACGTCATCCTCAACACCGTGAGTGCTGTCGTCGACCTCCGCGCGTACCTGAGCCTCCTCGACGTGGGCGGTTCGATGGTGTGCGTCGGTGCTCCGGCCGAGCCTCTCGCGGTGAACGTGTCGTCGCTGATCGGCGGACGCCGTTCGCTCGCAGGGTCCAACATCGGCGGCATCCTCGAGACGCAGGAGATGCTCGACTTCTGCGCCGAGCACGGCATCACCGCTGAGATCGAGGTCATCCCCGCGTCGCAGATCAACGAGGCCTACGAGCGCGTGCTCGCCTCCGACGTGCGATACCGCTTCGTGATCGACGCCGCTACCTTCGCGGACTGACGACGAGCCGCGGCATCCGCATGTCGGATGCCGCGGCTAGCGTTGACGCATGATCCCTCTCCTCACCGGCCCCGACGAACGCGCCCGCTGCGGGTGGGTGGGCGACGATGCCGAGTACCGCCGCTATCACGACGAGGAGTGGGGCACGCCGCTGCACGGCGACCGGCCGCTGTTCGAGAAGATGGCGCTCGAAGGCTTCCAGGCCGGGCTGTCGTGGATCACGATCCTCCGCAAGCGCCCTCGTTTCCGCGAGGTGTTCGCGGGGTTCGAGCCCGAAGCGGTCGCTGCGTTCGAAGAGAACGACATCGAGCGGCTCATGGCGGATGCCGGCATCATCCGCAACCGCGCCAAGATCGAGGCCACGATCGGCAACGCGCGACTCGTCCTCGAGATGGCCGATGGCGAGCTCGACGCGCTGATGTGGTCGTTCGCGCCGGAGGCGCGCGGCATCCGTCCGGCGAGTCTGGCCGACGTCCCGGCTGTGACGCCCGAGTCGACCGCGCTGAGCAAGGAGCTGCGCAGGCGCGGGTTCCGGTTCGTCGGCCCGACCACGATGTACGCGCTCATGCAGTCGACCGGGATGGTCGACGATCACGTGGTCGGATGCTGGCGGGCCTGACGGTCCACGATCCCGCTTCTGTGGTCACCACAGACCCTCGATATAATCTGTGATCGGGGGGACTGTCTTGCGCTCGGCGTCAAGACTCGTGCATGGCGCGGTCTCCGACAGACCGTGAGGAGCATGAGTGGCAACGCGCATGACATCGACGCCGCCGACCCTGGCCGGGTACAGCTATGTGCGCCCGCTGGGATCGGGTGGATTCGCCGATGTCTTCCTGTACGAGCAGGACATGCCCCGCCGCGTCGCCGCCGTCAAGGTCCTGCTCGCGGATGCCGTGAACCCCGAGGTGCTGCGCACGTTCAACGTCGAGGCCGACATCTCCGCCCGCCTGAGCGCCCACCCGTCGATCGTGACGATCTATCAGGCCTCCATCTCGGCAGACGGCCGCCCGTACTTCGCCATGGAGTACTGCCCCGACACCATGAGCGCGCGCTACAAGAAGCAGCCGGTGCCGCTCGCCGAGGTGCTCGACACCGGCGTCCGCATCGCGGGCGCGCTCGAGACCGTGCACCGCGCCGGGCTCCTGCACCGAGACATCAAACCGTCGAACATCCTCATCAACTCCCTGGGCGCGCCGGTGCTCGCCGACTTCGGGATCGCGGCGGCCGTGATCGACGAGGGCGACGGCGAGACCATCGCGATGTCGGTGCCGTGGAGCTCGCCGGAGGTGCTGCAGGAGAAGGTCTCTGGGTCCGTCCCCAGTGAGATCTGGAGCCTCGGTGCCACGCTGTACACGCTCCTCGCCGGCCGCAGCCCGTTCGAGCGCGCCGACCGCGGCTCGAACTCGCGCGACCAGCTCACGGACCGCATCATCAAGGCGCGGTACACCGCCGTCCCGACGCCCGGCATTCCCCCGATCATCGACGATCTCTTCGCGACCGCGATGCAGCGGGACCCCGCCAAGAGGTTCGCCAGCATGGCCGACTTCGCCGAGCGTCTGCGCTGGGCGCAGTACGAGCTCGGCATCCACCCGACGGCGTTCGAAGCGGCATCCGCCGAATGGGCCGCCGCGGCCCCCGTCAGCTTCTCCGACTCGGCTCCTCGAGGGCCGGTGATCACGACCGTCGCCCCCGACTCGCGCCGCGCCGTCCGCGCCGCGAAGCAGCAGGCGGCCCCGCGCGACCGCGACGACCTCCCCGCAGCCCGCGCGAAGACCCGATCGCCCATGGTGGCGGGCCTCATCGGTGCGGTGATCGGCGCCGGAGTCCTCGCGGGTGTCGGGGTCGCTGTGCTCATGATGACCGGAGTGATCTGATGGCCATCGGCGACCGTAACCGCGCGCAGGCGAATCCGCGACCGCGCGCGCGTCTGATCGCGGCGATCTCGGGCATCGCCGCCCTCGCCGTGGTGGTGACGCTCGCCGTCACCGCTCAGGGCTACCAGTCGCAGGAGGTCCCGCGACTCGAATCCGCCGTCTGGGTCATGCGCGACAGCGGGCAGTACGCGCGTGTCAACACCGAGCTCGCCGAGATCGACACGGTGCGCAACGTCGACGACCCCGAGGCGGTCTGGCAGGACGGCGCCTCGGCCGTGCTCTACGCGCAGGGCAACCGGCAGCGCTGGGATCTCGACCCCGCGAGCCCGACCGACCTCATGTCGGATTCCGCCGACGAGGGCACTCCGATCGCCTCCGAGCCGACTCCGGCCGGCACGAGGGAGATCATCTCGGCCGGCCCGTACGTGGCTTATCGGACCGACACCGGTCAGGTCTCGGTCACGACGCTGGATGCCGGCGCCGGCACCGCGCTCGTCGACCCGTTCGCCGCGGTCGAGGTGGAGGAGGGCGAGGACCCGCCCACCTACACGGCCGACGCGATCGGCCTCTCGCCCGAGGGCGTCCTCGCGCTCTACTCGTCGGAGGAGGGTGCCGTCCGTCGCTTCGACATCGATGAGCACCGCTTCATCGGCGACGGCGCACCGGTGACCGATGGACCGGAGGGCGGCGAGGGCCTCGCGCTGACCGTCATCGGCGACCGCTGGGCCATGCTGCAGCCGGCATCCGGCGAGCTCTGGGTCTCGGGCAGGGACGAGGTCGTCGAGCTCGACGTGGCCGAGGACGCGAAGCTCCAGAACGGCGCCGCCTCGGGTGACGATCTGGTCATCGCCGATTCGGACGGACTCGTCTCGGTGGCCCTCGCCTCCGGTGAGTCCGAGCGAATCGCCGAGGCCTCTGGCGTACCGGCGGCTCCCGTCGTGGTCGGCGGCTCGACATACGCAGCCTGGCTCGACACCGCCTCGGGCACTCTGTGGAACGACGGCGAGACCGTGCCCCTCCGCGTGCCGGACGAGGCCCTCGACTCCGCCACGATCGAGCCGGTGTTCCAAGAGAACGGCGATCGAGCGGTGCTCAGCGAGATCGGCACGGGACTCATCTGGACCGCGCCCGACGGCGTGCTCATCCCGCTCGAACAGTGGGCGATCGAGGACGAGACCGAGCAGGAGGAGGGCACGATCGTCGTCGAGGACGTCGCGGAGCAGCTGCCGCCGGTCGCGGTCGACGATGCCTTCGGCGTGCGCGCGGGGGAGCAGGTCATCCTCCCCGTGCTCCTCAACGACCACGACCCGAACAAGAAGGACGTCCTGTCGATCGACGCGGCGTCCGTCGCCGGCGGCCTCGCCGACCCGTCGTTCGGCGAGCTCTCGCTCGTCGCGAACGACCAGTCGCTCGTGGTGAACGTCAAGGCGGGGTCGGGGCAGACCACCTTCACATACGCCGCGACCGACGGAGCGGCGTCGTCTTCCCCGGCGACCGTGACGCTCACGGTGATCGACGACGCGACCAACTCCGCGCCGGTCTGGTGCGGTGTCCAAGCCTGCCAGCAGGACTGGCCCACGCCGCAGCTCCTTCCCGGCGGCAGCACGATCGTCTCCGCCCTGTCGGGCTGGGTCGACCCGGAGGGCGACCCCTTCGTCCTCGCCGACGCGTACGAGACCGATGCCGCGGCCCCCGTCATGGTCGTGCCGATGGCCGACGGTCGGGTGGCGATCCGCCACACGGACCCCAACGCCGCAGATGCCGTGATCCCGGTCACCGTCGTGATCGAGGACGTCCACGGCGCGCGCGCCGAGAAGACGCTCGACGTGCAGGTCACCGGCAGCCCCGCTCTGCTCGCCTCGCCAGTCGCACTGACGGCGCGGGTCGGTGAGCTGCAGTCCATCCGCATCTCCGACCACCTGTCCGGCGGTTCCGGCTCGTACCGCCTCGTCGACGCCGTGCAGACTGCGGCGACCGCTCAGGGGCTCGAGGTCGCCCCGAACGCCGCATCCGGCACGGTCGAGCTCACGGTCGCGGAACCGGGCCAGTACGTCGTCACCTACACCGCGCAGGACGCCTCAACCCAGGCCGAACAGTCCGCGGTGATCCGCGTCACCGCCGTCGACGGCTCCGCGGCGCTCGCCATGGCGCCGCTCACGGCGTTCGTGCGGGAGGGCGAGGACACCACAGTCGACGTGCTCCGCGCCGTGCAGAACACGAGCGGCCGGGTCCTGATGATCTCGGATGCCGTGAGCTCGACGCCGCAGCTCAGCGTACGCGTCGTGGGCAACGAGAGCATCCGCGTCAACGGGACGACCGAGACGGGCGATCCCGGCGTGATCGGCAGGGCGACGGTCACGGTCGCCGACGGATCGGGCGCCGCGGTGCAGGGCTCCGTCACGGTCTTCCTCACGCCTCCCTCGACGGTCACCCGACCCATCGTCTTCCCCGATGCGATCACTGTGCGGGCCGGATCCCTGACCCGCATCGCGGTCACCGCGAACGACGTCGCGCCTCGAGGCGAGCCCCTCGTCGTCCTGCCGGAGGTCACCGGATCGGGCGAGGCGGGCGAACTCGTCTTCGCCGACGGCAACGCTCTGCGCTACCTTGCGCCGACGACGCCCGGCACGTACCGACTGACCTATTCGGTGTCGCTCGAGCGCAACCCCTCGCTGTACGACAACGGCGCGGTCACGGTCACCGTCATCCCGGGCGGGACCAACCGTCCGCCGACGCCGACCACCCTCACCGGACGTGTGCTGAGCGGTCAGACGGTCTCGCTCCCCGTGCCGGCCACAGGCATGGACAGCGACGGCGATCGGGTCGTGCTCGCCGGCGTCGAGCAGCCGGACAGAGGCTCGGGCACCGCGACGATCTCCGCGAGCGGCGACGCGATCGTCTATCGGGCACCGGCCGGCGGCGTCGCGGGCGGACAGGCGACGTTCCAGTACACCGTGCGCGACCCGCAGGGCGAGCAGGGGACGGGCACGGTGCGCATAGGCGTCCTGGATGCCGACGTGCAGGATGCGGCGCCCGTGACCTTCAGCGACTACGTCCGCGTCGAGGCGGGATCGAACACTCCGGTCGTGCTGGACCCGCGGTCGAACGACCTCGACCCCGCGCAGAGCCAGCTCGAGATCACCGAGCTCGTCCCGAACGCGCCGCCCGTCAAGGGCAACCCGCTGTACGAGCGGCTCAACGCGCTGATCGACCCCGACACGGACCTCGACGAGGGTCGCGTGGTGCTGCGCGCGGGCGACGTGGCCGGCACGAACTCCTACTTCTACACGGTGAAGTCCGCGCGCACCGGCAGCACGGCGCAGGGCCTCATCGTCGTGACGGTGACCGACGGCGCCGTGACAGACCAGCCCTCCGTCGCCGACACCGTGCTCACCGCGCGGGATCGGGATGAGCTCGCCGAACGCGGCATCGACGTCGTCACCGGCCGGGTGAACTGGCCCTCCGGCGACGCCTCCGGTCTCAAGCTGAGCCTGTGGGGCGACCAGCCGGGCTACTCGGTGCAGGGCAACCGCATCGTCGGCACCGCTCCGAAGGAGGGTGCGCTCGTGCCCTTCCAGCTGTCGGGGACCGCGGCCGGCGGCCGCGACGTCGTGGGCTACGGCTTCCTGCACATCCCGGCGTTCGACGACATGCAGGTGCAGCTCAAGCCCGGCTCGACGCCCGTCGTGGTGGACGAGGACGCGTCGGTGTCGTTCGCCGTGCGCGACTACGTCGACCTTCCGGCGTCGGATGCCGTCGAGCTCGGCTCCGGGCAGTTCACCGCGCAGCGCGCCGCCGCTTCCTGCGTCGCGGAGGGATCGTCCGACGCGACCTACCGCGCGGGTCGCGAGGCGCCGTGGGCCGACACCTGCCTCGTGCCGGTGCGCCTGCAGGGCCAGGAGCGCTGGTCGTACATCGACGTCCCGATCAGCATCCGCCCTGCCGCACCGCAGCTGCTGCTCTCGTCCATCGCGCACACCATCGCGCCGGGCGCGACCGAGACCATCGACCTCTACAGCAACATGGCGAGCTGGGAAGGCGGGCGCGAGGGCAACGTCTCGACGCTGCAGTTCCGCGTGGTCTACTCGGGCTCGGCGTTCATCGTGACCCCGAACCAGAACGGGTCGAGCGTCACGATCGAGGCACGGGCGGATGCCCGTCCCGGCAACACCGAGAACGTCAGCATCACCGTCGAGCAGTACGGGCAGCCCTCGGCATCCGTCCGTCTCGTGGTGGGGGCGGCTCCACCGGATGCTCCGCGTGGCGCGACCTTCACCCGCCAGTGCGTCGTGACCAACCCGAACTGCTCGATCGACGTGGTCGACGTCGCGGGCGAGTACGACCCCTTCCAGGGCAAGCCGGGCTCGGGACTGCGTCTGATGTCGCTCGGCGCCGGAGCGCGCTGCGACGTGGCGTCGATCTCGGTGGCGGGCAGCACGGCGATCGCGGCCACGTGGCCCGGTGGCGGCCAGGCGCCCGGCGGTCAGTGCGTGATCCCGTTCGTCGTCTCCGACGCGCAGGGCCGCACGGGCACCGGCACGCTCACCCTCGACCTGCAGGGCTTCCCGCAGGCGCCCGCGAGCGTCACGACGGTCGGCTTCACCCGCTCCTCGGTCACACTCGAGGTGCCGCTCGGTGAAGCGGGGCGCGCGCACCCGTCGGTGAGCGCGATCACGATCCTGCAGGACGGGGCGCCGGCCAACGGCTCCTGCAGCCCCGCGGGCGGCGGCGTGTACCGCTGCACGGTCAACGGGCTCACGAACGGTGAGCCGCACACGTTCTCCGCGGCCGCGGTCAATTCCGTCGGCACCTCGTCGGCGACGTCCCCGCACATCAGCTGGGCCTACGCCGCCCCCGTCATCACGAATGCCACGGCGACGCCGGTGTACCGCCCCGGTCAGACCGATCGAGGACGCGGTATGGTCGCACTGTCGATCGCGGCCACGGACGACTCCCGGTCGTTCCGCATCGAGGAGACCGGCCAGGTCATCGAGCGCACGGGTGCGACCACGCAGGCTGAGATCGCTCTCTCGCCCGGCGCGCAGACACTCACGATGATCCCCATCAGCCAGTTCCAGCCTCCGAACGGCGATGCCGGCAACGAGGGGGGAGCCTTCCGCACGTCGGTGACCGCCGCCGGCTCTCCGTACTTCGACCCGGCGTGGACCCGCGCCGATGCCACGTCGAACACGTCGATCTCGATCACGGGCGTCGCGGCCCAGGCGAACGGCAGCGCCCAGGGCGTGCAGGTCAAGTACCTGGCCTGGCGCTCGGGCAACGCGAGCTGCAGCGCCGACGGCAACGGCAACCTCATCGTGTCGGGCGGCGGTGTCGTGGTGTCGGATTCCGCCACGATAGGCGGCCTCGACGAGTACCAGCTCTACACCGTGAAGGCGTGCGCCTCGAACGGCTACGGCTGGACCGAATCGTCTCCCGCGACCGTCTTCACCTTCACCTCTGTCGACGGACCGGGTGGTGACGCGAGCTATACCGTGGACACCACACCCGCCAAGCAGGGGCAGAACCGCTACGAGTACCGCCTCGCCTCGGCGCCGAACGTCAGCGCGGAGAACAACTTCGTCCCGCAGTTCTACATGTACGGCGACTGGAGGGGCGACTTCGCTCTCAGCCCCGATTCGTCGCCCGGCGAAGTGCGGGCGCGTTCGTGCCACCAGACGTTCACGGGCTTCTGCTCCGGCGAGGTCGGCGTCACCGCCAGGACCGTGCCGACCACGGTGAACGTCGAGTTTGGCGAGTGCGTGCCCACCAAGGAAAGCGATGTGGTGAGCGTCTCCGGCGCGGCGCGGGGGTCGTACGACCTCACGGTGACCCCGGTCACCGACGCCGTGGGCCAGTTCGACGTCCGCGTCACCTGGAAGGGCGCGTACGCGCCGCTCTCTGCCATCACCCAGCGCATCTCCGCGGCGTGCGATCCCGCACCACCGGGAGGGTGATCGCCGTGATCCTCCTCGACCACACCCAGTCCTCTGTCCCGTCCTGCACGACGCAGGCACTCTGACGAAATACGGTTGCCACATGCCCGCTCCCACAGCTGCTCCCGTGACCATCGCGCCCGAACAGGCGGCCTGGTTCTCCGAGACGTTCTCGATCCTGACCGGCAACGTCGAGCAGGCCATCCTCGGCAAGCGCCACGTGGTCGAGCTCGTGCTCGCCTCGGCCGTCAGCGGGGGCCACGTGCTTCTCGAGGACTTCCCGGGAACGGGCAAGACAGCCCTCGCACGCGCGATCGCGCAGACCGTGAACGGAACGAGCACGCGCATCCAGTTCACGCCCGACCTTCTGCCCGGCGACGTGACCGGCATCACGGTGTACGACCAGAAGGAGGGCACGTTCGAGTTCCACGCGGGCCCCGTCTTCGCGAACATCGTGCTCGCCGACGAGATCAACCGCGCGAGCCCGAAGACCCAGTCGGCTCTGCTCGAGGTGATGGAGGAGGGCACCGTCACGGTCGACGGCGTCACGCGTCCCGTCGGCTCGCCGTTCCTCGTGATGGCGACGCAGAACCCCATCGAGCAGGGTGGCACGTACCGCCTGCCCGAGGCGCAGCTGGACCGCTTCATGATCAAGACCTCGATCGGCTATCCCGATGAGGCCGCGACCATGCGCATCCTCCAGGGCGCGGCGCAGCCCAAGCGCGTGCTCGAGGGCATCGTCAGCACCGACACGATCCTCACCATGGCCGAGATGTCGCGCGGCGTGTACGTGAACCCGTTGGTCTCGGACTACATCATGCGGATCGTCGACGCCACGCGTCGCGCATCCGAGGTCCGCCTCGGAGCGAGCGTCCGCGGCGCCCTCGCGCTGTCGCGCCTCGTGATGACGTGGGCCGCCAAGAACGGCCGCACGTTCGTGACGCCCGACGACGTGCGCGAGCTCGCGGTCGTCGCCCTCGCGCACCGTCTCGTGCTCGAGCCCGAGGCCGAGTTCGACGGCGTCACGGCCGTCGCCGTGGTCGGGCAGATCCTCCTCGACGTAGAGCCGCCGCGCGAGAACGGCACTGCGTGAGCTTCAACACCGAGTCGCGTCTGACGCGGACCGTCGCCGGGACGAGCACCTCGACCCGCACCTCGACGGTCACGCGCTACGACCGCACGCGCCGCGGGCCGGTCCGCGGCGCGGTGTTCGGCCTGCGCCGGGCGATGCGCGACACGGGGCGCGCGGCTCGCCGCTCGGTGGCGTGGATCCGCGAGACCGTCACGTCCGCCGGGATGCTGGTGGTCGTCGCCCTCGTCCTGGGCGTCGTCGCAGGTCTGCTGCTCGGCTGGGTCGAGGCGTGGGCGGTCGCCACCATCGCTCTCGTGCTGCTGGTCGTCTGCATTCCCTTCATTCTCGGCGCGCACGACTACCGCATCGACCTCGCGCTCGACCGGGACCGCGTGGTCGCCGGTGCCGAGATCGGGGCGACCCTCGACGTGCGGAACAACGGCACGCGTCTCTCGCTGCCCGGTGTCGTCGACGTCCCGGTGGGGGAGGGCCTCGTGGAGGCGCACGTCCCCCTGCTGCGTCCCGGCGCGCATCACCGCGAGCAGCTCACGATCGCCGCCCACAAGCGCGGGGTGATCGACGTGGGCCCCATGACGATCACGCGCGGCGACCCCATCGGCATCCTGCGTCGCGAGCTCCGCTGGCCCGATGTGCAGCGCATCCACGTGCACCCGGTCACGGTCCGCCTGCCCAGCACGAGCGCCGGACTCATCCGCGACCTCGAGGGCACCCCGAGCACGACCCTGGTCGACGCCGACCTCTCGTTCCACGCTGTGCGCGAGTACGTCGTGGGCGACTCGCAGCGCCACGTGCACTGGAAGTCGACCGCCAAGACCGGCCGCCTCATGGTGCGCCAGTATGAGGAGTCCCGGCATGCGCGCATCGCGGTGATCCTCGACCTCGACGCCGAGTCGTACGAGAGCGACGAGGAGTTCGAGAACACGGTGAGCGCCGCGGCATCCCTCGCCCTGCAGGGGGTGCGCGACGGACGTGATGTCCTCTTCTCGGTGAGCAACGAGATCCCCGAGCACAGCCGCGCAGAAGTCCTCTCGATCCGCACGCTGCCGACCGTGACCCCGAAGGCCATGCTCGACGCGACCTCGACCATCGACGCCGCCGAGCGGGTGATGCGCCTCGAGGCGGTCGCCGCGCTCACCGCCCAGTCCTACCCCGACCTCTCCATCGGGTTCCTCCTCACCGGATCGCGGATGCCGCTCGACCGGCTCCGTCATGCGGCGGTCAAGCTCCCCGCCGCGGTCGAGGCCGTCGCGGTGCGCAGCGAGCTCGGCGAGCAGCCGACCATGCGCACGGCGCGCGAACTCTCGGTCATGACGCTCGGCGCGCTCGGCGACCTGCCGCAGATGCTCGCCCGAGGAGCCCTCCGATGAGCGCCGCAGGTCCTCGGCGCGGCGGCACGCGGACGCGACGCACCTTCGCCCTCTCTGCGCTGACCCTCTGGTCACTCGGCTACGTCCTCGTCGGCGTGCTCCTCGCCACCGCGGCCGTCTGGCCCGTCTACGAGTCACCGCGCGCCCTGATCGTCGGCCTCGTCGGCGGCGTGCTCGGCATGGCCGTCGCGATCGTCGCGCGCGTGCTGCGCTGGGGCACGCTCATCGCCGTCCTCGCGGCGGCGGGCGCGTACCTCGTCGTCTCCGTGCCGCTCGCGATCCCGTCCGCGTTGTCATCCGTGCCGGCGGTCCTCGGGGGCCTGCGCGACGCGGTGCTCGGCGTGGCGCTCGGGTGGAAGCAGATGCTGACGCTGAACCCGCCGCTGGGCGAGTACCAGGCGGTGCTCATCCCGTTCCTCGTGGTGATGCTCTTCGGCGCGTTCGCCGCCACGCTCCTCGTGCTCGAGAACGGTCGTCGCGCGACGATCGCGGTGCCCATCGTCGCCGCCATGAGCGTCTTCGGCATCGCCTTCGGACTCAGCGGCACCAGTGCGCCGGTCTCCGTGCTCGGGATGACGCTCCCCGCCCCGCGCGAGTGGCTGATCGGCGTGGCCGTGTTCGCCGCCGCCCTCGTCTGGCTCGTCGGACGCACGCGGCTGCAGCGTGCGCAGGCGCTGCGGGCGGTCGCGGCCGCGAACATCTCTCGCCGCGCCACCCCCGTGTGGCTGACCGTGCGCCGTCACCTCCTCTCCGGAGCGCTGGTGGTCGTCGCCCTGGTGGCGGGCTTCGCGGTCGCGCCGGCTGCCGCAGGCTGGACCGACCGCTCGGTGCTCCGCGACGAGATCGAGCCGATGGTCGTCGTGCAGCAGCAGCCGAGCCCGCTCACGGCCTACCGCTCGTGGTTCACCGGCGACCGGCTCGACGAGACCGTCGTGCAGGTGCAGGGAGATCCGGGTGCGATCGATCGCATCCGCCTGGTCACCCTCGATTCCTACGACGGCCAGGACTTCCACATCGCGACGGACGATCGCTTCAGCCGGCTGCCGCGCACTGCACTCCCCGGCCCCGGACGAACCACGCTCGACATCACGATCGGCGACGCCTATCGAGGCATCTGGGTGCCCGCTCCGTCCGGCCTCGCCGAGGCGCCCGACTTCACGGGCGCGCGGGCCGATGCGCTCGCCGACGGGTTCCATGTGAACGACGGAAGGGACACCGCGATCACGATCGCGGACGCACCGGGCGCGGGCACCGGCCTGGTTCCCGGTGACCGCTACTCGGTGCTCGTCGATGCGCCCGCCGACGCGCAGGACATCACGTCGCTGCAGGGCGGCGAGTCGAACCTCGACGTCGACCGCTACCCGGCGCTCGTCGAGTGGGCCGAGATGCAGGAGCAGCCGCGCAGCGGTGCCGGCTATCTCGAGGTCATCGACCGGCTGCGGTCGCGCGGCTACCTCAGTCACGCGCTGCTCGACGACGAGGCGGCGGCCGGCTGGATCGCGGCGCTCAAGGAGTCCGAGGGCTACGCGTTCGCCCCGAGCTACGCCGGCCACTCGGCGGCGCGCATCGAGGAGCTCTTCACCGACATGGTCGAGCAGGAACGGCGGGCGGGATCGGATGCCGCGGCCGAGCTGCTCGTGTCGGCGGTGGGCGACGACGAGCAGTTCTCGGTCGCCGCGGCGCTCCTCGCCCAACACTGGGGCCTGGAGTCCCGCGTCGTGATCGGCGCGCGTCTCGGCTCGGCGGAGGAGGTGCCGGGGATCGTGCCCTGCACCGAGGTCTGCACGGGAGCCAGCATGAGCGCATGGGTCGAGGTGCGCTCGTCGGGCGGAGAATGGATGCCGGTCGACACGACCCCGCAGTACGCGATGCTGCCGAGCTCGATCACCGAGGGCGAGCAGCTTCCCGAGCATCCGACGGTCCCCGAGCAGCCGCGCTCGGAGGCGCTGGACCCGCCGCAGGCGCGGAGCGACTCGAACAACGACGCCCCTCCGCTCGAGGAGCCCCAGTCCGAGATCCTGGCGATCCTGCTGCCGATCCTGCGCGGCGTCGGGCTCGGTCTGCTGGCGCTGACGCTGCTGGCGCTGCCGTTCCTCGTGCTCCTCTTCTCGAAGCGGCGACGGGCCCACGCCCGCCGCACCGCCCAGGACCCCGAGGTCCGTCTCGCCGGGGCCTGGGAGGAGCTGGTCGACACCTACGCGGATCATGGCGTGGCCATGGACACCCGTGGCACACGCGGCCAGAGGGCGGCGTCGACCGATCGGGAGGCCGCGAGCACCCTGGCGGTCCTCGTGGATCGGGCGATCTTCGCCGAGCATCCTCCGACAGCGGAGCATGCCGCGGCGGCCTGGGCCGTCGTGGACGCGGAGCGCGCCGAGCTCTCCCGCGTCGGTCGGTGGTGGCAGCGCATCGTCCCGCGCATCCGCCCCACATCGTTCGTCGGCCGGATCAGGCCCGGCATCCCGTTCCTGGGTGCGCAGCCCGCACTCAGTACGCTCGGAGGGACCGGTTCGCCTCGCGACCGGCAGAAGGAGGACTCATGACCGGGTCTGCGGAGACCGGCCTCGCGACCATGCTCGCGATCGTGGGAGGGCTCGGCGTGCTCGTCGGCATCGCCGTCTACGTCTGGTACGCCCTGGCGCTGTCGCGGCTCTTCCCGCGCATCGGCGGGGAGGGGTGGAAAGGCTGGGTGCCCATCCTGAACGAGGCCGAGATCCTCGCGCGTGGCGGGGTGCCTGCGTGGTCGGTGGTGTTCTACTTCATCCCGCTCGTGCAGCTGTACGGCCTGTACCTCAAGGTGGTGGCCACACACCGCATCAACCAGAAGTTCGGACGGGGAGCAGGCTCCACTGTCCTCGCGATCCTGCTTCCGCCGGTGTGGGCCACCGTGCTCGCGTGGGGTGCACCGCCGTACCCCGAGGGTGATCGCCTCGAGGCTCTGCAGCCCGGCCCGCGGCGCACTCCGCAGCCGACCGCGGCTCCCGCACGGGACGCCTCCGGATACACGATCCCGTCGCTCGCGCCGCACTCCTCGAGCGCACCCGAGGCGCCGGCGCTGATCTTCCCCGACTACCACGCGCCCGCACCGGTCGCTCCCTCCGCTGCGGCACCGGCCGCGTCCGAGTCTGCAGCGGCCCCGTCCGCCGCCTCCGCGGCGACGTGGGGTGCGCCTTCGCAGCCG
>JAZBLS010000080.1:0-14942 GCA_037033365.1 Actinomycetota bacterium | reverse complement strand
TCTCGGTGTACGTGATCGCCGGAATGGCACTCGGACCGGTCATCGGCGATCTGTCGCGACGGCTCCCCCAGTACCGCTCCCTCGCGCTCGTGCTGCCGGCGGTCGGCGTGCAGATGCTCGCCTGGATCGCCGTCATCGCGCTCCCCGGGCCCGCACCGCTGTGGCTGCTCTACGTCCTCGCCGTCGCGCTCGCGACCGGAGGCCCGGCGAGCATGATCGCGTTCGACCACGCCCGCACGCACAATCCGTCCCACCGGCTGAGCACCGCCACTGGCGTGACCAATGCGGGAGGCTTCATCGCCGCGCTCGTCGCGATCTTCCTGATCGGACTCGCGCTCGACCTGCAGGGCGCAGGGACACCCGAGACGTACTCGCTCGAGGCGTTCCGCGTGGCGTTCCTCATGCCGATCCCGCTGTGGATCCTCGGGGTCGTCTTCATCGTCGTCGAGCGGAAGCGGACACGCATCCGGATGGGCTTGGATCCCGAGCGTCGACGCTGACCGCTCCTAGGATGAGGCGCATGTCTGCTGCCTTCCTCCGCTCCCCCGGATTCGCGGTCGGAGCGGCCGCCGCCCTGCTCTGGATGCTCTCCGGAGTGCTGTATCTCGCGTCCGCGAGCAGCGTCTACGCCGGGCGTTTCCTCAGCTTCCTCGGTGTCGGCCCGACCCAGTCGACCGCCTGGCAGTGGCCGGGGATCTGGGCCGTGCTGGCGCTCCTCTGCAGCGCGGCCGTCTTCGTCGTCGTCGCCCGCGCCATCACCGAGCGGTATGCCGTCCGTGGCAACGCCGTCCTCGTGATGTGGCTTTCGGTGATCCTCGCGAGTGCAGTCCTCGGACTCTGCGCGGACGTCATCGGCGTCGCCTCGATCGTCGCGGCGGCAGGGCCCGGCGGGCTGACCATCGCAGGCGTCGGCTCCGCCACGACCGGCGCGTACTGGGGAGTGGTGACCGGGTGGGTGCCGGCCCTGATCGGCGTCGCCGTGCAGCGCCGCAGCGGCCTCTCGCCGTACAGCGCACCGGAACCCCGTACCCGTCGCTCGGTCGTCTTCGCTGCGGCCTCCGTGGTCGCGCTGATCGTCGTCGGATCCCTGGGCTCCCAGGCGCTTCAAGCAGAGATCATCGAGGCGAATGCCGCTGCGCAGGGACTCACGGAGGAGGACGGAGCATATCCCGACCCCGGTGCGCCGGTCGAAGCGGTCCCGACCATGGCGCCCGGCGCCGAGATCCCGAGTCTCGATCCGAGCTGGTGCACACCGGACAAGGCGATGCTCCTCCTCGGAACGCAGGATGCCGCGACGGGCCATCGGGTACAGAGCATCACCGTGATGAACTTCTCCGACGAGCCGTGTCTCATCGAGGGCTACCCCGACATCGCGTTCGCCGACCAGAACGGCAGCGCGCTCGACGTCACGGTCGCCCGGGTCTCGTCATTCCTGGCCACGGACCCCGGCGCGACCCCCGTGACGATCCCCGCGCAGGGCCAGGCGCGCGCGATGATCGGCTGGGACGCGAACGCGACGGACGGCGCTCTCGTCGCCCGTCAGCTGTACGCGGCGCAGGTTCCGGGCCTCGAACGCGGTTCCTGGCCAGTCGAGCTCGACATCACGGCCGGCTCGACGGTGGAGATCACCGCGTGGGAGCTCGACCCGTATGCAGGGATGCAGCCGGATCAGTAGGAGTCTCAGCGCACGAGGTGCTGGAAGGTCTCGAGGATGAGCTCGACGCTCACGTGCTCGGGTACCTCCGCGTCGCCGGCCTCGAACTCGGCCAACTCGATGCCCTTCACCGCCCCCGCGGGAAGCGCGGCGAAGATGTCGGCGATCTGGTGCGGAAGCAGGCCGTCGGACACCCTGTAGGCGGCGGGGATGTAGCCGGGCTCCAGCACGTCCCAGTCGACGTGGATCCACACGGGACGACCTGCGACGAGCTCCGCCACGCGCGCCGGGGTGGAGTCCGCGGGTGCGAGGACCGTCGCCCCGGCCTCGGCGAGGAGATCGGCCTCGGCCGGGTCGATGTCTCGACCGCCCACGACGACCACATTCTTCGCGTCGAGGCCCGCACCGTGGCCGCTGTCCCACAGTCCGCAGGCAGCCGCGACCACCATGCCGCCGAGGTAGCCGGAGTAGGTGGTCGCCGGGGTGTTGAAGTCGCCGTGCGCGTCGATCCAGAGGACGACCGCATCCGGGTGCCGCTCCGCGACCGTCGGCAGCGTGCCGAGACTGGCCGCACAGGTGTTCGTCGCGAGCACCGGGGTGGTTCCGGCGTCGAGGGCCGCGACGAGGGCGTCGCGAAGACCGTTGAGCGTGTCGGCCGCCGCGGGCAGGGCGACCGACCAGTCGTCGGTCGTGGCGGGCGTCGGGGTCCCGATGACCCGGGCGTCGACCCCGAGGTAGGACGAGAGCGCGTCCCCCACTCGTCGCGCACCGACGAGCGCACCGTCCGTGCGGTCGGCCACACGGCCCTGGGACACGATCAGAGAGTACGGGGAGGTCATGCTCTCAGCTTTCCACCCCTGAGCACCTCGGGACAAAACGAGCCCCCTGCGGGCGATCCGTCAGCGGCCCGGTCGCCGAAGCGGTGTCCAGCCGACGGGAATCGGACCGTCGACGGCCGCCCGCTCGCGGTCTATCCGCGCGGACCACCCCTGCGCAGCATCCGGATCGTCGAATCCGCCGCGCGCGACCCGCAGACCGACGTCCTCATGATGCATCCGCGGTGCGCCGCCTCTCCGCACCGATGCCCGGACACTCCAGGAGTCGTCTGCGAAGCCGCCGCCTCGGAACACTCGATAGTCGTCGTATCGCGCCGGGTCCAGCAGATCCCAGCACCACTCCCAGACGTTGCCGAGGGTGTCGAACAGGCCGTTGAGGTTGGGGAGCTTGCCCCCGACGTCCTGCGGGGTTGAGACGGCGTCTGCCGCCGTCCACGCGGCATCCGCCAGCGGCGCGTAGTGCGGGCCGATGGATCCGGCGCGGCACGCGAACTCCCATTCCGCCTCGGTGGGCAGGCGATACCCGTCCCCCGTCGCATCCCACGTGACGTCCTCGCCGTCGAAGAGATAGACGGGCTCGTAGCCCTCCCACTCGGATGCCGCGTTGCAGAAGTGCACGGCGCGGAGCCAGCTGAGATCGGCCGCCGGACGACGCGGATGCCGGGACGGAATGGGCAGGATCTCCGCGAACTGCTCCTCCGTGATGGGGAAGACACCGATCTCGAAGTCCTCGAGCTCGACCGCGCGCTCGACCTTGCGTCTCGCGTCGTGCAGGGTCACCTGACCGCCGCGGATGCGACGCATCTCGATGTCCGTCACGCCTGCGGCGTCCGCTCCACCCAGTCCGGGTACTTCGCGGCCCGGCCATCGCCCGACGACGTCCGCGTGACGCGGCGGCGGACCCACGGCCCGACGAACTCGCGGTAGTAGGCGATGCCGGCCGGTCCTGCGGCGGCCTCGGACGTCGGAGACCACCAGGATGCCGGGGGCTCGAACCCGAGTCCGTGCAACACCCGCGCGGCGACGCGGTGGTGGCCGGCCGCGTTCATGTGCAGACGGTCCTCGGACCAGTATGGGGAGCGGGCGAGCTCGCGATCGGGCCAGTTCAGAGCCCGGACGACGTCCGGTCGATCCTCGACGCGACGAAGGACCGCCTCGGAGAGAAGGTCGCCGCGCCGCTGGACGACGTTACCCATGGGCAGCTGACCGCTCGGGTTGGCGCCCGAGAGCAGGATCAGCGTCACGCCCTCCTCGTCGCAGCGGCGGAGCACCCGCGAGAAGGCGTCGGCGATGTGCTCGAGGTCGGTGCGCGGGCGGAGCATGTCATTGCCGCCGCCGTTGAAGGAGAGATGCGTCGGGTGCAACGCGAGCGCGGGTTCGAGCTGCTGCTCGACGATGGGCCAGGCCAGCTTGCCCCTGATCGCGAGGTTCGCGTAACTGATCGAGTGCCCCGACGCGTTCGCCCACCCCTGGGCGACGAGATCGGCCCACCCCCGCTCACGCCCGTCGGGGAGGACATCGCCCACGCCCTCGGTGAAGGAGTCGCCGATGGCCACGTATCTCACATCAGTCACGGGCCCAGCCTATTCCGGCGCACGCGGTCGGCGGTCGCTCAGCGGTCGCTCAGCGGTCGTCCAGTGCGGCACCGCGTCGATCGGAGAGGCCCCACGCCGCGGCAGCGGCCACGATGAAGCACGCCCCGAAGATCACGAACAGCAGCGGCGCGCCGCCCGAGAGCAGCACGACGGGTACGGCGAGCGGCGCGACGATCGAGGCGATCCGGCCGACTCCTGCCGCCCACCCGGTGCCCGTGCCGCGCAGGGACGTCGGATAGATCTCGGGCGTGACGGCATACAGCGCACCCCACGCGCCGAGGTTGAAGAACGACAGCGCCATGCCCGCCGCGATGATCGCGCCCTCGGTCGTGGCGGTGCCGAAGAAGACGGCGGACACCGCGGATCCGACGAGGAAGACCGACAGTGTCACTCTCCTCCCCCACACCTCGATCAGCCATGCGGCGACGGCGTAGCCCGGCAGCTGCGCCAGGGTGATGATGAGCGTGAAGCCGAACGAGCGCACGAGGTCGAAGCCGGCGTCGACCAGGATGCTGGGGATCCAGATGAAGGCGCCGTAGTAGGAGAAGTTCACGCAGAGCCAGACCACCCACAGGCACAGGGTGCGGAGCCGGAACTCCGCGTTCCACAGAGTGGTGAGGCGGGCTCGCGTGGTGACGGCGATCGATCGGGACGCGGGTTCCCGGCTGATCGCCGGGCCGGCGACGACTCCGGCATCCGCTTCGAAGGCCGACACGATCCGGTCGGCCTCCGCGATGCGGCCCCGCGACGCGAGCCACCGCGGCGACTCGGGCAGTCCCCACCGCACGACCAGGGCGTATGCGGCGGGAATCGCACCGAGCGCGAACGCCCAGCGCCAGCCGTCGTCTGATGCGGGGATGACGAAGAAGCCGATCAGCGCCGCTGCAGTCCACCCGACAGCCCAGAACGCCTCGAGGATCACGATCAGGCGCCCTCGGATGCGCGCGGGCGCGAATTCGCTGACGTAGGTCGAGGCGACCGGCAGCTCGGCACCGAGACCGAGCCCGACCAGGAACCGCAGCACGAGCAGCGCAGCGAGTCCGCTGACGAGCGCACTCGCCCCGGTCGCGACACCGTAGATCAGGAGCGTCAGCGCGAACACCTGCCGGCGTCCGAGCCTGTCGGCGAGGAGCCCGCCGAGCGTCGCACCGATCGCCATGCCGATGAATCCGACGGACGCGATCCATCCGGCATCCGTCTTCGTCAGACCCCACTGCTGGGTCAGCGCGGCGAGGATGAACGAGATGAGCCCGACGTCCATCGCGTCCAGCGCCCAGCCGACCCCCGAACCGGTGAGGAGGCGCAGGTGGCGGCGCGTGAACGGGAGGTCGTCGAGCCTTCCGGCGAGCGACGCACGGCTCGGCAGGGCGGTGTTGGCCATGCCTTCATCGTAGGGCGAGCCGTGCGCCGCGGAGCGCCTCAGTCCTGAGCGTCGAGGAGCCTGCGCACGCGCGGGATCACCTCGGTGCCGTAGAGCTCGATGCTCCGCATCATCGCCTCGTGGGAGAGCGTGCCGGTCGCGTACTTCAGGTCGAAACGGCCGAGTCCGAGCGTCGTGACGGTATCGGCGATCTTCGCGGCCACGCGGTCGGGAGAGCCGGCGTACAGCGCACCGGCGGGCCCGAGGTCGTTCTGGAACCGCGCGCGGCTGTACGGAGGCCATCCGCGTTCACGGCCGATGGTGTTGTTCATCGCCTCGAATCCGGAGTACGCGGCCTCCCACGCCTCTTCGTCCGTGTCGGCGATGTGTCCGGGCGAGTGCACGGCGATCGGATGCGACGTCGTGCCGAACGACGCCACCGACCGGTGATAGAGGTCGACGAACGGCTTGAACCGGCCCGCGGGGCCGCCGATGATCGCGAGCATGAGACCGAGGCCGTGGCGCGCGACGCGCACGACGGATTCCGGGCTGCCCCCGACACCGACCCAGGTGCGCAGGCCCTTCTCTGTCTTCGGGAACACGTCGGCGTTCTCGAGCGAGGCCCGCATGGAACCCGACCAGGTCACGGGCTCCTCCTTCAGCAGTTCGACGAACAGCTCGAGCTTCTGCTCGAACAGGGCGTCATAGTCGCGGAGGTCGTAGCCGAAGAGCGGGAAGGACTCGATGAAGGAGCCGCGCCCGAGCACGACCTCGGCACGACCGTCGGAGAGCGCATCGAGTGTCGAGAAACGTTCGAACACGCGGACCGGGTCGTCGGAGGACAGAACGGTGACGGCGGTTCCCAGACGGATGCTCTTGGTCCGCGCCGCGATGGACGCGAGCACCATCTCAGGAGCGGAGACCGCGAACTCGGTGCGGTGGTGCTCCCCCACTCCGAAGAAGTCGACGCCGACGCTGTCGGCCATCTCCGCCTGCGCGACGATGTTGCGGATGGTCTGCGCCCCGGTGAGGAGCTCGCCGTTCGCGTCCCGTGTGATGTCGCCGAACGTGTCCAGCCCGAATTCGATGCTCATGTCATCCCTTTCCATTCAGATGAATGAACAGCGGTGGGCCGGCCGACATTCCCTCAGCGCTTCAGCAGTGCCGTCCGCAGGGTGTCGAGGCCCACACCACCCATGTCGAGTGCCCGCTTGTGGAACTCCTTGACGTCGAAGGCGTCGCCCTTCTCGGCCTGGTACGCGTCGCGGACCTGCTCCCAGATGCGCTGACCGACCTTGTACGACGGCGCCTGCCCCGGCCAGCCGAGGTAGCGGTTCACCTCGAACTGCACGAACTGGTCGGACATGTTCACGTTCCTGCGCATGAAGTCGAGCGCGTATTCGGCGTCCCAGACTCCGGTGCCGTCGAGACGCGGCTTGCCCAGGTGCACGCCGATGTCGAGCACGACGCGCGCGGCGCGCATGCGCTGACCGTCGAGCATCCCGAGGCGGTCGGCGGGATCGTCGAGGTAGCCGAGCTGCTGCATCAGACGCTCGGCGTAGAGTGCCCATCCCTCGGCGTGACCCGACGTGCCGGCGAGCAGTCGACGCCAGGAGTTCAGCTCCGCGCGGTTGTAGACGGCCTGCGCGATCTGCAGGTGGTGTCCGGGGACGCCCTCGTGGAAGACGGTCGTCAGCTCGCGCCAGGTGTCGAACTCCGTGACACCCTCGGGAACGGACCACCACATGCGACCGGGCCGCGAGAAGTCATCCGTCGGGCCGGTGTAGTAGATCCCACCCTCCTGCGTCGGAGCGATCATGCACTCGAGCGTGCGGATCGCCTCGGGGATGTCGAAGTGGGTGGCACCGAGCTCGGCGACCGCGCGGTCGCTCGTCTCCTGCATCCAGCGCTGCAGCGCCTCGGTGCCGACGAGCTTGCGGGCAGGGTCAGCCTCGAGGTGCGCAACGGCCTCTTCGACGGACGCTCCGGGGAGGATCTCGTGCGCGATCGCGGTCTGCTCCTCGACCATGCGGGCGAGTTCTTCGCGGCCCCACTCGTAGGTCTCGTCGAGGTCGATCGTGGCACCGAGGAAGCGCCGGGAGTTCAGCGCGTAGAGCTCGCGTCCGACGGCGTCCTCCTCGTTCGCGGCCGGGGCGAGCTCCTCGGCGAGGAAGCTGCGGAGCTCGAAGTACGCGACGCGCGCCGCGGCGGAGTTGTCCGCGAGGGTGCGCGCGAGAGAGGCAGGGAGGTTGCCGTCGCTCGGAGCAGCATCCGCGACGAACTCGGCGAAGAAGCCGTCGTCGGCCGTGTACCGGTCGATCTGCGTGGCGACCTCGACGACCTGACGTCGCGCCGGGGTCACGCCGGCCGCGATGCCGGCCCGGAGCGTCTCGATGTACCCGCGCAGCGCGTCGGGGACGGCGGCGAGACGGGTGGCGATGACCGACCAGTCGTCGGCGGTGTCCGTCGGCATGAGATCGAACGCGGAACGCACGTCCTGTGCCGCCGAGGCGATCACGTTCAGGTCGCGCAGATGCCACTGCGCGTCGTGGAGCTCGAGGTCGAGGCTCAGCTCGGCCATCAGGTCGGTCTTGGTGACCTCGTCGATCGCGTCGACGGGCTCGAGCGCGGACAGCGAGTTCAGCGTGGCGCGGGTCGCGGTTGCGATCTCCTCGTGCCCCGCGGGGCTCAGGTCGCCGAAGCGGTCGTTGACCTCATCGCGGCCGATGTAGGTTCCGAGCGTCGGCGCGAGCACCGCGATGGTGTCGACCCATTCATCAGCGACCTTGTCGATGGCAGACGGAGTGCGAGGAGCAGAAGTCATCCCTCCAGCGTAGCCCCGAGCCCTCCGCGGCTGCATATCGATGCTGCGGAGGGCTCGGGGGTCACGGCTGGCGGTCGGCGCTCAGTGAGCTGCTTCGTTCCAGTCCTTGCCTCGCCCGACCTGCACATCGAGCGGAACGGTGAGGTCTGCGGCGTCACCCATGCGCGCCCGGACGATGCGCTCTGCGGCGTCCCACTCCCCCGGTGCGACCTCGACCACGAGCTCGTCGTGGATCTGGAGGAGCACGCGGGATCCGAGCCCCTCGGCACGGAGGTCGTCGTGGATGTGCAGCAGCGCGATCTTCATGATGTCGGCCGCGCTGCCCTGGATGGGCGCGTTCAGCGCGGCGCGCTCTGCGTTCTCGCGCAGAACGCGGTTGGGGCTCGCGAGGTCGGGGAAAGGACGCCGGCGCCCGAAGATCGTCTCGGTGTATCCGTCTTCCCTCGCCTGCAGGACGGATGCGCGGAGGTAGTCGCGCACAGCCCCGAAACGGGCGAAGTACTCGACCATCAGCTGCTTGGCCTCGGACTGCTCGATGCGCAGCTGCTTCGACAGGCCGAAGGCCGAGAGTCCGTAGACCAGACCGTACGACATCGCCTTGACCTTGGTGCGCATGGCCGGGGTGACGTCCGACGGGTCGACGCTGAAGACGCGCGCACCGACGAAACGATGGAGGTCTTCGCCGCTGTTGAACGCCTCGATGAGGCCTTCGTCGCCGGAGAGGTGCGCCATGATGCGCATCTCGATCTGCGAGTAGTCGGCGGTCAGCAGCGACTCGTACCCCTCGCCGACCTGGAAGGCGCTGCGGATGCGACGCGACTCCTCCGTGCGCACGGGGATGTTCTGCAGGTTCGGGTCGGTGCTGGACAGACGCCCGGTCTGGCTGCCGGTCTGCACGTAGGTCGTGCGCACGCGGTGGTCGTCGCCGATAGCCGTGTCGAGGGACTCGATGATCTGACGGAGCTTGGTCGCCTCGCGGTGCTGCAGGAGCAGACCGAGGAACGGGTGCGGGTGCGACTCCTGGAGATCAGCGAGCACCGCGGCATCCGTCGAGTACCCCGTCTTGGTCTTGCGGGTCTTCGGGAGCTGAAGGTCGTCGAACAGGACCTCCTGCAGCTGCTTGGGCGAGCCCAGGTTGAACTCGCGCCCGACGATCGAGAAGGCCTCCTGAGCGAGCGTCTCGGCACGGCTCGCGAGCTCCCCGGAGAACGTCGAGAGGACGTCATGGGAGACGGCGACTCCGGCGACCTCCATGTCGGCCAGCGTGAGCAGGGTCGGCAGCTCGATGTCGGTCAGGACCGTCGCGACCGACTCGGGGATGTCCTCGCGGAGCGCAGTCGAGACGCGGAGCGCGAACCACGCCTCCTGTGACGGCGTCGCGCCCTCGGTCTCGGGGACGAGCTGGGACGGATCCGCCTCCGGCAGCTTCTCGCCGAGATAGCGCTCGACGACGTCACCGAGCGTCTTGTCGGGGAAGCTCGGGCGCAGCAGCCAGCCTGCCAGGCTCGTGTCGTACGCGAGCCCGCGCAGCCGGATGCCGCTGCGGAGCAGGGCCTTCACCTGGGGCTTCGCGTCGTGGATGACCTTGGGCGCGTCGGACTCCAGCCAGGGCGTCAGGGCCGTCGGGGCATCCTCGCTCCAGTCGAGCTCACGGAGCTCGTCTCCGGAGGCGGCGCCGATACGGCTGGGGAGGCCACCTTGGGTCACGATGCGCAGGGCGACCTCGCCGGACTGCGCCTCGGCCCAGGCGACGAACTCCGCCGGGCTCACCTGCGCCGGATCCGGCAGCACGACCGTGGCAGCGGGGTCGTCGGCGACCTCGCCGGCACCCACGGCCTCGAAGACACGAGGCAGCAGCGTGCGGAACTCGAGTCGCGCGAAGATGTCGCGTACGGCCTGCGCGTCGATCGGCGTCACGGCAAGCTCTGCCGGTCCGACGGGGAGCTCGACGTCGCGGAGCAGCCTGTTGAGCTTGCGATTGCGACGGACGTCTTCGATGTGGTCGCGGAGGTTGCCGCCGACGACGCCCTTGATCTCACCGGAGCGCTCGAGCAGGTCGTCGAGCGAGCCGAACTGGGTCAGCCACTTGACGGCCGTCTTCTCCCCCACCTTCGGCACGCCGGGGAGGTTGTCACTGGTCTCGCCGACGAGGGCGGCGATGTCGGGGTACTGCTCGGGGCGGACGCCGTAGCGCTCCTGCACCGTCACGGGGTCGTAGCGCTTGAGCTGCGACACCCCCTGCACGGACGGGTAGAGCAGCGTGACGTCGTCGGTCACGAGCTGGATCGTGTCACGGTCGCCGGACACGACGAGCACGTCGAACCCCTGCTCGGCGCCCTGCGTCGCAAGGGTGGCGAGGATGTCGTCGGCTTCGATGCCCTTCTTCGTGAGCACCGGGATCGACATGGCGGCCAGGCAGTCCTGCAGGAGCGGGATCTGGCCCCGGAACTCCTGCGGCGTCTCGGAGCGCGTCGCCTTGTACTCGGGGTACTCGTCGGTGCGGAACGAGTGCCGCGACGTGTCGAAGGCGATTGCGAGATGCGTCGGCTGCTCTGCCTTGATCAGGTTCACGAGCATCGAGAGGAACCCGTAGATCGCGTTCGTGTGCTGGTTGTCCTTGGTCGTGAAGTTCTCGACCGGGAGTGCGAAGAAGGCACGGTAGGCGAGCGAATGGCCGTCGACGACCATGAGGGTAGGCTTTGCGGAGTCCGTCACCCTGTCAGCCTAACGAGGACCACGGACACCCGCTGAGGAGGGCCCATGAGCGACACGACGACCAGCGCAGGACTCGAGTGGGCCACCGCCCGCGGAATGGGCGCCCTCGCCGAGAAGATGGGCATCGAGTTCGTCGAGTTCACGGTCGAACGGAGCGTCGCGACCATGCCGGTCGAGGGCAACACGCAGCCGGTCGGCCTCATGCACGGCGGAGCGTACGTCGTGCTCGGCGAGTCCCTCGGCTCGATGGCGGCGAACCTGCACGCGGGTCCCGGTCGACTCGCGGTCGGTGTCGACATCAACGCCACGCACACACGGTCGGCCACTGCGGGCATCGTCACGGGTGTGTGCACGGCACTGCACCTCGGCCGCAGCGTCACGGTGCACGAGATCGTGGTCAGCGACGATCAGGGCCGACGCTGCTCGACCATCCGGATCACGAACATGATCAAGGACGTGCCGCAGGAGCGGTGACGGGATCCTCCAGCAGCAGCTGGAAGAGCAGGTGGTCCTGCCACTTCCCCGCGATGTGCAGGTAGCGCGGTGCCAGCCCGATCCGTTCGAAGCGGTTCGCGAGGAGGACGCGCTGCGAGGCGTCGTTGTCCACGAGCGTCGCGGCCTGGAGCCGGTGGAGCCTCAACTCGTCGCGTGCGTACTCCGCGACCAGGGCAACGCCGCGTGAGGCGAAACCCCTGCGGACCAGCGTGGCGTCGACCCAGTAACCGAGATCCGCGCTGCGGAAAGCCCCGCGCACGATGTTGTTGAGGTTCACGCGGCCGCGGATCGAGCCGTCGGCGGCCTCGATCACGAAACGCGCTCCGCGCCCGTCAGCGGCATCCTCCACGCACTGACGCACGTGGATCTCCTGCCACGCGGCCGTGTAGAAATCCGCGCTCCTGACCGGCTCCCAGTGCTCGAGGTGCGCGCGGTTCTCCGCGTACGCACGAGCGAGTGCCGCGCCGTCTCCGCTGCGGACGGGCCGAAGGAGGTGCTCCGCGTCGAGCGGAAGCACCGACTACTTCTTCGGTGCGAGCTGCTCGATGATCGCCTTCGCGACGTCCTGCATCGTCAGACGGCGATCCATCGATGCCTTCTGGATCCAGCGGAACGCCTCGGGCTCGGAGAGTCCCATCTTCTCGTTCAGCAGACCCTTCGCACGGTCCACGAGCTTGCGGGTCTCGAAGCGCTCGACCATGTCGGCGACCTCGGCCTCGAGCGTGATGATCTGCTCGTGACGGGCCAGAGCGATCTCGATCGCGGGCAGCAGGTCGTTCGGGGTGAAGGGCTTCACGACGTACGCGAGTGCGCCGGCTTCGCTCGCGCGCTCGACGAGCTCCTTCTGGCTGAACGCCGTCAGCAGCACGACCGGGGCGATGTTGCCCTTGTGCAGCTTCTCGGCGGCACTGATGCCGTCGAGCTGCGGCATCTTGACGTCCATGATGACGAGGTCTGGACGCAGCTCGGTCGCGAGCGCGACGGCGGTCTCACCGTCACCGGCCTCACCGACGACGTCGAATCCGTTGTCGCGGAGGATCTCGACGATGTCGAGACGGATCAGCGATTCGTCCTCTGCGACGACGACGCGTCGAGGGGCGGATGCCGTGGGCTGCTCAGACAGTTCTTGCTCGGTCACACACCCATCCTACTGGAGAGCATCCTGGCCGTCCTGGAAAGGCCCGCCGTGAGCATCGTCCGCACGGCCCTGCGCTACAGTCGAAGACGCGACACACGAGCCGGCGTGGCGGAATGGCAGACGCGGAGCACTCAAAATGCTTTGTCCGAGAGGGCGTGTGGGTTCGAGTCCCACCGCCGGCACCGAAGCGACGATCGGACCCCTCTGAGGGGTGTCCTGAGAGAGACTCCCTCCTCCGACTCCCCCGGCGTAGCGTGATCGCATGGACAATCGAGCCGAGGTACGCGAGTTCCTCATGACGCGTCGGGCGCGCGTCTCCCCGGATGCCGCAGGACTCACCGCCGGGTCGAACCGCCGCGTCGCGGGGCTCCGCCGCAGCGAGGTCGCCTCGCTGGCAGGCGTCAGCGTCGAGTACTACGCGAAGCTCGAGCGCGGTGCGATCTCCGGGGCATCCGCCTCCGTGCTCGACGCCGTCGCGAACGCGCTGCAACTCGACGACACCGAGCGCGCGCACCTGCTCGATCTCGCGCGCGCCGCCGACGGCATCCCGACCAGCGGTCGGAGCCGCAAGCGCTCCACCAAGCCCGCTGCGCCCCGCGCGAGCCTCGCATGGGCGCTGGATTCGATGACCGACAGCGTCGTGTTCGTGCGCGATGCGCGGCAGAACGTCCTCGCCACGAACGCGCTGGGCCGCGCCTTCTACTCCCCGCTGATCGGCGACGGCGGGCGCACGCCGAACCTCGCACGCTTCCAGTTCCTCGACCCGGCCTCCCGTGACTTCTACCCCGACTGGGAGCTCTTCGCGCGCATGTGCGTGGCCATCATGAGGGCCGAGGCGGGCCGAGATCCCCATGACAAGGGACTTCAGGATCTGGTCGGAGAACTCTCCACGCGCAGCGAGCTGTTCCGCTCCCTGTGGGCGGCGCACGACGTCCGCACGCACGGCGCGGGCACGAAGCGCTTCACGCACCCGCTCGTCGGCGAGGTGACGCTCGCCTACGAGGAGCTCGCGATCACCGCCGACCCCGGCAGCATCATGATGGTCTACACCGCAGAGCCCGGGTCGCCGTCGGCGGAGCGTCTGAGGCTCCTCGCCTCCTGGGCGGCGGAGCAGGCCGTCGATCCGACGACAGCGGAGAGCCTGCCCTGAGAGACCGGAGGGGTGCCCCGCTGGTACACCCCTCGTCAGGAACTCCCACGCGGATCACGGTCGGCGTTGACTGGATGGCATCCACCCCGACCGAGAAGGATCACCATGACTTCTGTTCCTGCCATCATCGCGACGTCCCCGACGGCACCGCTGACCGTCGGCACCGTCGAGCGCCGAGAGCTCGGCCCGAAGGACGTGCGCATCGACATCCGCTGGGCGGGCATCTGCCACTCCGACATCCACACCGTGAACGGTGATTGGGGGCCGCAGCACTACCCGCTGACCGTCGGCCACGAGATCGCGGGCATCGTCTCCGAGGTCGGCGCCGAGGTCACGAAGCACCAGGTGGGCGACCGCGTCGGTGTCGGCTGCATGGTCAACTCCTGCGGTGAGTGCCGCAACTGCCGGAACGGCGACGAGCAGTACTGCCTCAACGGCATGGTCGGCACTTACGGCGCGGAGGACCGCGACGGCACGATCACGCAGGGCGGCTACTCCACGAGCATCCTCGTGGTCGAGGACTTCGTCCTCCGCATCCCGGACGCGATCCCGTTCGAGAAGGCTGCTCCCCTGCTGTGCGCCGGCATCACCACCTACTCGCCCCTCAAGCGCTGGAACGCCGGCCCCGGCAAGAAGGTCGCCGTCGTCGGCATGGGCGGACTCGGCCACATGGCCGTGAAGTTCGCGCACGCCATGGGCGCAGAGGTCACCGTGCTCTCGCAGTCGCTGCGGAAGCAGGAGGACGGCCTCCGCCTCGGCGCCGACCACTACTTCGCCACGAGCGATCCGGCCACCTTCACCGAGCTCGCCGGGAGCCTCGACCTCATCATCAACACCGTCTCGGCGGCGATCGACGTCGACGCGCACCTCGGCCTGCTGGCCGTCGACGGCGCACTCGTGAACGTCGGAGCTCCCGCAGAGCCGATGAGCCTGCAGGTGATGTCGCTCATCGGCGGGCGTCGCACCTACGCGGGGTCGATGATCGGGGGCATCGCGGAGACCCAGGAGATGCTCGACTACTCCGCGGAGCACGGCATCGCCCCCGAGGTCGAGGTCGTCGGCGCCGCGCAGATCAACGAGGCGTGGGAGCGCGTCCTGGGATCCGACGTCCGCTACCGCTTCGTGATCGACACCGCGACCCTCGTCGCCTGACACACCCGTCGCGGTTCGCCCGT
>JAZBLS010000079.1:0-15316 GCA_037033365.1 Actinomycetota bacterium | reverse complement strand
GCAGGAGTCCTCGCTGCGTGAGCGGCTCGCCGGGCTCACCGAGAGTGTCCATGGCCTCGAGCTGCAGATCCACGAGAAGAAGCTCCACCTGCACAGCCTGCTGGAACGGGTCGCATCCGAGCTCGCTCTCGATGAAGATATTCTTATTGCGGAATATGGACCCGATCAGCCGGTTCCCGGTGATCCCGGTACCGATCCGAGAGATTCCGATGGAGCGGACGACTCCGCGATCCCGTTCGACAGACGCATTCAGCAGCGTCGTCTCGCGGATGCCGAGCGCAAGCTCGCGCAGCTCGGACGCGTGAACCCGCTCGCCCTCGAGGAGTTCGCGGCGCTCGAGCAGCGCCATGCGTTCCTCACGGAGCAGCTCGCCGACCTGACGCAGACGCGACAGGATCTGCTGACGATCATCACGGATCTCGACGAGCGGATGCAGACCATCTTCGCGAGTGCCTTCGAAGACACGAAGGAGGCGTTCGGGCAGGTGTTCCCGCTGCTCTTCCCCGGGGGCACCGGCAGCATCTCGCTCACCGACCCCGACAACATGCTCACGACGGGCATCGAGGTCTCCGTCCGCCCGGTCGGCAAGAAGATCGAACGGCTCTCCCTGCTCTCGGGCGGCGAGAGGTCGCTCGCCGCGGTGGCGCTGCTCGTCGCGATCTTCAAGGCGCGGCCGAGTCCCTTCTACATCCTCGACGAGGTGGAGGCCGCGCTCGACGACGCGAACCTCGGCAGGCTGCTGAGCGTGTTCGAGCAGCTCCGCGAGAGTTCGCAGCTCCTCGTCATCACGCACCAGAAGCGCACGATGGAGATCGCCGATGCCCTGTACGGCGTGTCCATGCGCCAGGACGGCGTCTCCGCGGTCGTCGGCCAGCGGGTCGGCGACCGGGTCGCAGCCGCGAGCTGACCTCACGGCGTCACCGGGCACGCGCCCCTTGTACGAGTCCGGACCGGACCGGGCACAGCTTCGGACATGTTCCGGGCACAACCGCGGATGCGGCGGCCGACGCGCCGTGAGATCGGGCCGAGGGGCGGCGTGTCGAGCACGGCATCCGAATCTGTGCTCGCGTCGCGGTGAAGGTGCTGACGCCAGGGGTGTGCGCAGGCATCCGGGCGGCGCACCCGGACACAGCTTCGGATCCGGGCGGGGCACAACTTCGGATCCCGACCGGGCACAACCTCGGATGCGGCGGCCGACGCGCCGCGAGATCGGGCCGACGTGCGGCGTGTCGCCGGCGGCATCCGAATCTGTGCTCGCCGCGAAGCCTGCCGACGTGTGTCATCGGACGGCGAACGCGGGGCACACAGGGTCGCTACCCGTAGGCTGGGGTCATGGCGGAGAAGTCCTGGTCCCTCACCCGTGCGCTGCGCGGGATGTTCGTCAAGCCCACGATCGACGAGACGACGTGGGAGGACCTCGAGACCGCGCTCATCACGGCCGACTTCGGCCCTGACATCAGCGAGCGGATCGTCGACGAGCTCCGGGACAAGGTCGAGCGGTACCGCACGACCGACCCCAAGGACCTCCAGCGGATGCTCCGGGAGACTCTCGAGGAGCACTTCGCCAAGTTCGACACGACCCTCAAGCTGACCGAGCGGCCCGCCGTGGTGCTGGTCGTCGGCGTCAACGGCGTCGGCAAGACCACGACGATCGGCAAGTTCACCAAGTTCCTCCGCGGGTATCAGCGCAGCGTCGTGGTGGGCGCAGCCGACACGTTCCGCGCCGCCGCGGTCGATCAGCTCGCGACCTGGGCGCAGCGTGGGGGAGCGGCCATCGTCCGGCCCCAGCAGGAGGGTCAGGACCCGGCATCCGTCGCGTACCAGACCATCGAGTACGCGCAGCGCGAGGGCATCGAGATCGCGATCATCGACACCGCCGGACGTCTGCACACCAAGGGCGGCCTGATGGACGAGCTGTCGAAGATCCGCCGCGTCATCGAGAAGCAGGCTCCGATCAGCGAGGTGCTGCTCGTCTTGGACGCCACCACCGGGCAGAACGGCGTGATGCAGGCCGAGGCGTTCCTCGAGCACGCCGGTGTCACGGGGCTCGTGCTGACCAAGCTCGACGGGTCGGCCAAGGGCGGTTTCGTCCTCGCGGTCCAGGAGCGCACCGGTATCCCCGTCAAGCTCCTCGGACAGGGCGAGGGCATCGACGATCTCACAGGTTTCACCCCCCACGTCTTCGTCCAGTCGCTCGTCGGCTGAGACGGGGCTACCGTCGCGAGCACGAGGCTGGTTTCATAGCGTTATGGCGATCGAACACGACTACTTCGGACTCCTGTCCTCAGGACCCGACGGCTCGATCTTCTGGTCGGAGACCGTGGAGCTGGGCGACCAGAGCGTGACCGTCGACCTCACCGCGCCCGATCAGGACGACGTCTCCGCAGACGCGCTCGACATCGCCGCCGCGCTGATCGCCGGACTGGAGAACGTCGACTCCACGGCCCGCCGGGGGATGCTGTCGGAGGTCGACGATCGCACGAGCGAGGTGACCGAGTACATCCTGCAGCAGCAGGAGGCGTACGGCGACGAGCTCGAGGACGTCCTGGTCGACGTCAGTGGCGATGCGGCGGTGGACATCATCCGGTCGCTGCGCCTCATGAGCATGACGATCCTCGCCGACGAGCACGGCGGGTCAGAGCCGTTCGCCGTCCTCGAGTACGCACTCGACGCGGACACGACCGACGACGTGCTCCTCGTGAACCTCGGTTCCGACGGCAGCGTGCAGTCGGTCATGAGCGCCGACTGACGGCCCCTGGAGTCGGCGAAGGGTCAGACCGCCTGGGCGAAACCGAGGTCGGCGCTGTCCGCGATGTGCGCGAGGTGCGGCGGGATCTCCCGCCCCTTCGAGATCATCGACTGAGCCCAGAGGCGACCGGCGCGGTACGACGAGCGGACGAGGGGACCGGCGAGCACTCCGAGGAAGCCGATTCGCTCCGCCTCCTCCTTGAACTCGACGAACTCGGCCGGCTTGACCCATCGGGCCACCGGCAGGTGCCGCGGTGACGGGCGCAGGTACTGCGTGATGGTGATGATGTCGCAGCCGGCGTCGTGCAGGTCGTTCAGGGCCTGCACGACCTCCTCGGGCTCCTCGCCCATGCCGAGGATGAGGTTGGACTTGGTGATCAGGCCGGCGTCGCGCGCCTGCGTGATGACGTCGAGAGACCGCTCGTAGCGGAACGCGGGGCGGATCCGCTTGAAGATGCGCGGAACCGTCTCGACGTTGTGCGCGAAGACCTCGGGGCGTGCGTCGAAGATCTGGCCGAGGAAGGCCGGGTCGGCGTTGTGCTCGTTGGCGAGCAGCTCGACACCGGTGTTCGGGTTGAGCTCGTGGATCTTCCGCACGGTCTCGGCGTTGAGCCAGGCTCCCGTGTCGGGCAGGTCGTCGCGGGCGACGCTCGTGACCGTCGCGTAGCGGAGGTTCATCCGCACCACGCTCTCGGCGACGCGGCGCGGCTCGTCCGTGTCGTAGGCGTCGGGCTTGCCCGTGTCGATCTGGCAGAAGTCGCAGCGCCGTGTGCACTGGGATCCACCGATCAGGAACGTAGCCTCGCGATCCTCCCAGCACTCGAAGATGTTGGGGCACCCCGCCTCCTGGCAGACGGTGTGCAGGTCCTCGCTCTTCACGAGCGAGTGGAGCGCGGTGTACTCGGGACCCATCTTCGCCTTGGTCTTGATCCACTCGGGCTTGCGCTCGATGGGCGTCTCGGCGTTGCGGATCTCGAGGCGGAGGAGCTTGCGTCCCTCGGGTGCGGCGGTCATGCGGGTGCTCCTGCGAAGTCGGCGGTCGAGTAGTCGGAGAGGAAGGCGGTGGCGACGGCATCCGCGATATCGGCGGGGGAGATGTCGGCACCGACGATCTCGCTCACGGTGGTGACGCCTGCGTCGGTGATCCCGCAGGGGATGATGTCGCGGAATCCGGCGAGGGTGTTGTCGCAGTTGATGGCGAAGCCGTGCATCGTGACACCCTGCTGCACGCGGACGCCGATCGCGGCGACCTTGTCCTCCGAGAGCGGGCGCCGCACCCAGACCCCGCTGCGGCCGTCGACCTGATGGCCGTCTACACCGAACGGGCGGAGGACGTCGATGAGGATGCGCTCCATCCGACGCACGTGAGCCACGACGTCCATGGGTTCGGGTAGGCGCACGATCGGGTAGCCGACCAGCTGGCCGGGGCCGTGCCAGGTGATCTTCCCGCCGCGGTCGACATCGATCACGGGCGTGCCGTCCTGCGGCCGCTCGTGCGGTTCGGTGCGCTTGCCGGCGGTGTAGACGGCCTCGTGCTCGAGGAGGATGAGTGTGTCGGGCCGGGTTCCGTCGACCACGTCGGCGTGGATGCGGCGCTGCAGCTCCCACCCGTTCGTGTAGGGAACATAGGTCGGTGCAAGTCCCGCGGTCAGGATGTCGAACATGCCGTGCGCTCCCTCATCGGAATCATCGGATAGATGGATCGGGTCTAACAATACTCCTCGATCGCCCGGCGGGATCCAGGGGTACCCCGCGCGGTAGCGTGAGAGGCATGAGCGGCACAGGACGGGCGGGGCGCCCCAAGGCGTCGTCGCGCGAGACCCTCGCTGAGGCGGCCTGCGAACTGTTCCTCGAACGCGGCTACGAGGCGACCTCGGTCGCCGACATCACCCAGCGTGCCGGTGTCAGCCGATCCAGTTTCTTCAACTACTTCTCCTCGAAGAGCGACGTGCTGTGGTCGGGCCTGGATGCGCGGCTCGCACAGGCATCTGAGCAGCTCTCGGCTCTCGGCACCTCAGCGGATGCCGCGGCGGTCGATGCCGTCCTCCGCGGGATCCTCGCGGACTTCGCCCCGGATCCGCTCGCCCTCGCGATGAGGAACAGGGCCGCCATGGGACTTGACGACGAGCTCGCACGTGACTCCGCGGTCCGGCATGCGCGGCTCGCGGCCGCCGTCTCGCACGCGGCCATGAGGGCGGGACTGACTCCGATCCGTGCCGACGTCCTCGGCGCCGCGAGAGCCGCCGCCGTGATGTCCTCGCTGCGCGTCTGGGCCGAGCAGGGAGCCGGATCCAGTGACCCCGAGGACGTGCTGTCGGTGGCGCTCGACGCCGTGGACGATCTGCGCTGGCGCTGATAAGGGCCGAACCCGCCCGCTCGGTTAGAATCAGTAACACCATGGCTACGTTTGGCACGCTCTCCGATCGGCTCACCGAGACCTTCCGCAATCTGCGCACGAAGGGAAAGCTCACCGCCGCCGACGTCGACGGCACCGTCCGCGAGATCAGGCGCGCCCTGCTCGACGCCGACGTCGCGCTCTCCGTCGTGAAGGAGTTCACCGCGAGCGTCCGCGAGCGCGCGCTCGGCGACGAGGTGAACAAGGCGCTCAACCCGGCGCAGCAGGTCGTCCAGATCGTCAACGAGGAACTCGTCAAGATCCTCGGTGGAGAGCAGCGTCGTCTGCAGTTCGCCAAGACCGCGCCGACCGTCATCATGCTCGCCGGCCTCCAGGGATCGGGAAAGACGACCTTCGCGGGCAAGCTCGCGAAGCAGCTCGAGGGGGAGGGCCACACGCCGCTCCTCGTCGCCGCCGACCTGCAGCGCCCGAACGCCGTGAACCAGCTCCAGGTGGTCGCGCAGCAGGCCGGGGCCACGGTCTACGCACCCGAGCCGGGCAACGGCGTGGGTGACCCCGTCAAGGTCTCCCGCGACGGTGTCGAGCACGCCCGTCGCCAGCAGCACGACGTCGTCATCATCGACACTGCCGGGCGCCTCGGCGTCGACGCCGAGCTCATGAAGCAGGCCGCCGACATCCGCAAGGCCGTGCAGCCCGACGAGGTACTGTTCGTGATCGACGCGATGATCGGTCAGGACGCGGTCAACACTGCCAAGGCCTTCCAGGAGGGCGTCGACTTCACCGGCGTCGTCCTGTCCAAGCTCGATGGCGACGCGCGAGGCGGAGCTGCGCTGTCCGTGGCTTCCGTCACCGGACGCCCGATCATCTTCGCCTCGACGGGCGAGCGCCTCGAGGACCTCGAGCCGTTCCACCCCGACCGCATGGCGAGCCGCATCCTCGACCTCGGCGACATCCTCACCCTCATCGAGCAGGCCCAGCAGGCCTTCGACGAGGAAGAGGCCGCCAAGATGGCGGAGAAGCTCGCGACCGAGTCCTTCACGCTCGAGGACTTCCTCGACCAGCTTCAGCAGATGAAGAAGATGGGCTCGATGAAGAAGATGCTCGGGATGCTCCCGGGCATGGGCCAGATGAAGCAGCAGCTCGAGGACTTCGACGAGCGCGAGATCGACCGCACCGAGGCGATCATCCGGTCGATGACCCCCGTAGAGCGGCGCAACCCCAAGATCCTCAACGGCTCGCGTCGCCTCCGCATCGCTCGCGGGTCGGGCATGACCGTGACCGACGTCAACCAGCTCGTGCAGCGGTTCGACCAGGCGGCGAAGATGATGAAGACGGTCGCCCGCGGCGGCACGCCGAACATCCCCGGCATGGGTCCCGTGCCGGGAATGGGTCGTCCTGGAGCCTCCTCGAAGCGCGGCAAGAAGGGCAAGTCCTCGGGCGGTTCGCGTTCCGGTAACCCGGCGAAGCGCGCTGCGGAGAACGCCGGGCTCGCGACGACGGCGCAGCCGACCGGCTCGGGCTTCGGCCTCGGCGGTCAGAAGGCACCGAGCGAGGCCGATCTCGCTGAGATTCAGAAGCTCTTCGGCAAGAACTGAGGCTCAGCGCCGCGTGCCGACAGGCACCGGCTCGGGATCGACGGTCCGTTCGTCTGACGGCTGCCGCCGAAGGATCGCGAGCTGCCCGGCGACGAGTGCGGTGAGCACGGTGACGAGTCCCACAGCCTGAAGGGGCGTGAACGTCTCGCCGGCGACCAGCGTGCCGAGCAGTGTCGCGACGATCGGCGAGAACAGGGCCAGGAGCCCTGGCGCGATGACCGGCAGCTGCTGGATGCCGCGGAACCACAGCGTGTAGGCGAGCAGCCCGCCCACCGACCCGAGCCACAGGTAGCCGAGCACGGCGCCGCCGTCGATCGTGGGAGGCAGCCCCTCGACCGCGAGCGTCAGGGGCAGCAGCACGAGACCGCCGGCGGTCAGCTGCCAGCCGGCGTAGCCGACCGCTCCGACGCCGGACGGGCGGCCCCATCGCTTCGTCAGGACCATCCCCAGCGCCGTCGCCGTCACACCACCCACGGCTGCCGCGATGCCGAGCAGATCGAGCTGCGCCGCGGGACCCAGGACGACGAGGGCGACACCGCCCGCGCCTGCGACCGACGCCGCGGCGCTCCAGGGGCGGATGCGGTCGTGCAGGACGAGTGAGCCGAGCCCGAGGATGATGAGCGGCTGCGCGCCGGCGACCGCGGCAGCCACGCCTCCGGGCAGTCGCTCTGCGGCGAGGAAGAGGAGCAGGAAGAACGCGCCGATGTTGAGAGTGCCGAGGACGAACGACTTGATCCACCACGACCCACGAGGCAGCGTGCGGGCCATCGCGAGTGCGACGAGCCCCGCGGGGAGCGAGCGCAGCAGCCCCGCCAGCAGGGGATGCCCGGCGGGGAGGAGCTCTGTCGTCACGAGATAGGTCGTGCCCCAGGAGATCGGTGCGAGGGCGGTGAGGGCGACGACTGTCGGACGGTTCATGCATCCAGCCTGCGCTCCCCATCACGATGAGTCCAACGCATGATTGTCACGATGTGTATGACGAGGGATCATGGATGCATGGAACTCCATCAGCTGCGCTATGTCGTGGAGGTCGCGGCCGTAGCGAGCTTCACCCGTGCCGCGGAGCGCTGCTTCGTCACGCAGTCGGCTCTGAGTCATCAGATCGCCGCGCTCGAGAGGGAACTGGGCGAGCGGCTGTTCGTCCGCTCCAGTCGCAACGTGCGGCCGACGGAGGCCGGCGAGGCGTTCCTCACGCACGCCAGGGCGGCCGTCCTCGCCGCGGAGAGCGCGCGCGAAGCCGTCGCCGCGGTCTCCGGCACCGTGGTCGGGACGCTGCGTCTCGGCATGATCCCGACGGTCACAGCCGTGTCGGTGCCCGTGTTGATCTCCCGCTTCCGCGCGCTCCACCCCGACGCGCGCGTCGAGCTGTCCGTCGGGAACAGCGAGACCCTGAGCATGCGGGTCCGCGACGGCGAGCTCGATGTCGCGCTGCTCGGGCTGCGCGCCGATGCTGCTCCGCGTGGAGTGGCTGTGCGCGAACTCGCTCGAGAAGCGCTCATCCTCGTCATGCCCGCCCGGCATCGCCTCGCAGCGCGGCGGCGCGTGTCGCTCGAGGACCTGGCCGACGAGGTGTTCGCCGACTTCCCCTCGGGGACCGCAGGACGCGCGCAGAGCGATTCCGCGTTCACGACGGCGGGCGTGCGGAGGGATGTCGCGTTCGAGGCCGATTCCGCTGAGCTCATCCTCGCGCTCGTCTCCACGGGTCAGGCTGTGTCGCTCCTGCCGCACGGCGTCGTCGCGCCGAGCGAGGAACTCAGAACCGCGAAGGTCTCGCAGGGCCCCGTGCGTGTGGAGTACATCGCGTGGAACGGTGCGGCCACACGGAGCGTGGCCGATGCCTTCCTGCGTGTCGTCGATGCCGCGACATCGCGGGGCGCAGACGAAGCGGGCCCGGAGGAATCCTCCGAGCCCGCTCCCTCAGCATCCTGAGATCACTTCACGTCTTCGTCGACCCAGTCCATCGACTTCGTGACGGCCTTGCGCCACAGGCGCAGCTGGCGGTCGCGCTCGGCGTCCTCCATCGAGGGCTCCCAGCGGCGGTCCTCCTGCCAGTTCGCGGAGAGGTCGTCCAGACCGCTCCAGAACCCGACAGCGAGACCCGCGGCGTACGCGGCACCGAGAGCGGTGGTCTCCGCGACGACCGGTCGGACGACCGGCACGCCCAGGACATCGGCCTGGAACTGCATGAGGGCGTCGTTCGCCACCATGCCGCCGTCGACCTTCAGCTCGGTCAGATCCACACCTGCATCCGCGTTGACGGCGTCGAGGACGTCCCGCGTCTGGAAGGCGACGGCCTCGAGGGCTGCGCGAGCGATGTGGTTCTTGTTCGCGTAGCGGGTGAGGCCGACGATCGCGCCGCGGGCGTCCGGACGCCAGTAGGGAGCGAACAGTCCGGAGAACGCGGGCACGATGTACACGCCACCGTTGTCGTCGACCTGGCTCGCCAGGTCCTCGACCTCGGGGGCGGAGGAGATGATACCCAGCTGATCGCGCAGCCACTGGATGAGCGATCCCGTGACGGCGATCGACCCCTCCAGTGCGTAGTGCGTCGGCTGGTCGCCCAGCTTGTAGCCGACAGTGGTCAGCAGCCCGTTCTTCGAGTGGACGATCTCCTCGCCCGTGTTGAAGATGAGGAAGCAGCCCGTGCCGTAGGTGTTCTTGCTCTCACCGGTCTGGAACGCCGCCTGACCGAAGGTCGCCGCCTGCTGGTCGCCGAGGATGCCGGCGATCGGCGTCTCGCGGAGCAGGGACGAGCTCTCGGCCGCGCCGTAGACCTCGGAGGAGGAGCGGATCTCCGGCATCATCGAGCGCGGCACGCCGAACGCCTCGAGGATGTCGTCGCGCCACTCGAGCGTCTCCAGGTCCATGAACATGGTCCGCGAGGCGTTCGTGACGTCCGTGGCGTGCACGCCGCCCTCGGTGCCGCCGGTGAGGTTCCAGAGCACCCAGGAGTCGGTGGTGCCGAACAGCAGGTCGCCCGCTTCCGCCTTCTCGCGTGCTCCGTCGACGTTCTCGAGGATCCAGGTGATCTTCGTGCCGGAGAAGTAGGTGGCGAGCGGCAGGCCGACGATCGGCTTGAAGCGCTCGACGCCTTCGTCGCCCGCGAGGCGGTCGACGATCTCCTGCGTGCGGGTGTCCTGCCAGACGATGGCGTTGTAGACGGGCTTGCCGGTCGTCTTGTCCCAGACCACCGCGGTCTCGCGCTGGTTGGTGATGCCGACGGCGGCGATGTCGTGGCGGGTGAGGTCTGCGCGGCTCAGTGCGAGGCCGATGACCTCCTGCACGTTGCGCCAGATCTCGGAGGCGTCGTGCTCGACCCAGCCCGCCTTGGGCAGGATCTGCTCGTGCTCCTTCTGGCCGGTCGCGATGATGCTGCCCTTCTTGTCGAAGATGATCGCGCGGCTCGAGGTGGTTCCCTGATCGATGGCGAGGATGTAGTCAGCCATGGGTGTTCTCCTTTGAAGTCAGGTGGCGGTTCAGGCGAGGCCCAGGAGGGCGGGAGCGGCGACGGCGGCGAGGACGCCACCGATGAGCGGGCCGACGACCGGGACCCACGAGTAGGACCAGTCGCTGGAGCCCTTGCCCTTGATCGGGAGGATCGCGTGGGCGATGCGCGGACCGAGGTCACGTGCAGGGTTGATCGCGTATCCGGTCGGTCCACCGAGGGACGCGCCGATGCCGACCACGACGAGTGCGACGGGCAGCGCGCTCAGCGGTCCGAGGCCTCCAGGCGTCCCGATGTCGGCGACGCCGTAGTCCGCGAACGCGAAGACCGCGAACACGAGCACGAAGGTGCCGATGACCTCGGTGACGAGGTTCCAGCCGTACGAGCGGATCGCGGGACCCGTCGAGAACACGCCGAGCTTGTTGGCCGGGTCGGGCTCCTCGTCGAAGTGCTGCTTGTACGCGAGCCAGGTGAGGATGGCACCGACGATGGCGCCCAGCAGCTCCGCACCGGTGGCGACGGCGAACTGCGAGAAGTCGATCTTCCCTGCGACCAGAAGGCCGATGCCGACCGCCGGGTTCAGGATCGCGCCGGAGTATGCGGAGGCGAGGACACCCACGAAGACCGCGAGACCCCAACCCCAGTTGACCATCAGGAAGCCGCCGCCGAAGCCCTTGTTCTTGGCGAGTGCGACGTTGGCGACGACTCCACAACCCAGGAGGATCAGCAGCGCTGTGCCGACGAACTCCGACAGGAAGTAGAGACCGAGATTCACTTCAGTCATGTCTTCATTGACCTTTCTCGTGTGCCAGGGCCCCTCAGCCCTGGCACGTTATGGGAGATACGCCGCGAGGAGGGCGGCGGTCGGAAATCCCGTCAGCCGCGTGTGCGGGACGGGATCTGGAGTCCATGTCGCTCGTTCAACAGCAGACGGGTCTGCTCGAGCTCGGCGTCGTGCCGAGCGCGATCCCAGTCGAGCAGGGGAGCGAGGGCATCCGCAAGCTCTTCCAGCGCATCGGCGTCGGCGTGACCGGTGAACGCGATGCTCGTGCGACGCAGAACGACGTCCTGGAGGCGCGCGACGAGTTCGTTCTGCACGATCCACTCGAGCTCTCGCGTCGAGAGATCGCCGCCCACGAGCGGCGCGTCGGCGCCCTGCTGGACGAACTCCCACACCTGAGCCGCACGGGTGCCGTAGCGAGCCAGCAGCTGGTCGGCGCGGTCGCCCGCTCCGGCGAGGTTCTCGTCGATCCAGATGCGACGTGCCTTCTCGGTGCGGGGGAAGTCACGGCCGCCGCCGATCGCGCGCCCGACCGTGGAGACGGTGCGGGTGCGACCGATGAGGCCGAGGACGACGTCGGAGAGCGACTCGCCGAGCGCGCGGAACGTCGTCCACTTGCCACCCACGAGGCTGACGAGCGGCACGGCGCCCTTCTCGTCGACCTCGATGCGGTAGTCGCGGGAGACGAATCCGGGCGCGGTGTCCTCGTGCCGGGGCAGCGGACGGATGCCGGAGAAGTTGTAGACGATCTGGTCGCGGGAGACGTCGATCCTCGGGAACACGTGGTGGATCAGATCGAAGAAGTAGTCGATCTCCTCCTCGGTGCAGACCGGGACCTCGCGGGGATCGGCGTCGATGTCGGTGGTGCCGACCAGAACGCGTCCCTTGAGCGGGTAGATCAGCACGATGCGCCCGTCGGAGTGCTCGAAGAAGATCTCGCGGCCGCGGGTGGCGTCCAGGAGCTCGGGGTGGTCGAGCACGATGTGCGAGCCCTTGGTGCCGCCCATGAAGCGCGACTCGGTGCCCAGCGCGTCGTTGGTGAGGTCGGTCCACGGACCCGAGGCGTTCACGACGACGTCCGCCGTGACGGAGAACTCCGTGCCGCTCTCGCGGTCGCGGAGCACGACCGACTTGCCGTCGCGCGCGATCGCCTCGACGTAGTTCAGTGCGACCGCACCCGGGTGCGCAGCGCGGCCGTCCTGCAGCACGTCGAGGGCGAGGCGCTCCGGGTCGTGCATGGACGCGTCGTAGTACGTCGCGGTGTACTTGATGTTCGGGTCGAGCGAGGGGAGCTCGGCGAGCGAGCGCTTGCGACCGAGGAAGCGGTGACGGGGCACCGTGCCGCCGTCGCGCGAGAACGTGTCATAGATCGTCAGGCCGACCTTGATGAGGAAGGCGCCGCGCTCCTGGGGCTTGCCGCTCTTGTGCGTCAGGAAGCGAAGGGGAGCGGAGAGGATGCCCGAGAACGTCGAGTAGATCGGGATCGTCGTCTGCAGCGGCTTGACGTAGTGGGGCGCGATCTTGAGGAGGCCGTTGCGCTCCTCGACGGATTCGCGCACGAGCCGGAACTCGCCGTTCTCGAGGTATCGGATACCGCCGTGGATCATGTGGCTCGACGCGGCGGACGCGCCCGAGGCGAAGTCTCCGCGCTCGACGAGGAGGACGTCGACCCCCTGAAGTGCAAGGTCACGGAACGTGGAGATGCCGTTGATCCCCGCTCCGATGACGAGGACGCTGGTGCGTCCGGATTCGCGGACCGCGCGGACCTCAGCGCGCTCCGGTGATGAGTGCGTCGACTCGATCATCTTCGACCTCTCTCTGTTTCGTGCCCCCAGCATCGACCCATGTGCCCACTGCGCGCAAGCTGGCTGCACATATGTGCAAGGATCGTGTTCGAGGAGGGCGACATGGTGGCGTCGGATGCGGGATCTCGCGAAGCGAAGGTGGTCGCGGCGCTCACTGCCGCGCAGCTCTACTACATGCAGGACAAGACGATGGAGGTCATCGCGAAGGAGCTGAAGACCTCGCGATCGTCGGTGTCGCGCCTGCTGAGCTTCGCCAGGGAGAGCGGTCTCGTCGACATCCGCATCAATTCACCTCTCGAACGACTCGGGATGCTGGAGCAGCGCATCCGTGACCGGCACCATGTCGTGGCGCATGTCGTGCCGATCCCGGAGATCGTCAACGAGGTCGAGCGTCTCGAGCGCGTCGCGCTGACGGCCGGACGCCTGCTGTCGCAGTTCGTCGACTCCAACATGATCGTGGGTGTCGCCTGGGGGTCGACGATAAGTGCCGTGAGTCGCGGCCTCACGCAGAAGGAGACCCACAACACGACCTTCGTGCAGCTCAACGGCGCCGGCAACACCCAGACGAGCGGCGTCGAGTACTCCAGCGACATCCTGCAGCGCTTCGGCAGTGCGTTCGGCGCGCAGGTCCAGCAGTTCCCCGTGCCTGCGTTCTTCGACGACCCGTCGACTCGCGAGGCCATGTGGCGGGAGCGCAGCACCCGCCGCGTGCTCGACCTGCAGGCGAAGATGGACGTCGCGGTGTTCAGTCTCGGGTCACCCGCGGCGGAGGTCCCCAGCCGCGTGTACGTCGGCGGCTACCTCAGCCGTGACGACTACCGGAGCCTGCGTGAGGATCATGCGATCGGCGACGTCGCCACGGTCTTCTTCCGCGCCGACGGCTCCTGGCGGGACATCCGAGTCAACGCACGTGCGACCGGCCCGGGGCTCGATCGCCTCCGGAGGGTGCCGCGTCGCGTGTGCGTCGTGTCCGGCATCCCGAAGCTCGCGAGCCTCCGCGCCGCGATCGCGGCCGAGCTGATCACGGACGTGGTGCTCGATGAAGGTCTCGCGCGCCGACTCGTGGAGGACTGACTTACGGCTCCTCGGTCGACGCCTCAGGGCCGGAGCGGAACTCGCGGATCAGATGCTGCACGACAGCCGCGAGGTCGCCGCCCGTGGCGTTCGCGATCGTGAGCTGGCGCTCGTAGCTCGCGCCGTTCTGCAGGGTCGTGGCGATGCTCCCGAATTCGCGCACGCAACCGAGCTCCAGAGCGATGGGAGCGAACTCCTCGAGCGCCTCGGTGAGATGCTCTCTGACCGGGCGCTGGGTGCCGGAGGCATCGACGATCACCCGGGCGTCGAGTCCGTACCGTGCTGCCCGCCACTTGTTCTCGCGGTGGAACCACGGAGGAAGGATGCTCAGCTCGCGCCCTTCGTCGAGCTGGCGCGAGAAGTGCTCGACGAGGACCTGGACGAGAGCGGCCACCGAGGCGAGCTCGGGAAGCGACGACAGTCCGTCACAGGCGCGGACCTCGATCGTGCCCCAGCGCGGAGCGGGACGGATATCCCAGCGCACCTCGGTCGCATCGGCCATCACGCCGGTACGGACCATGTCGTCGAGGTAGGCCTCGTACTCGGACCAGTCGGCGAGCTGCCAGGGGAGTCCAGCGGTGGGGAGCTGCTGGAAGACGAGGGCGCGATTCGAGGCGTAGCCGGTGCGCTCTCCGGCCCAGAACGGACTCGACGCGGCGAGAGCCTGGAGATGGGGGAGATAGGCGGAGAGCGCGTTGATGATCGGGATCACCTTGCGCTGGTCCTCCACGCCGATGTGGACGTGGATGCCCCAGATCATCATGTTCCGACCCCACCACTGGGTCCGCTCGATCAGCGTGTGATACCGCGTCTTGTCGGTGACCTCCTGGTCGTACCACTGCGCGAACGGGTGGCTTCCCGCCGACAGGAGCTCGATGCCCGCGGGGTCGGTCGCCGACCTGACGGCAGTGATCGCGTTCGCGATGTCGTCGACCGCATGCCCGACGGAGTCGCCGATCCCGCTGGTGACCTCGATCGTGTTCGTGAGCAGCTCGCCGGTGACGGTGTGCCGTTCGTCCTCGCTCTCGGCCTCGAGGGCTGCGAGCAGCTCGGGAGCGCGGCCGGTGAGATCACCGGTCGCGGGATCCGCGAGCATGATCTCCCATTCCAGGCCGACGGTGGAACGTGCCGAAGAGGCGAACTCGAGCTTCACGAGCACAGTCTGACATGGGGCCGGTGCGACACGGCGTCGCCCGTGTCGCCGCGTTTCGCCCTCGGCGTCCTGATCTGGCAGAATAGAAGGTCGGACGACGTGCTCGACCCTCTATCCAGCACTTGTCCTCCCTATTTGAGCTTCCGCCGGGTGTGCACCCCACGCTCCAGGCGACCGGTTCGTTTCCTTCCACACAATTCAGGAGAATCGTGGCTGTCAAGATTCGTCTCAAGCGCCTGGGCAAGATCCGTGCGCCGTACTACCGCATCGTCGTCGCCGACTCGAAGACCAAGCGCGATGGTCGCGTGATCGAGGAGATCGGCAAGTACCACCCCACCGAGGAGCCCTCGTTCATCGAG
>JAZBLS010000078.1:0-15492 GCA_037033365.1 Actinomycetota bacterium | reverse complement strand
CGGCGTCGAGGGCGGCGGAGCGCGCTTCGGGAGCGGCCGGGGCGGCAGCCGGAGCCGCTGGGGCCGGAGCGGCGGCGACCGTGATCGACTGGCCGGGGTAGATGATCGACGCGGGGCTCAGGCCGTTCAGGGAGAACAGTGCCGACGTGGTGGTCCCGTACCGCTGGGCGATCGAGAACAGGGTGTCTCCCGCCGCGACGGCGTGCGTCTGGCCGCCCGCGGCGGTCGGGGCGGGGGCCGCGGGCGCGGGTGCGGCGACAGGAGCTGCAGCCGCCGGTGCGCCCGAGAGCGCGAGAGTCTGGCCCGGGTAGATGACGGATGCTCGGGTGAGACCGTTCGCGCCGAGGATCGCATCGACGGACGTGCCGTGCTTCTGAGCGATGCCGAACACGGTGTCGCCCGCGACCACCGTGTAGTTCGCAGCGGTCGCCTGCGGGGCAGCGGCAGCGGGCGCGGGCTGGGCCGCGGCGCCTGCGAGGGTGAGCGTCTGACCGGGGAAGATCACGGACCGCCATGTCAGGCCGTTCCACGTGAGCACGTCGACCGTGCGGAGACCGAAACGGCCCGCGATCGAGGCGACGGTGTCGCCCGGCTGCACCACGTAGGAGGAGGGCGCCGCCTGGGCCGGCACAGCTCGCGTCGGGATCGACTGCAGGCGCTCGACGGCGGGGACTGCGGCATCCGCTGCTGCGGGAGCGACCGCCAGGGCACTCGAGAGGGTGCCGAGGACAGCCGCGGGCACGCCCAGCTTCAGGTAGCGCGTCCGACGCGCGGCGGTGTGCGTTGTCAAGGTTTCCCCCTTGTTCGGCGTCCGTCCACGCTGACACGTATGTATACGGAAGTCAACAAAAGTGACGCATGGGGCGTACGTGACGAAAGTGCAGAAATGCGTGCGCTGCGCGGAGGTGAGATAGTTGCAACGTGTCTGAGCAGTCGAATACCCCCTCCGAGAACACCGCCTCCCCGGTCACCGCGACCGACTGGCTGGCCATGCCCGACCTCGTCGAGGTGCTCGACGAGTCCCTCGGCCGCGTTCGCCGCCTGATCGACGAGCACTACCTGATCGGCTCCCGCCGCTCCGGTGTCTTCGCGGTCCCGTCGATCTTCCTCGTCGACGGCCACCCTCTCTCCTCGCTGCGCGGGACGATCATCGTCCTGCAGGACGCGGGGTTCACCGACGACGAGGTCATCGACTGGCTGCTGGAGTGGGACGAGTCCCTCGACCGGTCGCCGATCGACGCGCTCCTCGCCGGGCACAAGAGCGCAGTCCGCAGGCTCGCGCGCACACTCGCCTGACCCGTCGGCCGCCGAGGCCGGCGACCCTCAGGAGCGTCAGGCGGATCGCACCGTCGCCGCGCGAGCGAGGTCGCGCAGGCCGCTGACCGCCGCATTGTCGAGTCGTGCTCCCGAGAGAGCGCGGTCCGCATCCTTCGCGTAGCCGTCGATCATGGTCTCGACGCGCTCGAGGGCGCCCGAGTCGGCGATGGTGGCCTGCAGGAACCGCACCTGCTCGGCCGTGAGGTCCGGGTCTCCGAGCATCTCGTCGAAGAGATTCCGCGTCGAGGTCTCCAGCGTCTCCCTGGTGAGCGCCACGAGCACCGTGCGCTTGCCCTCGCGCAGGTCGTCACCGGCGGGCTTCCCGGTCACGGCGGCGTCACCGAACACCCCGAGCACGTCGTCGCGGAGCTGGAAGGCCATCCCGACCGGGTGCCCGAAGCGCCGCAGCGAGCGGATCTGCTCGTCATCGGCATCCGCGATCGCCGCGCCGAGGACCAGCGGCTGCTCGATGCTGTACCTGGCGGACTTGAGGGAGACGACGCGCAGGGCCCTCTCGACGTGCGAGTCGGTGGCGTTCACGCTCCAGGCCGACTCCTCGGCGATGTCGAGGAACTGCCCCACCGTGACATCCCGGCGCATCCGGGCGTACTCGCGTCGGACCGCCGCGGCGTGGGGGAGAGAGGAGACCGCCTCCTCCAGGAGATCGTCGCTCCAGGCCACGAGCAGGTCGCCGAGCAGGATGGCCGACGAACGGCCGAACGCTGCGGCGTCGCCGTGCCAGCCGGCCGCCCGGTGGCCGTTCTCCAGTGCCCGGTGCGCGGCGGGCCGACCACGGCGCGTGTCGGAGTTGTCGATGAGGTCGTCGTGGACGAGCGCGGCCGACTGGAAGATCTCCAGCGCGGCGCACACATCCCACAGCACGTCGGTCTCGACGGCCCGGCGATCCCTGTCCCGCGCGACCCCCTGCCATCCCGCGTGACAGAAACGCGCCCGCAGGCGCTTGCCTCCGACGAGCGTGTCGGCGGCCGAGTCCAGCAGGGCCGCGGCATCCGGCCCGTACTCCCGAGCCTCCTCGCGCATGCGATCCAGGAACAGCTGCAGGCGCGACGCGACGGCGTCGGCAACGGGGGCGGGGGACGGCACGACTCCCAGCATACGTAAAGCCAATGGAGGGCCGAACAGCTAGCCCGAACGCGCATACCGCGCGTAGAATGTATGGACGATACCCGAGGGGGACGAAATGCCACTCTCCGAACAGGAGCAGCGTCTGCTCGACGAGATGGAACGCCATCTCCTCCACAATGACGCCGACGTCGTGAGTGCGCCGTCTGGTGACCGCGCACTCAGCTACCGCAACCTGGTGTACGGAGCGCTTCTGCTCCTCGCCGGCGTGGGCGGACTCATCGTGGGCGTGGTCCTCGGAGACGTCTGGGGCGTCGTCGTCGGCGTGATCGGATTCGCCGCGATGCTCGGCGGCGTCATGTTCGCCGTCACCCCGGTTCGTCGCCCCGTCACCGCGGCTCCTCGTGAGCGCGCGGCCAAGCAGCAGAGCTCGGCCTCCTTCATGGACCGCATGAACGATCGCTGGGACCGCCGCCACGACGGCAGCTGACCCCACTCTCCTCCACGAAGGCCCGGATGCTCTGAGCATCCGGGCCTTCGTCGTTCCGTGACGCGGCCGGGGTCCTCCACTCCGCCTCCACTGTCCTCCACCTGCGCTCCACCCCGTGATCCGCATGATCACGGGGGTCTTCGGCGTACGCGGACTCGCTTCAGCGCCAATTCGACCGATTCACCATAGGTTTGTGGAGCAAAGTGGAGTAAAGTGGGGCGCACCTCGAGTTGGCCGGACGTAGAGGGGGTGATGGCTGATGTTGCTGGGTACGCATTCTCCGAAGCTGGACGACAAGGGAAGGGTCATCCTCCCCGCGAAGTTCCGTGAGGACCTCGGTGGCGGCATCGTCGTCACGCGAGGGCAGGAGCGATGCCTCTACGTCTTCAGCACGGCCGAGTTCGAGGCGATGCACGAGCGGATCCGCCAGGCGCCGCTCGCGAACAAGCAGGCGCGTGACTTCATGCGCCTCTTCCTCTCCGGTGCCAGTGCGGAGATGCCAGACAGCCAGAACCGCATCACCATCCCGCAGCACCTGCGTCAGTACGCAGGGCTCCAGAAGGAGCTCATCGTCACCGGAGTCGGCGCCCATGCCGAGATCTGGGATGCCGAGAGCTGGAACACCTACCTCGCAGCCGGCGAGGAGTCGTACGCCGATCTGGAGCAGGAGGTGATCCCGGGACTGTTCTGACCACGGCTGTGATGCCCCGCCGCTTGCGCCCCGACACACTTCCCCGGTGCCGGGTCGAGGAGCGGAGGGGGATCAGGGCCCTGGTCACCGACACGCAGATGTCACCCGAGAAAGATCATGAACCTCCGAGACATTCACACCCCCGTCCTGCTCGAGCGCTGCGTCGAGCTGCTCGCTCCCGCCCTTCAGGCCGACGGAGCGGTGCTCGTCGACGCCACCCTCGGTATGGGCGGTCACTCCGAGGCGCTGCTCGAACGCTTCCCGAACATCCGCCTCGTCGGCCTCGACCGCGACACCGACGCCCTGCGCATCGCGGGGGAGCGGCTCGCCCGCTTCAAGGATCGGATCACGCTCGTGCACACCGTGTACGACGAGATCGGTCTGCACGCGCAGGGTGCCGCCGGCATCCTCTTCGACCTCGGCGTCTCGTCGCTGCAGCTCGACGAGGCCGAGCGCGGGTTCGCGTACTCCAAGGACGCGCCCCTCGACATGCGGATGGACCAGACCAAGGGCGTCACGGCCGCCGAGGTCATCGCGACGTACAGCGAGGGCAATCTGCGGCGCATCTTCGAGCGCTACGGCGAGGAGAAGCTCGCGGGTCGCTACGCGCGCTTCATCATCGAGGCGCGGCAGAAGCAGCCCATCACCCGCTCGGGTGAGCTCGTCGAGATCCTCATCGCCGCGACCCCCGCGGCCGCCCAGCGCGCAGGGCACCCCGCCAAGCGGGTGTTCCAGGCGCTGCGCATCGAGGTCAACGCCGAGCTCAACGTGCTGGCGGACGCCATCCCGTCGGCGATGGACGCCCTCGCGGTCGGCGGGCGCATCGTCGTGATGTCGTATCAGTCGCTCGAGGACAGGCTCGTCAAGCAGGCGTTCGCCGCCGGTGCGGCCTCGACCTCGCCGCGGGGGCTCCCGGTCGAGCTGCCCGAGCACGCTCCGCGATTCCGGATCCTCACCCGAGGCGCCGAGCTCGCGGACGACGACGAGCGCGCCCGCAACCCGCGGGCCATCCCCGTGCGCCTGCGCGCGGCCGAGAAGCTGCGGGAGAACGCATGAGCCTGAACGCCGCCGCGCGCGCACCGCGGCCTCTGCCCACCTCGCCCGAGCGGTCGCCCCGTCGCCGCCTCGAGCCCGTCACGAGCGCGCCGGCGCGCCGCAAGCCCAAGCTGGCGTACGCACTCGTCGCCCTCGCCGGAGCCATGGCGATCGGCGCCGTGCAGATCGGCCTCTCCCTCGCGATCACGCAGGATTCCTTCGTCCTCGCCGATCTCGCCTCGCAGCAGCGCGAGCTCGACCTGCAGACGAGCGCCCTCCAGGAGGACCTCACCGGTCTGAGCTCCCCTCAGGCACTGGCGACCGGCGCCGCGAGCCTCGGCATGGTGGTCGCGGGGGCGCCGTCGTACCTGCGACTCAGCGACGGTGCGATCTTCGGCCAGAGCGAGGGAGCCCAGGGGACGTCGACCGTCGACCCGGGCGGAGCGGGCGCGGTGAGCAACGCGCTGCTGCACGACATCCCCGTCAACGCCTCCACCGAGGAGGAGGCGACGGGCACGGATGCCCCCGTCGGCCCCACGCAGGAGCTCCCGCCCGCGATCACCGACGGGCTGCCCAGCCCCAGCACCCGCTAGCCGAATCCCCGACCACCGCGAACTGACGGAGACAGTCCATGACGACACGAGCCACCCGGAGTCCCCGGCGACGCACGGTCGTCGCGCTGGCCGTCATCCTCGCGATCCTCGGGGCCTTCGTCGTGCGCCTGATCGACATCCAGATCGTCAAGGCCGACGACCACGTGTCCCAGTCGCTGGAGTTCATCTCCCGTGGCGTCTCGATCCCCGGGGAGCGCGGGTCCATCGTCGACTCCGACGGCTCGGTGCTGGCGGAGAGCGTCACCGTCTACGACTACAACATCGACCCCAAGGTCATGCACCTCCTCGAGACCGACGAGAAGAACCCGCCGAAGATCCCCTGGGGACAGGCCGCCCAGCGCATAGCCGAGATCACCGGCCTGGATGCCGAGACGCTCCGCGCGGGCGTCGAGGCCCGGAACGCGGAGAACCCCGAGTCGCAGTACTACGAGCTCAAGACCGGACTCACGACCGAGCAGCACATCGCCCTCCGCGACCTCGGGCTGAGGTACCTCCACTTCGACGCTCGAGAGACGCGCGTCTACCCGAACGGCGCCGTCGCCGGAAACGTGATCGGCTACATCGACGGCTCGGGTGAGGCGCAGGCCGGCGTCGAGAAGCTGGACGCGGCATGCCTCGCCCCGACCGACGGGCAGGAGAGCTACCGCACCGGCAAGGACGGTGTGGTCATCCCCGGCAGCGAGTCGAGGACGGATGCCGTGGACGGCGGCACCGTGCAGCTCACGATCAACAGCGATCTGCAGTGGTACATGCAGCAGATGATCGCGGAGGAGGCCCAGACCCAGGGCGCCAAGGGCGGAACCGTGACGGTCGTGGAGGTCGCCACCGGGAAGATCCGTGCGGCGGCCGAATGGCCGACCATGGATCCCAACGACCTCGACGCGGCGTCGGCGGCCGGCACACTCGACAGCAAGCTCTTCTCCTATCCGTTCGAGCCCGGATCGACCTTCAAGGCCGTCACCGCGGCAGCCGTGATGGAGAACGGCGGCGTCACGATGACGAACCCGACGGTCTCGGCGTCCTCGAAGGAGAAGTTCGACAACGGCGCCGTGATCAACGACGCGTTCGTGCACCCGACCTACAACTACACGCTCGCCGGCGCACTGATCGACTCGTCCAACGTGGCGCTGTCGAAGTTCGGCACCATGGTCAGCCCGGACGTCCGCTACGACTACCTCCAGCGGTTCGGCGTGGGGGAATCCACCGTCGGGTTCCCCGGCGAGGCGACCGGCATGCTGCACCCCACGAACGAGTGGGACAACCAGTCGCTGTACACGACCACGTTCGGGCAGTACTTCACCGTCACCGCCCCGCAGCTCGCGGGCGCCTATCAGGCGATCGCGAACGGCGGGGAGAAGATCGGGCTGTCGCTCGTCGAGTCGTGCACCGGGGCGGACGGCGAGGTGGTCACGCCCGCCGCCACCGAGCGCGAGCAGATCATCAAGCCGGAGACGGCGGCGGATCTGACGCGGATGCTCGAGAACGTCGCCGTGCAGGGCGGCAACGCCGACCGCATCCAGGTTCCGGGCTACCGCGTCACCAGCAAGACCGGTACCGCGCAGGTCCCGGACGGCAACGGCGGATACAAGCAGGGCGTGTACTACACGAGCATGGTGGGCTTCGCCCCCGTCGACGATCCGCAGTACGTCGTCGTGGTCACCCTGGACGAGCCGACTAGAGTTACATCGTCTGCTGCCACCGCGTCGGCCTTCCAGAAGGCGATGACCCAGACCATGAAGACCTACCGCGTGATGCCGTCCTCCACCCCGATGGACGCACTTCTTCCCAAATTCGATTGAATCGGCGCCCCGTCGCGCCTGGAGACGTCATGATCGCCCTGTCGCTCGCTGAGATCGCCGCCGTCCTGGGGGGCCAGCTGCGCCTCTCCGGAGACGCCACGGCCGAGACCCTGGTCGACGGTGTCGTCGACACCGACTCCCGCGTCATGGGTCCCGGCTCCATCTTCGTCGCCAAGCCCGGTGCGGAGACCGACGGCCACCGCTTCGTCGGTTCCGCCGCCGCCGCGGGCGCTGCCCTCGCGATCGTCGAGCACCCCGTCGACGAGGAGATCACGCAGATCGTCGTCCCGAGCGCCGTCGGCGCCCTCGCGGACCTCGCGCGCGAGGTCGTCGCCCGAGTGCGCGCGCAGGGTGACCTCAAGATCGTCGGCATCACCGGCTCCAACGGCAAGACGACGACGAAGAACTTCCTCGCGCGCATCCTCTCCGACGACGGCGAGACCGTCGCGCCCATCAACTCGTACAACAACGAGGTCGGTGCCCCGGTCACGATGCTGCGCATCACGCAGAACACGCGGTACCTCGTCAGCGAGTTCGGAGCGGACGCGCCGGGCAGCATCGCGCACCTCGCCGGACTCGTCGAGCCCGACATCGCGGTCGTGCTGATGGTCGGGATGGCGCACGCCGGAGGCTTCGGCGGCATCGAGGCGACGGCCAAGGCCAAGTCCGAGCTCGTCGCGGCGGCGATCGCCGGCGGCACCGCGGTGCTGAACGTGGACGATCCGCGTGTCTGGGCGATGCGCGATCTCGCCGCATCGCGCGGCATGGACGTCGTCGGCTTCGGGCAGGGCCCGGTCGCGGACGTCCGCGCACACGACCTCGAGGTGACGGCATCCGGCACGTCCTGCGTGATCGAGGTCGCGGGTGAGCGGATCCCGCTTCGTCTCCGGGTGCTCGGCGCGCACCACATCGCCAACGCTCTCGCTGCCATCGCGGCAGCCGGCGTCCTCGGCGTCTCCGCCGCCGACGCCATCGCCCGGCTCGAGACGGTCGAGATCGCGGAGCGCTGGCGCATGCAGCCGCTAGGAAACGACAGCGTGCGGATCATCAACGACGCCTACAACGCCAGCCCCGACTCGATGGCGGCCGCGCTCAAGACGCTCGCGCAGATCACGGGACCGGGCGAGCGGACGGTGGCCGTTCTCGGTGCCATGAGCGAACTCGGCGAGACTGCCGGCGAGGAGCACGACCGCATCGGCCTGCTCGCGGTGCGCCTGAACATCCAGCGCATCGTCGTCGTCGGCCCCGAGGCCCGACGGCTCTACATCTCCGCGATCGGCGAGGGATCGTGGGACAGCGAGGCGATCTTCTTCCCCGATCAGGATGCCGCGTTCGAGTACCTGCGCTCCGAGCTCCGCGACGGCGACCGCGTGCTCGTGAAGTCCTCCAACTCCGTGGGCCTCAGGCATCTCGGCGATCGTCTGGGAGAATTGTTCTCGTGAGGTCTCTCATCATGGCGGCGGCCATCTCGCTCGCCTTCACACTCTTCCTGACTCCGGTCTTCCTGCGACTCTTCCGAAAGTGGGGCTGGGGCCAGGTCATCCGCACCCCCGAGGCTCTCGAGAACCCGAACCACGAGGCCAAGCGCGGCACCCCGACCATGGGCGGCGTGATCTTCATCCTCGGCACCATGGTGGGGTACTTCGTCGGCGTCTACGTCGGAGGCGGAACGCCCTCGTTGTCGGCGCTGCTCGTCATCTGGCTCATGATCGGCTTCGGCGTCGTCGGCTTCATCGACGACTACATGAAGGTGCGCAGTCAGCGGAGCCTCGGACTCTCGGGGTGGCGCAAGGTCATCGGCCAGCTCCTCGTCATCATCCCCTTCGGCATCATCGCGCTGAAGTTCCCGAACTCGTTCGACCAGACTCCGGCATCCGGCTCGATCTCCCTGTTCCGCGACATTCCCTGGCTGAACCTGTTCGCCTTCGCCCCGATCGTGGGCTGGGCCCTCTACCTGCTGTGGATCTCCGTGATCGGCGTCGCGACCTCGAACAGCGTCAACCTCACGGACGGCCTCGACGGTCTCGCGGCGGGAGCCGGAGTGATCGTCGTCGGCGCCTACAGCCTCATCGCGTTCCGCCAGTTCCAGCAGTCGTGCGTGGGAGAGGCGATCGAGAAGGCTGCGATCGGCGGATGCTACGAGGTCCGGGATCCGCTGAGCCTCGCGGCCATCGGCGCCTCCTTCGCGGCCAGCCTCATCGGTTTCCTCTGGTGGAACGCCCCCAAGGCGAAGGTCTTCATGGGCGACGTGGGCTCGATGGCGATCGGCGGCGTCATCACCGCCATGGCGATCCTCACCCGCACCGAGCTCCTGCTCATCGTGATCGCGGGTGTCTTCGTCCTGTCCTCCGGGTCCGTGATCCTGCAGCGCGCGTACTTCAAGATCACGCGCGGCAAGCGACTCTTCCTCATGAGCCCGTTCCATCACCATCTCGAGATGAGGGGATGGTCCGAGGTGACGATCGTGGTCCGGATGTGGATCATCGCCGGGCTCCTCGCGGTCTCGGCCGTGGGGCTCTTCTACGTGGAGTGGCTGACCCGTGTCAGCTGAGGCCCGCCTGGCAGGGCTCACGAGCTGGAACTCCGACTGGTCGGGGCTCCGTGTCGCCGTGCTCGGCCTGTCGATGACCGGTTTCTCGGTCGCCGACACGCTCACTGAGCTGGGAGCCGACGTCCTCGTCCTCAGCGAGACGGCGGAGGAGGAGTACGCCAGGCTACTCCCCGTGATCGGCGCCCGCCTGGAGCTCGGCTCCCTGCGCGAGGTGCCCGACGCTCTGACGGCCTTCGACGCCGAGGTGATCATCGCGTCACCAGGCTTCGCTCCCGCGCATCCGGTGATCCGCTGGGCGCAGGACTCCGGCATCCCGATCTGGGGTGACGTCGAGCTCGCCTGGCGCGTCCGCGACAAGGTCGTGCGCGCCGACGGCACGCCGGCCGACTGGGTGCTGATCACCGGGACGAACGGCAAGACGACCACGACGCAGCTCACCGCATCGCTGCTCGTCGAGGGCGGCCTGCGCGCCGCTCCGTGCGGCAACATCGGCGTGCCGGTGCTCGATGCGGTGCGCGACCCCTCGGGTTTCGACGTGCTGGTCGTCGAGCTCTCGAGCCACCAGCTCTGGTACCTCGGGCTGTCGCAGCCCGAGGGCGAGCTCATTCCGCACTCGACCGTCTGCCTGAACCTCGCGGACGACCACCTCGTGTGGCACGGCAGCGCCCAGGCGTACCGCGACGCGAAGGCACTCGTCTACCGCAACACCCGTGTCGCATGCGTCTACAACAAGGCCGATGAGGCGACACGGCTCATGGTCGAGGAGGCAGAGGTGATCGAGGGCGCCCGTGCGATCGGCTTCGACCTCGGCATCCCGGGGCCGAGCGACGTGGGCGTCGTGGAGGGGCTCCTGGTCGACAGGGCTTTCCTTGACGACCGTGCTCGCAGCGCCATCGAGCTCACCACCGTAGAGGAGCTGCAGCACGCAGGACTCGCGGCACCTCACATCGTGCAGAACATCCTCGCCGCCGCCGCCCTCGCCCGGTCGCTCGGCGTCGAACCGGAGGCGATCCACTCCGCCCTGCAGAAGTTCACGCTCGACGAGCACCGCATCCAGGTCGTCGCCCGGCATCGGGGCATCACCTGGGTGGACGACTCGAAGGCCACGAACCCGCACGCCGCGGCCTCCTCGCTGCGCGCCTACCCCGGAGCGGTGTGGGTCGTCGGGGGAGACCTCAAGGGTGTGGACATCGCGGATCTCGTGTCGACGGCGGGCGCGACGGCGAGCGCCGCGGTCGTGATCGGCGTCGAGCGCGACGCGGTCGTGGCGGCATTCCGGCGACACGCGCCCGCAGTGCCGGTCTTCGAGGTGGATGCTGGCGAGACTGGACAGGTCATGAACCGCGTCGTGGAGATCGCGGCAGGGATCGTCGTCGGTGAGGGAACAGTTCTACTGGCCCCTGCGGCCGCATCCTTCGACCAGTTCTCCAGCTACGCGGATCGCGGCCACCGCTTCGCCGAAGCGGTGCGGGACTGGATAGACCGGGGGAGCGCCGATGACGCAGGTCGCACGCCCCCCGGGGTCTGAATCGAGCGGCCCTCGCCAGGGCGGCCTCGCCGCTCGCGTCTCGCTCGGACGCCGCTTCACGCCGGTGTCGACCGAGTTCCTGATGATCGCCTCTGCGGCACTGCTGCTGACGATCTTCGGTCTCGTGATGGTGCTCTCCGCGACGAGCGCGACCGCGGTCTCGAACGGCGAGAATCCCATGGACGGCGCGATGCGCCAGGGCGTGTTCGCCGTGCTCGGCATCCCGCTGATGTTCCTGATCTCGCGTCTGCCGATCCGCTTCCTCAAGAAGCTCGCGTGGCCCGCGCTGTTCGGGGCCATCGCTCTGCAGCTCCTGGTGTTCACGCCGCTCGGCATCGAGGACGGCGGAAACCGGAACTGGATCAAGATCGCGGGCTTCACCCTGCAGCCCTCCGAGTTCCTCAAGCTCGCCCTCGCGCTGTGGATCGGCTACGTGCTGATGCGCAAGCAGACGATGCTCGGCACGTGGCACCAGGTGTTCATCCCCGTGGTGCCGGTCGGCGCCCTCGCGATCGGCACCGTCCTCGCCGGCAAGGACCTCGGCACCGCAATGGTGCTCGTGATCGTGCTGCTGGGCTGCCTGTTCTTCTCCGGGGTCAAGCTCCGGCTGTTCATCCTCCCCGTGCTGCTCGGCATCGTCGCCGTCATCGCCCTCGCCGTGACGAGCCCCGACCGCATGCGGCGGATCCTGGCCACGTGCGACGACATGTCCGCCTACACGGGGGACTGCTACCAGTCGATCCACGGCATCTGGGGCATGGCCTCGGGTGGCGTCTTCGGCGTCGGTCTCGGCAACTCGCAGGAGAAGTACGGCTGGCTGCCGGCGGCGGGCAACGACTTCATCTTCGCGATCGTCGGCGAGGAGCTCGGACTCATCGGGTGCATCGTCGTGCTCGCGCTGTTCACCATCTTCACGGTGGGCGCGTTCCACATCATCCGCAAGACCCGCGACCCGTTCATCCGCGTCGCGGCGGGCGGCATCACGGTGTGGATCACCGGCCAGGCCGTGCTCAACATCGGCGTCGTGATCGGCATCTTCCCCGTCATGGGCGTGCCGCTGCCGTTCATGTCCCAGGGTGGGACGGCGCTGCTCGCGGTGCTGATCGCCTGCGGAGTGCTGCTCTCGTTCGCCCGCACGGTGCCCGCCATCGAGGCACGTGCACCTGAGAGGCCGGCGTCGGCAGGGCGGGGTAGGGTCACACGGTGACCACGTACCTTCTCGCCGGCGGTGGAACCGCCGGTCACGTCAACCCCCTGCTCGCCGTCGCCGACGGTCTGCGCTCGCGCGATCCCGAGGCCGACGTCCTCGTCCTCGGCACGGCCGAGGGGCTGGAGTCCCGACTCGTCCCCGAGCGGGGCTACGAGCTGCTGATCGTCGACAAGGTCCCCTTCCCGCGCCGACCCAACCGGCAGGCGGCGGCATTCCCCCTGCGGTTCCGGCGCGCGATCGCCCAGGTGCGCGCACACATCCGCACGCACGGCGTCGACGTCGTGGTCGGTTTCGGCGGCTACGCCTCCGCACCCGCCTACGTCGCGGCTCGGCGCGAGCGCGTCCCGTTCGTCGTGCACGAGGCGAACGCGAGGCCGGGCCTCGCGAACGTGCTCGGCGCCCGCAGCGCAGCGGCCACCGGTGTGGCCTTCGCGGGCACCCCGCTGCGCGGAGGCGAGGTCGTGGGCATGCCCCTACGGCGCGAGGTCATCGAGCTCGATCGGGCGGCCACCCGCGCCGAGGCGGCCGAGCACTTCGGTCTGGACCCGGCACGACCCGTGCTGCTCGTCTTCGGCGGATCCCTGGGCGCACAGCGTCTGAACGAGGCGCTGGCCGATTCGTGGGGCGACGTGCTCGCCGCGGGGTGGCAGCTGCTGCATGTGACGGGGGAGCGCAGCGACCTCGCCGACCCGGGGGTTCCCGGCTACGCGCTCCGCCGCTACGTCGACCGCATGGACCTGGCGTTCGCGCTGGCCGACCTCATCGTCTCCCGTTCGGGGGCCTCGACCGTCAGCGAGGTCACCGCACTCGGCATCCCGGCTCTGTATGTGCCGTACTCCGTCGGCAACGGAGAGCAGCGTCTGAACGCGTCCTCTGCGGTCGCTGCGGGGGCGGCGCAGCTCCTCGACGACGCCAGCTTCGACGGCGATGCGGTCCGGCGCCTCGTCCTGCCGGTCCTCGGCGATCCCGATCGCCTGGCCGCGATGGCCGCCGCCGCCGAGAAGGTCGGGACGCGCACCGGCACGGAGGACGTCATCGCCCTCGTCGACCGCGCCCTCGCCTCCTCCTGACCCCTTCGCCCCCGATCTAGACTGAAGACGACATGATCAGACCTGACCTCTCCCTCCCGATTCCCGAGACGATCTCCTCCGCGCACTTCATCGGCATCGGCGGGTCCGGCATGAGCGGTCTCGCGAAGATGTTCCTCGATGCGGGCATCCGGGTGTCGGGCAGCGACCGCGCCGACAGCGACAACCTGCGCGCACTCGCGGCCGCAGGGGCGACCGTGCACGTGGGTCACGACGCGTCGTACCTCGGCGATGCCGACACGGTGGTGCACACCGGCGCGATCTGGCCGGAGAACCCCGAGTTCGTGACGGCCAAGGAGCGCGGACTGCACGTCATCCACCGTTCGCAGGCGCTGCACTGGCTCATCGGCTCCCGTCGTCTCGTGTCGGTCGCCGGAGCGCACGGCAAGACAACCTCGACCGGCATGATCGTGACGGCGCTGCAGGCGCTCGATGCCGACCCGAACTTCGTCAACGGCGGCGTGATCGAGCAGCTCGGCGTCTCGAGCGCGACCGGCATCGGCGACCTCTTCGTGATCGAGGCGGACGAGTCCGACGGCACGTTCCTGCTGTACGACACGGCCGTCGCGCTCATCACCAACGTCGATCCCGACCACCTCGACCACTACGGGTCGGATGAGGCGTTCCACGACGCGTTCGTGCGCTTCGCGGATGCCGCCACCGAGGCCGTCGTGATCTCCAGCGACGACGCCGGCGCGCTGCGCGTCGGCGCCGGTCTCTCGCACCGCAACGTGATCACGTTCGGGCAGGCGGAGGGCGCCGACGTCCGGGTGACCGATGTGGTGGCCGCAGGGCCGGTCTCCGCCACCGTGACCCATGCAGGCGAGAGCGTGCGCCTCCAGCTCGCCGTGCCCGGAGTGCACAACGCGATCAACGCCGCCGGCGCGATCACGGTGCTGCGCGCTCTCGGCTTCGGGCTCGAGGAGTCCGCTCGTGCCGTCGAGGGCTTCGCCGGCACCGTCCGCCGGCTCGAGCAGCACGGGGTCGAGCGCGGCGTGACCGTGTACGACGACTACTCGCACCACCCGACCGAGGTCAGGGCGGCGCTCGAGGCCATGCGCTCGATCGCGGGCGAGGGTCGCATCATCGCGATCCAGCAGCCGCACACGTACTCGCGGACCCAGCACATGTTCCGCGAGTTCGCCGACGTGCTCGAGACGTATGCCGATCACACGGTCATGCTCGACGTGTACGGCGCTCGCGAGGATCCGGTTCCCGGTGTCACGGGCGAGCTCGTGAGCGGCGCATTCCAGGACCCCTCGCACGTGCACTTCGTGGCCGACTGGCAGCAGGCCGCCGACTACACGGCATCCGTCGCCCGAGAGGGCGACTTCGTGATCACGCTCGGCTGCGGCAACGTCTACCAGATGATCCCGCAGGTGCTCGAGTCGCTGCGGTCGACCGAGGCGTAGCCGGTGCGTCGTCCGCCTCCGCCTCCCACGCCCCCCGCGGGTCCCGCGGAGAGCGGGACGCTGCCGCGCACACGGCCCAGGCCGGGTCCTGACCCGGAGGCGCCCGCCGTGGACGCCGGGTTCGAGGCGGATGCCGCGGATGACGCCTCGCGTCCCACATCGACGCGAGACGTCTGGCGCGCGGCCCGGGCGAGGCGGCGTGCCCTCCGTTCGGAGATCCGCCGCTTCACCCAGCGGTCGCGTCGCCGAAGGATCTTCTGGCTGAGCGTCGTCGGCGCGATCGTGCTGACGATCGGCGGCAGCGTCGCCGCCGCCTACAGCCCGCTGTTCGCCGTCGAGCGGATCACGGTCGCGGGCGCGGTGACGCTCGACCCGGCATCCGTCGAGGCCGCACTCGCCGACCAGATCGGCACCCCGCTCGCGCTCGTGAGCAGCAGCGAGGTCAAGGCCGCACTGCTCGCCTTCCCTCTGATCGAGACCTACGCGCTCGAGGCACGACCTCCGCACGACCTCACGGTGCGCATCGTCGAGCGCACCCCGGTGGGAGTGCTGCGGTCGGACGCCGGCTACACGCTGGTGGATGCGGCCGGCGTGCCGCTCGCGACGACGACGGACCAGCCGGCGGGGCAGCCGCTGCTCGACGTCGCCGGCGGCACGGACTCCGCGGCGTTCGA
>JAZBLS010000077.1:0-15498 GCA_037033365.1 Actinomycetota bacterium | reverse complement strand
CGCCGCGCACGGCGGATACGGCATGGCCGTGATCACGGCGCTGACGGCGCAGAACACGACCGGTGTGCGCGGCGTGCACGTGCCGCCCGCCGCGTTCGTCCGCGAACAGCTCGACGCGCTCTCGGATGACATCGTGATCGACGCGGTGAAGATCGGGATGCTCGCGACGGCCGACGTGATCGGCGCGGTCTCCGCGTGGTTGACCGTGAACCGGCCGCCTCTCGTGGTGCTCGATCCCGTCATGGTCTCGACGAGCGGCGACCGTCTGCTGGACGAGGATGCCGAGGCGGCCCTCCGAGACCTCGTCCGCCAGGCCGACGTCCTCACCCCCAACCTCGCAGAGCTCGGCGTGCTCACGGGGCGGGCGATCGAGGGCTGGCACGACGCGCTCGCCGCGGCGTCGGAGCTGTCGGCGGAGCTGCGTGTCGCTGTGCTGGTCAAGGGCGGCCACCTCGGCGGCGATGCGGTGCCGGACGCCCTCGTCGACGTCGCTCGCGACGTACGTCGGATCTACCCCGGTGATCGGATCCCCACGCGGAACACGCACGGCACGGGGTGCTCGCTGTCGTCGGCGCTGGCTGCACGCCTCGCGCGCGGCGAGTCGGCGGAGGAGTCCGTCGCGTCGGCGCGGGCCTGGCTCCGCGAGGCGCTCAGCGCGGGGGAGGCGCTGCACGTCGGCACCGGCCACGGACCGGTGAACCACTTCGCCGGACTCTGGTCGCGCGGCGGATTCGACACCCGACCGACACCCGAGGAGGTCCGCGAGGGCTGGTGGGACGCGATAGCGGACGTGCGGGCACAGATCGACGACCTGCCGTTCGTCCGCGCTCTCGCCGACGGCACGCTGGACGAGGACACCTTCCGGTTCTACCTGGCGCAGGACGCGCTCTACCTGCGGGACTACGCGCGGGTCCTCGCGGAGGCGGCACGGATCGCACCTACCTCGGAGGAGCAGGCGTTCTGGGCGCATTCGGCGCATTGCGCGATCGTCGGCGAGCTCGAGCTGCACGCGTCCTGGCTGTCGCCGGCGGAGGGCGTGGGGTCCGCGACCTTCGCCGCGGACCCCGCACCGGCGACCGTCGCCTACCTCGACCACCTGCGCTCGGTGGCCTTCGGCGGCGACCACGCCGAGCTCGTCGCAGCGGTCCTGCCGTGCTTCTGGCTGTACACGGATCTCGGGCGACGCCTGCACGCGGGGGAGTTCGGCGAATACGCGCGCGATCCGCGGCATCCGTACGCCTCGTGGTTGCAGACGTACGCCGATACGGCGTTCGAGGCGGCCACGGAGCAGGCGATCGCGTACGTCGCGCGGGCGGCTGCCGACGCGTCGCCGGAGCGGCGCGAGCGGATGCTCCGGGCGTTCGTCGCGTCGAGCGTCCACGAGCGGGCCTTCTTCGCCGCGCCCGTGACAGTGCCGTCACCCGTGTGACGACGCCGCATCCCGTGTGACACGAGTGATTTGCGCATGCCGCGACGACCGCGCTATCGTCGCGGCATGCCCTCGGCCGTCCTCGCTCCCGCCACGCGGTTCTCGAGCGCGCGCGGCGAGGCGACGGCTGTGACGAACGTCATCGCCGTCCTCCGACGCCGCAGCGGCCGCCGACTCTAGGCGACCCTGCGGTCCTGCCTGCCTGCGCGGCAGTCGGTCTGCGGAGTCGCCGCCCCGGCCCCGCATCCCCTTCGTCGCGCCCCGTTCTCGGGCCATGCGACGAGAACCCGACCGTTAAGGTAGAAGAATGACGTATTCCGTCGCCGTCTCCGGCGCTTCCGGCTATGCGGGCGGCGAGATCCTGCGCCTGCTCGCGTCTCATCCCGACATCGAGATCCGCACGGTGACGGCGCACTCGAACGCCGGTCAGCCGCTTGTGCAGCATCAGCCGCATCTGCGGTCGCTCGCCCACCTCACCCTGCAGGACACCACGCCCGAGACCCTCGCCGGGCATGACATCGTATTCCTCGCTCTGCCGCACGGGCAGTCCGGTCAGTACACCGACGCGCTCGGCGACACCCCGCTCGTGATCGATGCGGGAGCGGACCATCGGCTGACGTCGCAGGCTTCCTGGGACGCGTTCTATGGCGGCGACTTCCACGAGCCGTGGGCGTACGGTGTCCCCGAGCTCCTGGTCGGCGGCGTGAAGCAGCGCGAGACGCTGCGCGGGGCGACGCGCATCGCGGCCCCCGGCTGCAACGCCTCGACGGTGAGCCTCAGTCTCGCCCCCGGAGTCGCGGCAGGAGTGATCGACCCCGGCGACATCGTGTCGGTGCTCGCCGTCGGTCCGTCGGGTGCGGGAAAGAGCCTCAAGACCAACCTGCTCGCGAGCGAGATCCTCGGCACCGCCAATCCGTACGCGGTCGGGGGCACGCATCGGCACATCCCAGAGATCCGCCAGGCGCTCGCCGCGGCATCCGGCGCTCCCGCCGACGGCATCCGCATCTCGTTCACGCCGGTGCTCGTCCCGATGTCGCGGGGCATCCTCGCCACGTCGACCGCGCCGATCGTCGGCGACGTCAGCGATGCCGAGATCCGCGCCGCCTGGGAGGACGCCTACGGCGACGAGACCTTCGTGCAGCTGCTGCCCGAAGGCCAGTTCCCCCGCACCGCCGACGTCCTCGGGGCCAACACGGCCCTGATCGGCCTGACCGTCGATCGCGCGGCGAACCGTGTGACCGTGGTCACCGCGGTCGACAACCTCGTCAAGGGCACCGCAGGCGCTGCCGTCCAATCCATGAACCTCGCGCTGGGGCTGCCCGAGTCCCGCGCCCTCTCAGTGAACGGAGTCGCGCCGTGAGCGTCACCGCCCCCGCAGGATTCGAGGCGGCCGGAGTCGCCGCCGGTCTCAAGTCCACCGGCAAGCCCGACGTCGCCGTGGTGGTCAACCGCGGTCCGCGCAAGGTCGGCGCTGCGGTGTTCACCAGCAACCGCGCCAAGGCGAACCCCATCATCTGGTCGCAGCAGGCCGTGGCCGACCGCATCGTCGAGGCCGTCGTGCTGAACTCGGGCGGCGCCAACTGCTTCACCGGCAGCTTCGGCTTCCAGACGACCCACCAGACGGCCGAGAAGGCCGCCGAGCTCCTGGGCATCAGCGCGGGCGACGTGCTCGTATGCTCGACCGGGCTCATCGGCGTCGGCGACGAGGTGTTCCGCGGCAAGGTGCTGGCGGGCACGGAGCAGGCCATCGCCGAGCTCTCGACCGACGGCGGCCAGGTCGCGGCTGAGGCCATCATGACCACCGACAGCGTGTCGAAGACCGCCGTCGTCACGCGCGACGGCTGGAGCATTGGCGGGATGGCCAAGGGCGCGGGCATGCTCGCGCCCGGTCTCGCCACCATGCTCGTCGTCATCACCACGGATGCCGTGCTCGAGCCGCTCGAGGCGGATGCCGCGCTCCGCGCCGCCACCGGGACCACGTTCGACCGCCTCGACTCGGACGGCTGCATGTCGACGAACGACCAGGTCACCCTGCTCGCGAACGGCGCCTCCGAGATCGTGCCGGACCTCGACGACTTCACCGCCGCGCTGCGCGAACTCTGCCAGGAGCTCGCGGTCAAGCTGCAGGGCGACGCGGAGGGCGCGAGCCACGACATCACGATCGAGGTGCAGCACGCGGCATCCGAGTCCGACGCCGTGGAGGTCGGCCGCTCGGTCGCTCGCAACAACCTCTTCAAGGCGGCCATCTTCGGCAACGACCCCAACTGGGGCCGCGTGCTCGCCGCGATCGGCACGACCGGAGCGCAGTTCGACCCGTACGACGTCGACGTCTGGATGAACGGCGTGCGCGTCTGCAGCCAGGGCGGCCCGGACCGTCCCCGCGAAGAGGTCGATCTCGAGCCCCGTGCGACGCACCTGGTGATCGATCTGAAGGTGGGCGACGCGACCGCGACGATCCTCACCAACGACCTCACCCACGACTACGTGCACGAGAACAGCGCCTACGCCTCATGACCGACATCCAGGACACCACGCCCGACGTCGCCGCGGTCAAGGCGGCGACGCTGATCGAGTCCCTGCCGTGGCTCAAGAAGTTCCGCGACCAGATCGTCGTCGTGAAGTACGGCGGCAACGCCATGGTCTCGGACGAGCTGCAGGAGGCGTTCGCGCAGGACATCGCCTACCTCCGGTACGTCGGCGTGCTGCCGGTCGTCGTGCACGGCGGCGGTCCGCAGATCTCGAACATGCTCGAGCGTCTCGAGATCCCGAGCGAGTTCAAGGGCGGCTACCGCGTCACGAACACCGAGGCGATCAGCGTCGTGCGCATGGTGCTCACGGGCCAGGTGAACCCGCAGCTGGTCTCGAAGATCAACTCGCACGGCCCGATCGCCACGGGGCTCAGCGGCGAGGACGCCGGTCTCTTCGGCGGACGCCGTCGCGGCGTGGTGATCGACGGCGAGGAGATCGACCTCGGACGCGTCGGCGACGTCGTGGAGGTCGACCCGACTCCGGTGCTCGACCACCTCTCCTCGGGCCGAGTGCCCGTGGTCTCCAGCATCGCACCGGACCTGGATCACCCCGGCCAGTCACTGAACGTGAACGCCGACGCCGCGGCCGCGGCTCTCGCCGTCGCGCTCAAGGCCCGCAAGCTCGTCATCCTCACCGACGTGCCCGGCCTCTACGCCGACTGGCCCAACCGCGACTCGCTCGTGTCGCATCTGACGTCGGAGGCGCTCGTCGAGATGCTCCCGTCGCTCGAGTCGGGCATGATCCCGAAGATGCGCGCCTGCCTGGACGCGGTCGAGGGCGGCGTCGATGCCGCGGCCATCATCGACGGACGGGTGCCGCACTCGGTGCTCGTCGAGCTCTTCACCAGCAAGGGAATCGGAACAGAAGTGGTCGCGGGAAGCGCAGGGACGGAATCATGAGCAACTGGCAGAACGACGCGGACAGCGACCTCATCCTCAACGCGGGACGCCGTCTCGCGCTGCTCACCCGGGGCGAGGGCTCGTACCTCTGGGATGCCGAGGGCAAGCGCCACCTCGACTTCCTCGCCGGCATCGCGGTGACTTCGCTCGGCCACGCACACCCCGTCTTCGTCGAGGCCGTCTCACGGCAGGCGGCGACCCTCGCGCACGTCTCGAACTACTTCGCCACGCCGTCGCAGCTCGCTCTCGCGGCTCGGCTCAAGCGCCTCGCCGGCGCCGGCCTCGAGGGGCGAGTGTTCTTCTCGAACTCCGGCGCCGAGGCCAACGAGGCCGCGTTCAAGCTCGCACGACTGCACGGCGGCGCCGAGAAGCCGCGGATCATCGCGCTGGAGAACGGCTTCCACGGTCGGACCATGGGGTCGCTCGCGCTCACCGCCAAGGAGTCGATGCGTGCGCCCTTCGAGCCCATGCCCGGCGGCGTCGAGCACATCCCGGCGACCATCGAGGCACTCGAGGCCGCGATCGACGACCGCGTGGCCGCCGTCATCGTCGAGCCCATCCAGGGCGAGGCCGGCGTCGTCGAGCTGCCCGAGGGCTACCTCGCCGCGGCTCGGTCGCTGACCCTGAAGCACGGGGCGCTCCTGATCGTCGATGAGATCCAGACCGGCGCCGGCCGCACCGGCGCGTGGTTCGGATTCAGCCACGAGGGGATCACCCCCGACGCCATCACGCTCGCGAAGGGCATCGGCGGCGGCTTCCCGATCGGCGCGCTCGTCACCTACGGCGCCGCCAGCGCGCTGTTCACCCCCGGTTCGCACGGCTCGACCTTCGGCGGCAATCCGCTCGCGACGGCCGTGGCGGATGCAGTGCTCGCGGAGATCGAGCGCGCGGACCTCGTCGGCAACGCCGCGCGTCGCGGCGAGGAGCTGCGCGAGATCATCGCCGGCATCGACTCGCCGCTGATCACCGGCATCCGCGGTCGTGGCCTCTTGATCGGCGTCGCTCTCAGCGCCCCCGTGGCCGGCGACGTCGTCGCTGCGGCGCAGGAGCGGGGCCTCATCGTGAACGCGGCCAACCCCGAGACCGTGCGCATCGCGCCCGCCCTGACCATCGGCGATGCCGAGCTCGCCGAGTTCCGCGAGCTCTTCACCGACGCGCTCGCCGATGTCGCGGCATCCCTCACCTCCTCCGGAAAGGCCGAACTGTGACCCGCCACCTCCTGCGTGACGACGACCTGACCCCCGCCGAGCAGGCGGAGATCCTCGATCTCGCTTTCGAGCTGAAGAAAGACCGTTGGGCCAACAAAGCCCTCGCCGGTCCGCAGACCGTCGCGGTCATCTTCGACAAGTCGTCGACCCGCACGCGCGTGTCGTTCGCGGTGGGCATCGCCGACCTCGGCGGCTCTCCGCTGATCATCTCGACCGCGAACAGCCAGCTCGGCGGCAAGGAGACGCCCTCCGACACGGCCAGGGTGCTCGAGCGCCAGGTCGCGGCCATCGTGTGGCGCACCTACGCGCAGTCCGGTCTCGAGGAGATGGCGGCCGGCACCACGGTGCCCGTCGTCAACGCCCTCTCGGACGACTTCCACCCCTGCCAGCTGCTCGCCGACCTGCTCACGATCCGCGAGCACAAGGGCGACCTGAAGGGCCTGACGCTCACGTTCTTCGGCGACGGTCAGAGCAACATGGCGCACTCGTACGCGCTGGCCGGGGTCACCGCCGGCATGCACGTGCGGATCGCCTCGCCCGCCGACTACGCGCCCCGCGCCGACGTCGTCGAGGCGGCAGACCGCCGCGCCGCCGAGACCGGTGGATCCATCACGCTCTACACGGATGCGGTCGAGGCGGCCGCGGGTGCGGACGTCGTCGTCACCGACACCTGGGTCTCGATGGGCAAGGAGGAGGAGAAGCTCGCGCGCATCCGCGACCTCGGCTCCTACAAGGTGACGCCCGAGACCATGAGGATCGCGGATCCGGAGGCGATCTTCATCCACTGCCTCCCCGCCGACCGCGGCTACGAGGTCGACTCCGAGGTCATCGACGGGCCGCAGAGCGTCGTGTGGGACGAGGCGGAGAACCGCCTGCACGCCCAGAAGGCTCTGCTGGTCTGGCTGCTCGGGAAGAAGGCCGCGTGATGGCCGCCGACAAGAACGAGGGAACCAACGAGGGCGCGCTCTGGGGCGCGCGGTTCGCGAGCGGCCCGTCGCCGGAGCTCGTGGAGCTGAGCCGCTCGACGCACTTCGACTGGATCCTCGCGCCGTACGACATCGCAGGGTCCCACGCGCACGCCACGGCCCTCGAGGCCGCCGGCTATCTCGAGGCCGACGAGGCCGCGCGCATGCACGAGGGATTGGATGCCGTGGCGCGCAGAGTCGCGGACGGCACCCTCCTGCCGCAGCCGACGGACGAGGACGTGCACGGGGCCCTCGAGCAGGCGCTGATCGCGGAGCTCGGACCGGAACTCGGCGGGCGCCTCCGTGCCGGACGCAGCCGCAACGACCAGATCGCGACGCTCGTGCGGATGTACCTGATCGACCACGCGCGGGTGATCGCCCGCGACCTGCTCCGGGTCATCGATGCGCTCGTCGCTCAGGCCGAGGCGCACCCCGACGCGATCCTCCCCGGACGCACGCACCTGCAGCACGCTCAGCCGGTGCTGCTCGCCCACCACCTCCAGGCCCACGGCTGGCCGCTCGTTCGCGAGCTCGAGCGTCTGGTCGACTGGCGTCGGCGCGCGGGCGTCTCGCCCTACGGCGGGGGAGCGCTGGCGGGGTCCACACTCGGCCTCGACCCCGCTCTCGTGGCGACCGAGCTGGGACTCGACCGTCCGGCGGAGAACTCACTCGACGGCACGGCCGCGCGCGACGTCGTCGCCGAGTTCGCGTTCATCACGGCTATGACCGGTGTCGACCTGTCGCGTCTCAGCGAGGAGATCATCCTCTGGAACACGCGCGAGTTCGGCTTCGTCACGCTGCACGACAGCTACTCGACCGGGTCGAGCATCATGCCGCAGAAGAAGAACCCCGACATCGCCGAGCTCGCCCGGGGCAAGTCCGGTCGCCTGATCGGCAACCTGTCGGGGCTCATGGCGACGCTCAAGGGCCTCCCGCTCGCGTACAACCGCGACCTGCAGGAGGACAAGGAGCCCGTCTTCGACTCCGTGCAGACGCTCGAGGTCGTGCTGCCGGCGTTCGCCGGGATGATCGCGACCCTGCGGTTCGACACCGAGCGGATGGCCGCGCTCGCCCCCGAGGGGTTCTCGCTCGCGACCGACGTGGCGGAGTGGCTCGTGAAGCGGCGCGTGCCGTTCCGTGACGCGCACGAGATCTCGGGCGCGCTGGTCCGTGCCTGCGAGGGGCAGGGGATCGGTCTCGAGGACGCCTCGGACGAGTTGCTGCTCACGGTGTCGCCGCACCTGGTCCCCGAGGTCCGCGAGGTGCTCTCGATCGAGGGTTCCGTCGCGTCTCGCACGGGTGCCGGGGGGACGGCCCCGGTGCGCGTCGCCGAGCAGCGGGCCGAGCTCGTGGCTCGAGCTCAGGCCGCGGCGCACGCGCTCGGGCTGTAGGTCTTGTCTGTGACCCGTGTGACGATCTGCGGAGGTTGAGACGATCTGCGGAGGATTCCCCGAGTTTTCCTCCGCGGATCGTCACGGTCTCCGTGAATCGTCACGCCTCGAGACGCCGGAGCGCCCCGAGGACCGCCGCCTGAACGATCGGCCAGTCATGGATGATCTGGGCATAGTCGAAGCGGAGCGTCTCGAATCCTCGGCGTGAGGCCTCGGCATCCCGCATCCGATCCTTGTGGCGATGCGGGCCACCGTGATTCTCCTCGCCGTCCGCTTCGAGGATCAGGCGTCCCGCGATCACGAAATCGACACGGCCTACTCCGTCGATCGCGACCTGGCAGTCGAGGCGGATGCCGAGAAGATGCAGCCTCAGACGGAGGAGTGATTCGAGTCCGCTGTCTGCGTCCGATCGCGCAAGGTCGACGAGCCATCGCGCGCTTCTCGGCAGGGCAGCGCGAATGCGCGCTCGAGCCGCTCGGCGGAGCAGACCCTTGCGCAATGCCGACTCGAGAGAGGCGAAGAACGCTTCGTCACCTGCGCAGCGACGCAGGTGCAGCAGCGCGGTCTCGATCGACGCGGATCCGAGGGGCGGGGTGCCTGCGTAGTAATGGGTGACGCATGAGCATCCGGAATGGCGCAGTGCATGCTGCGAGGGTGCCAGCCAGACGTGCAGCGCGCTGTCCGTGGGAAGGACCCAGATGCCGTTCGCCCTCAGCACGCTGACGCACGTGAGTGCACCTCCGTGGGCGACGGCATCGCGGACGTGCAGGTCGACCGGGGCGAGAGCGAAGACGCCGTCGCGAAGGCGGAGGATCGATCCCGCCTTCACCTGGTGGGCGAGATGCTGTCGGCTGAATCCGAGTTCCTGCAGGCGGATGCCGCGAGCGATGCCGCCGAGACTGGTGAGGGTTTCCTGGAGCGCGAGCATCCGTACACGGTGCCCGATCGCGGAGCGAGGTGTCGGGCGCTGTGCGGTCTCCCGAACGGGCGTCGGGTGTGGAGGGGGAGTGGATGCGTCACGGATCCCGGAGGACAGGACAATTCCCGGAGGATTCGACGGAATCTCTCCGGGAATCGTCACGCCCTCCGGGAATCGTCCGCAGGGTCAGTGCAGGGACTCCGCAGGGTCAATGCAGGTCGGTGTCGGCGGCCGATCGCGCCCACCGGGTGAAGCGCACGGTCAGTCCGGCGCGGGTGGGACCGGCGAGGAAGGGACCGGCGGATGCCGCGGCCTCGCCGTCGAACGGGGCCACCCGGACGAGCCGCCACTCGCCGTCGTCCGCACGCGCGCGCACGATCACGGCATCCGCCCATCGGCTCACCCGCACGGTGATCTCGCTGTCGTGCCAGTCGTCGACGAACCCGACCGACCAGTCGGACCGGATGTCGGTGACGACCGCGCCGAGACCGAGGTGTCCGTCGGCGTATTCGAGGCCGGCCTTGATCCAGTGCTCGTCGTCGATGCGGACGAAGACGCCGGCCTGATCGAACTGACCGTCCCACGGTGCGCGGAACGAGACCTCCATCGCGTCGCCGACGGCGAGCGGGGCGATCAGGGCATGCTCGGTGTCGTGGACGAACCCGTAGGCGGTGTGCCGCCAGGCGTCGCTCTCCTCCCGCGCGGTGACGTCGAGGTGCACGTCGCTCTCGTGGGCGATCTCGGTGGAGGACTCGGGGGCATTCGTCCACCGACCGTCGGTCCAGGGGATGATGACTGATTCAGGCATAACCTCAAGATATAACCTAATGAGGCATAAACGCTAGTTATGCGTGATATGGTTATGACATGGCCATCGCCGTACTCGCCGACATCGTGGGCTCTCGCAAGCTCGACGATCGGAGTGCCGCGCAGCGGATCCTCGACGAGACCATCGCCCTGGTCGAGCGCGACAGTCCACTCGCCGAGCAGCCTCTCACCCCGACGGTCGGTGACGAGCAGCAGGGCGTCTACCGGACTCTTGCGGATGCGCTGGAGTCGCTGCTCATGATCCAGCTCCGCCTTCCCGACGGCATCGCCTTCCGCTTCGGCATCGGGGTCGGCGAGGTGCGCGCCGTCGACTCGGTCCACGGCGAGCTGGCAGACGGACCCGGCTGGTACGCGGCGCGCGCGGCGATCGAGACCGTGCACGCCCGCGAGGGGCGCGCCGTGCCGCGGACGCGGACCTGGATTGTCGGTGCCCCGGGGCAGGATGAGGTCATGGACACCACGATCGCGGCATCCAACGCCTACCTCCTCGTGAGAGACGAGCTGGTCGGCGCGATGAGCGAGCGCGAACGGCGGCTGACCTACGGGCGCCTGATCGGCAGGTCGCAGCACGAGCTGGCGGCCGACGAGGGCATCACCCAGCCGAGCGTGTCGAAGTCCCTGCGCACCGCCGGCAGCGCCGCCATCCTCGAGGGGCTCGTCGCGCTCCGGGGAGGCAGTGAATGATCGTCGCGGGATTCGTCCTCCTTGCGGTCGGCGCGGCCGACCTCGTCCGGCAGTTCGCGCCCCGGCGCTGGATCGGGTACCTCACCGTCGGCATCATCCTCCTGCTGCTCGGCAGCGTCAGCGACGCGCTGCTGCCCACGCTCGTCGCGCTCGCGGTCGGCGCCCTCTGGGTGTGGTGCATGCCGACCGAGCGCACGGCGCCCCTCGGCTTCTGGCCGGCCGTCCTGCTCGGCGTCCTCAGCATCGGCTCGGTCGTCTGGCTCGGGGCACGGACGGATGCCGGGCTCATCGGCTCCGTCTGGACTCTGCGCTCGCCGTTCGGGGAGATCCCGTTCGACCTCGCGATGCTGGCCCTCGGCACGGGTGTGTTCCTCCTCGAATCGGCGAACCTCGTCGTCCGCGCGGCGCTCGACGGCGAGCACACCTGGCGTCCGTCCGACCTGACCCGGCGCGCGACGGAGCCGGAGATCGCACCTGAAGCCCCGGCAACCGATCCCACCTCCGCCGTCCCGGTGCTCGACGTCGCCGCACCGCGCGACCCCCGCGCCGGCTTCAAGGGCGGTCGTCTGATCGGCCCGCTCGAACGCATCCTCGTGCTCATCCTCACGCTGGCGGCTGCGTATCCGATCCTCGCCGCGATGCTGGCGGCGAAGGGCATCGTCCGGTTCCCGGAGATCTCACGCGACGGCGAGACCGGCGCGCGGGCGGAGTACTTCCTCGTCGGCAGCCTCGTGAGCTGGGTCATCGCGCTCGGGGGAGCGTTCCTCGTGTGGTGGGCGGCGCACAGCTGATCCTTCGCCCGCCCGCTCCGCTGATAGCCTGGAGCGCGTGTCGAATTCCGCTCTGACGACCGCGACCCCTGCGATCGATCCCACGTTCGAGAACGTGTGGGACGAACTGGTGTGGCGTGGGCTCGTCCACGTGTCCACTGACCAGGAGGCGCTGCGCGCCCTTCTCGCCGGGGACCCGATCACGTATTACTGCGGTTTCGACCCCACGGCTCCGAGCCTGCACCTCGGCAACCTCGTGCAGCTGCTCACGCTGCGTCGCATCCAGCTCGCGGGGCACAAGCCCCTCGGTCTCGTCGGCGGATCCACCGGTCTCATCGGCGATCCTCGACCCACGGCCGAGCGCACGCTCAACACGCGCGAGACCGTGGAGGAGTGGGTCGGTCGCCTGCGGGCTCAGGTCCAGCGCTACCTCAGCTTCGAGGGCGACAACGCCGCTCGCATGGTGAACAACCTCGACTGGACGGCGCCGATGTCGGCGATCGACTTCCTGCGCGAGATCGGCAAGCACTACCGCGTCGGCACGATGCTGAAGAAGGACGCGGTCGCCGCGCGCCTCAACTCCGATGCGGGCATCAGCTACACCGAGTTCAGCTACCAGATCCTCCAGGGCATGGACTACCTCGAGCTCTACCGGCAGTACGACTGCGTGCTGCAGACCGGCGGCTCCGACCAGTGGGGCAACCTCACCAGCGGCACGGACCTGATCCACCGCGTCGAGGGTGTCTCGGTGCACGCGATCGGCACCCCGCTGATCACGAACAGCGACGGCACCAAGTTCGGCAAGAGCGAGGGCAACGCGATCTGGCTGGATGCCGAGATGTGCAGCCCGTACCGGATGTACCAGTTCTGGCTGAGCACCGCGGACGCCGACGTGATCGACCGGCTCAAGGTCTTCACGTTCCTCAGTCGCGCCGAGATCGAGGAGTACGCGGCTCTCGTCGAGTCGGAGCCCTTCCGTCGCGCGGCCCAGAAGCGTCTCGCGCTCGAGGTGGTCGCCACGGTGCACGGCATCGACGCGGCGAGTGCGGTGATCGCGGCATCCGAGGCGCTGTTCGGCCAGGGCGACCTGACCGCTCTGGATGCGACGACGCTGCGGACGGCCCTCGAGGAGCTGCCGAACGCGACGGTCGCGGCGGGGACCCCCGTGGTCGAGGTGCTCGTGTCGACAGGTCTCGTGTCGAGTCTGTCCGAGGCGCGACGCGCGATCGGACAGGGCGGGGTGTCGCTGGACGGTGCTCGCGTCGACGACGAGAGCGCGACGGTCGTGGGCGCACTGCCCGGCGGAGTCTCTGTGCTGCGCCGCGGCAAGAAGACCCTCGCCGGCGTCTTCATCGGCTGATCCCGACCTGACGCATGCCGTTCACGCCGAGCCATGCGCTGGTGGCGCTGCCGTTCATCCGCACGCCCTTGGTGCCGGCAGCGATCGCGATCGGCGCAATGACGCCCGACCTGCCGCTGTTCGTCCGCGGCGTCGGGCTGGACTACGCGTTCACGCACTCGTTCGGCAACGTCATCGGCACGACCGTGATCGCGTTCGCGCTGTTCCTGCTCTGGCGCATCGTGCTGCGACCCGCGGTCGGTGAGCTCGCACCGCCGGCCGTGGCCCGCCGCGTCCCGGCCGACTGGTCCGACACCGGTCTCCGGGCGGCGCGGGCCGCGGTCGGTGTCGGCGGGGGCCGCCTGTATCCGCTGCTCCTCGCGGTGTCGCTGCTGCTCGGTGTGCTGAGCCACATCGTGTGGGACCTGTTCACGCACGAGGGTCGATGGGGTGTCAGGCTCCTGCCAGCGCTCGACCGATCGTGGGGGCCGCTCACCGGCTACAAGTGGCTGCAGCACGGATCGAGTGTGATCGCTCTGGTGGTCATCGCGGTGTGGGTGGTGCTCCGACTGCGCCGTGCTCCGGTCGATCCCGGCCGCGTGCAGGTCCTTCCGATGGGGGTGCGCACGGCGTGGTGGCTGTCGCTCCCGGTGATCCTGATCACGGCGTCGTTGGTGGGGTACCTCGCATACGGTCCCTTCACCGCGGAGTTCACGGTGCAGCATCTGGCCTATCGGACGCTCCCGCCGGCCTGCGCGCTCTGGGGTGTGCTCACCCTGGCGCTGTGTCTCGCCCTGCCGCTGTTCCGGTCACGTCACCAGCGCGGCTGATCCGAAGCCCACGGGTGCGGTGCACGGAACTCGAGTCCGGGCAGCGCGGGACGCACGGTGGTGAGCGTCACCCCCGAGACGTCGAAGGATGCGACGTGCGATGCCGCGTCGACCGCACGTTCGGTCTCGGGTTCCGTGTGTCGCGGCATCCCGAGCAGTTCTGCGGCGACGCGTCGCAACGAGGTGCGGAGGATCCAGCTGCCGCCTTCCGCGCGCCGCCGATTCACGACCTCGATCACGGCGGCGGCGAGCAGGTATCCCGCGCTGTGGTCGAGAGCCTGCGCGGGAAGCGCGCCCGGAACCTCGCCGTCCGCCGACTCGATCCACGAAATGCCGGAGGCGGCCTGCACGAGGCTGTCGAAACCGGCCAGCTCGGGACGATCCTCGCCCCAGGCGCTCAACTGCGCGACGACGAGACCCGGATGCCGCGCGACGAGCTCGTGCGGTGACAGGCCGAGGCGGCTGAGGGCGCTCGGTCGGTAGCCGAGGACCACGACGTCGGCGGACTGCAGGAGTGCGTCGAACCGCTCGGAACGCGCATCGAGTCGCGCGGACCTCTTACCGTGACCGGTGTCGAGATGCTGCCAGTCGGGCTCGGCGAGCTGCGGGGGATCGATGCGGAGCACATCGGCTCCGAGAAGTGCCAGCGTCCGGGTGCACACGGGGCCCGCAATCACCCTCGTCAGATCGAGCACGCGGACGCCGGCGAGCGGCAGATTCCCCGGATCTGGGTCGGCGGGAAGTCGGTCGGGGGAATCGATCCGGTCGACGGCGACCAACGGGGTGGCGCGGAGACGCGCGTCCACGCTTGGATCTTCCCGGGCGACCGCCACGCACAGTCCGCCTTCGCGCGTGATGGCGTCGACGGCATCGCTGGTGCTGAGGTGCTCGAGCGTGGTGGCGATGCCACGCGCGTCGATGTCTGCTCCGAGGCCGAGCCCGCGGAGGAGGCGCTCTGCGTGATGCGGGTAGTTGCCGTGTGTGCGCACCCACCCGTCCGACGTGCGCCAGAAACCCGAGTAGGGCGACCACACCTCGGGCGCTTCGCCGTCGAGCAGGAGGTGACGGTCGCTGCGATAGGAGAGCGCGATGCGATCGGGGTCGAGTTCGTCGTCGATCCCGGCCGCGGACCGCACCGCGTGCACGCTCGCCCAGGCGAGGTCGGCGGTAGACAGTCGGGAGGGCAGGGGGACCGGATGCGGGGGAGCGACCACGCGGTGCGGCGGGATTCCGAGGTCAGCCCACAGGCGTTCAACGACCTGCGCGACGGGGGAGGGATCGGAGGCGGAAGTCACGCTCAGATCGTACTCGGGGGCTCGCATCCGGTCACCTGTGGGTGACTTTTGCCGTGTGGTCTGGGTAAACAGGGCGCAAGCCGCGGAGCGACACGCCCGGGGGTGGTGGCCCGATTTGCCAGAACCCCGGAACCCACGTAACTTATTACTTGTTCGCCCCACAGGGAAGCGGAGAGGCCGAGAGCTTCACCCCCCTCAAGCGGAGAACCACCTCCCACATCCACTCACTTGTGAGAACAGACGCCTGCGTCTAGGATGGGAGATCCACCCCTTCTGCGGCTGTCAACGGCTGCGCAGCGGATCCAAGATCTGCTCGGCGCGCTGGTTTGACAAGCGGGTCGGGATGGCTAAGATAGAGAAGTTGCCCTTCGGGCCTGGTTGTGATGACTGGGTCGGGGGAGCATCCGATCCT
>JAZBLS010000076.1:0-15538 GCA_037033365.1 Actinomycetota bacterium | reverse complement strand
CGTGAAGACGCGCGAGGGGTGCGTGGCGAAGAAGTGCAGGAGCTGGAACTCCTTGAACGTGAGGTCGAGGGGCTTGCCGTGCACCTTCGCCGAGTAGGACGACTCGTCGATCGTGATGCCCGAGGTCTGAATGCGCGTGGAGACCTGATCGGCGGCGCGACGGCCCATCGCGAGTCGGATGCGCGCGTCGATCTCGGCGGGACCGGCGCCGACCAGGACGACGTCGTCGATGCCCCAGTCGGTGGAGACCGCGGTGAGTCCGCCCTCGGTGACGATCAGCACGAGCGGCGCCTCGACGCCGGTGGTCGTCAGGATCTTGCTGAGCGACTTCGCGCCGACCAGGTCGAAGCGCGCGTCGACGAAGATGACGTCGGCGCTGGGGGCGTTCACCAGCTGCGCGGCCTCGGCGGGGATCTGTCGGACGCGGTGGCTCAGCAGTTCGAGCGCAGGCAGGGCCGCGCCGCCGCCCGGGGCGGAGCTGAGTACCAGAAGCTGTGCCAAGAGGACCTCCCGTGCGGCGTGCCGCGCACCCGATCATCTTAGGGTGACGGGCGCAGCCCCTCGACACCGGCGCTGCGCGTGCGCGTCGGGGGCGTCGTGGGTGATGATGGGGGCATGTCCACGCCCGACCTCGCGCCGCGCCGCACCTTCGGCGGCGTCGTCGCTGTGTGGGTGCTCGCCGCCGTCGCGGGTGTGCTCATCGGTTTGTTCGCCCCCGAGCCCTGGCGCGCGCAGTGGATCACCGTGGCCCTGGGCGGCTGCATCATCGTGACCTTCGCCGTGCAGCTCTGGTACGGCCGATCGCAGGCCTTCATCCAGCGCATGGCGCTGAGCAGCGTCGGCGCCATGGTGGTGCTCGGCATCATCACTGCGGGGTTCGGTCTCGCCGCGCTGGTGTCGGGCTAGGATCGAGCTATGGACCTTTTCGCGCTCGAAGCGTTCTTCGTGGGACTTCTCGGCCTCGCCTCGCTGGCGATCGCCTTCGTGTCCGGGACGGTCATCTGGAACCTCTACCGCGGCCAGCGCTGAGCGCGTCGTGATCGAGATCCCGACCGATCTTCCGGCCGACCTCGTTCCGCTCTCGTGGTTGGTCGGCGTCTGGGAGGGCACCGGCGTCATCGACTACGAGGTCGACGGCCGATCCTTCTCGGGTGAGTTCGCCCACCGGGTGAGCTTCAGCCACGATGGCGGTGCGTTCCTGAACTACTCCGCCGACGCGTGGCTCCTCGAGGGAGAAGAGCGACGACCGCTCGTCTCCGAGATCGGCTACTGGCGCCTCGCACGGCCGGTCGGCGACGCCGATGCCGGTCCGGGACTGCTCCCGGCGACCGCGGCCCCGGTGACCCGGACGGCCGACGACGTCGAAGCGCTCCGCAACGCCGACGGCGGCTTCGACATCGAGGTGAGCCTGGCGCACGCAGACGGCATCCTGGAGCTTTACGTCGGGCAGGTGAAGGGCCCGCGCATCGATCTGGCGACGGATGCCGTCGTCCGCACGGCCGGAGCGAAGTCCTACACCGCGGCCACCCGCCTCTACGGTCTCGTCGACAATCACCTGCTGTGGGCCTGGGACATCGCCGCCCTCGGTCGCGAGCTCGGCTCGCACGCCTCGGCTCGACTGGCTCGGGCGGAGTGAGCATGACCTCGTTCTCGGACGTCCCCGGTGCGGTCGTCGACGACCGGGGCCTCCGCCACGTCGGTGCTCCCGTCGCGGAGCAGCGCCGCTTGGCATTCGGATCCGCCCTCGCCCCGCTCGGTGACCGCCGTATCATCACGGTATCGGGCGAGGATCGCCGTAGCTGGCTCGATTCCCTGTCGTCGCAGGCGCTCACGCACCTGGCGCCCGGGGTCTCGACCGAGTTCCTCATCCTCGACCCGCAGGGGCGTGTCGAGCACGCCGCTTCGGTGGTCGACGACGGCGAGATCACGTGGCTCCTCGTCGACGCCTCCGACGCCGAGGCCCTCGCGACCTGGCTCACGCGCATGCGGTTCCGCCTGCGCGTCGTGGTGACGGATCGTTCGGACGAGCTGTTCGTCCTCGGTGGCACGCGCGAGGCCGTCAGCGCCCTCACGACCGTCGCCCCGGTCTGGGTCGATCCGTGGCCCGACGTCTCTCCCGGCGGCTGGGCGTACGCCCGTGTCGACCCGCACCCGGGTGCCGACCGCGACTGGGCCGAAGCGATCGTGGATGCCGCGGAGTACGAGCGCGTGATCGCGTCCGCCGCGGCGGGGCAGACGGCTCTGGCCGGTCTCGACGCCGTCGAGGCGCTGCGCGTGGCCGCGTGGCGTCCCCGGGTGTCCGTCGACGCCGACGAGCGGCTCCTCCCGCACGAGATGGATTGGCTCCGCACGGCGGTGCACCTGTCGAAGGGCTGCTACCGCGGCCAGGAGACGGTCGCCAAGGTGCACAACCTCGGTCACCCGCCGCGTCGCGTCGTGGCGTTGCAGCTCGACGGCAGTGACAACGTCCTCCCCTCTCGCGGAGACGTCGTCCGCGCGGGCGACACCGTGATCGGCGCCATCACCTCGGTCGCCGTGCACCACGAGGAGGGCCCCATCGCCCTCGCCCTCGTCAAGCGCACCGCCCCCGAGGGCGAGCCCCTCGTCGTCGACACCGCTGACGGCCCGCTCGCCGCCGCAGCCGAGACGGTCGTGCCGGCCGACGCCGGGGCCACCGCCTCGGTTCCCCGCTTGCCGCGCCTCGGGCGCCGCCGCGCCGCGGAATGAGCACCGACGACTCCTCGACGACCGTCGGGGTCGTCGTCGCCCGTTCGCGCTGGCGCACGACGCTGGGTCGTCGCTTCGTCCGCGTCCGCGAGTCGCTCCCCGCGATCGCCCAGATCGTCGTCGCCGCCACGGCCGCCTTCGCGTTCGCCCACGTCGTCCTCGGGCATCCGGTGCCGCTGCTGGCGGCGACCGTGACGGTGTCGAGCCTGGGCCTCGTTCGCGACGCACGTCCGTGGCGGGTGGCCGAGACGGTCATGGGCATGCTGGTCGGCATCCTGATCGCCGAGGTCGTGCTGATCGTGGCGGGCGCGGGATGGTGGCAGATCGCCCTCGCGATGACGGTCACGCTCGTGGTCGCGCGCTTCCTCTCGCCGCAGCCGGGGTTCGCGCTCGCCGCGGTGGTGCAGTCGCTCATCGCCCTCGTCCTGGTCTCGGGCGTCCCGTTCCTCCGCCTGGTCGACGGCGCGGTCGGGGGTGTCGCGGCGCTGATCGTGACCGCGCTCATCCCGCGCACTCTGCGTCGCACCGAGCTGCGCGACGCCGACGAGCTGTTCGACGCGATGGACGCGGCCATGGACACGATCGTTCGGGCCCTGCGCAAGGGCGACCGGGCTCGGGCGGAGCGCGGTCTCGAGCGTGCCCGTTCGCTGCAGACCTACGTCGACGCGTGGAGCGGGTCGCTCGAATCCGGTCGCGAGGTCGCCCGCATCTCGCCGTTCCTGCGCCGCCAGCGGACCGAACTCGACCGCCATGAGCGAGTGCGCGGGGCGCTGGATCTCACGACGCGGAATCTGCGCGTCGTCGCTCGGCGTGCGGCGTACCTCTGCGCCGACGGCGAGAGCCGGCCCGTTCCCGCCGACCTTCTGGCCGAGCTGGCCCGAGGGGCGGGGCTCGTGCGCGACGGCCTCGACGACATCTCGCTCGAGCCCGTCGCCCGGGAGGCGATCGGGGCGGTCGCTCGGCGGCTCGATCCGGCGGCCCTCCTTCCGGACGGACGCGTCGGCGAGCTCAACCTGATCGCGGCCCTGCGTCCGCTCGCCGTCGATCTGCTCGTCGCCGCCGGGATGCCCTCGGCCGACGCGCGCGAACTCCTGCCGCGCGTCTGAGGCTCAGCGCGGAGCGACGGCCTCCCACGCCACGCCCACCTCGCCGAGTCTCCACCGCTCGCGGCGCAGCAGGGGCCACCCCGCGTCTGCCAGGGCCCGCATCGCCGTGCGCCAACGGTGGACCGGCCCGAACGGGGCGACCACCGCAGCGCGGGTCCACTCCCGATCGAGGGATGCCACGAACTCGTGCACGCGCTCGCCCTCGACGTTGCGGTGGATCAGGGCCTTCGGCAGACGTTCGGCGGCGATCGCGGGGGAGTCGAGCTCGGCGAGACGCAGCGAGAGGGTGAGGCTGCGGGGAACGGCATCCGCCCCCACCTCGGCCCAGGTCGCGATGCGACCGATCTCGTCGCAGGTGCCCTCGACCAGGATGCCGTCCGGCTGCAGCCGCGCGCACATGCGGCCCCAGGCCTCGGCGACGTCGTCCTCGTCGTACTGCCGCAGGACGTTCATGGCGCGGATGACCGCGGGACGACGGCTCCCGGGCAGCGGCACCTCGAACCCGCCGCGCGCGAAGGACACGCCCTCGACGCCGACGGCCTGCTCGCGCGCCCGAGCGACGCGGTCGGGGTCGATCTCGAGACCGAGGACCTCGGCATCCGGTCGCTGACTGCGCAGACGGGCGAGAAGCTCGAGGGGTGTCACGGCGCTGGCTCCGAAGCCCAGGTCGACGACGAGGGGGTCATCGGCGCGGCGGAGGACGGGGTGACGGGCGATCCAGCGATCGATCCGGCGGAGGCGGTTGACCCCGGTCGTGCCGCGTGTGGGCCGGCCGACGGGGGAGGGGGTCACCCGAACATTTTGCCAGGCCTCGCGGCCCCGGTCCGCGGCGCTCGTCTCGGTAGCATGGAGTCATGCCTCACACGCTGATCCTCCTCCGCCACGGGCAGAGCGAGTGGAACAAGACCAACCAGTTCACCGGCTGGGTCGACGTGCGACTCACCGATCAGGGCAAGGCCGAGGCGAAGCGCGGCGGCGAGCTGCTCGCCGAGTCCGGCGTTCTGCCCGACGTGCTGCACACCTCGGTGCTGAGCCGCGCGATCCAGACGGCCAACCTCGCCCTCGACGCCGCCGACCGCCTCTGGATCCCTGTCAAGCGGTCGTGGCGCCTCAACGAGCGTCACTACGGCGCTCTGCAGGGCAAGGACAAGGCGCAGACCCTCGAGGAGTTCGGCAACGAGCAGTTCATGCTCTGGCGCCGCTCGTTCGACGTTCCGCCGCCGGCGCTGCCCGCCGACGACCAGTACAGCCAGGTGGGCGACCCCCGCTACGACGGCATCGACGGCGCGGTGCCCGACACCGAGTCGCTGAAGATCGTCATCGACCGCATGCTGCCGTACTGGCACAGCGACATCGTCCCCGACCTGCAGGCGGGCAAGACCGTGCTCGTCACCGCGCACGGCAACTCGCTGCGCGGGCTGGTCAAGCACCTCGAGGGCATCAGCGACGCCGACATCGCCGAGCTGAACATCCCCACCGGCATCCCGCTGGTCTACGAGCTGGACGAGAACAACGTCCCCACCGGACCCGGCCGCTACCTCGACCCCGAGGCCGCCGCAGCCGGAGCCGCAGCGGTCGCCGCTCAGGGCAAGAAGTAACACCCCGACGCCCCACCTGAGCGCCGACGCCCCACAGGATCGACGTCATCCAGGTGGGGCGTCGTCGCGTATGTGGGGCGTCGGCGACACCCGCAGGGGACACACAACAAAGGGCGGATGCTGAATCAGCATCCGCCCTTTCGTCGCACTCGGCGCGCTCAGGCGTGACCGAGCTCCTGCTGCTGCTCGACGGCGAGGGCGATGTCCTCCTCGTCGATGTGCCAGTCACCGGTCGCGAGGTACACGACCTTCTTGGCGACGGCGACGGCGTGGTCTGCGAAGCGCTCGTGGTAGCGGCTGGCGAGCGTGGCGTCGACGGTCGCGACGGCCTCGCCCTTCCAATTGTCGCTGAGGACCTTCTCGAAGACGCTGGCGTGCAGCTCGTCGATGTCGTCGTCGGTGTTGCGGATGGCGTCGGCGAGACGGAGGTCCTGCGTGCGCAGCAGCTCGGCGAGCGTGCGCGAGATCTCGACGTCCAGCTCGCCCATCTTGGTGAACGTGCCCTTGAGGCCGCGCGGGATCGCGCGCTCGGGGAAGCGCAGACGCGCGAGCTGCGCGATGTGCTCCGACATGTCGCCCATGCGCTCGAGCGAGGCGCTCACGCGCAGTGCTGAGACCACGATGCGCAGGTCGCGGGCGACGGGCTGCTGGCGGGCGAGGATCTCGATGGCCTGCTCGTCGAGGGCGACGGCAAGCTCGTCGATCTTGGCGTCGTCGGCGATGACCTCTTCGGCCAGGGCGACGTCGCTCGTGGCGAACGCGCGGGTGGCCTTGTCGATCGAGACCGTGACGAGGTCCGCGATCTCCACGAGGCGGGACTGCAGGTCCTCGAGGGACTGGTGGAAGACTTCGCGCATGGTGGGCGCAACCTTTCATTCGGGTCTCGGCTGTGGTGTCAGCGCGAGACGGCTGGGTCGTCCGCGCGAGAGGAGTCCGCGCTCCCGCACAGGCCCGAAAGCGATTGTCTGCTCCGAAGGTTAACGAACGGTGCCCAGCACGTGAATAGTACTTCTCGCGTTGCCGTCACGGCGCGGGAACCCGCCGGAGCACGGGTGAACGCACTCTACGCTGAGAGTATGACCCTGCCGCAGATCGCTCTGCTCTCGTTGGCCATCGGCCTCGCGATCGGCGTCGGACTCTCGCTGCTGCTGGCCTGGGCGTACCGTGCGAAGGCACGCGTCGCCGACGAGACCTCGCTCGCCGTGCCGGAGGGCGTGACGGCTGTGCTCAGCAGCATGGACGACGCCGCCTGTGTGGTCGACACCTCAGGGCTGGTGCTCGCCGCCTCGAAGGCCGCGTCGAAGTTCGGCATCCAGGTCGGATCCACCCTCGAGAACGCCGAGCTCCGTCAGCTCGTGCGGGGCGTGCGCAACACCGGCGGCTCGGCGACCGAGTCGCTCCGGATCACCCGCGGCGGGCTCAGCCTCGATCCGCGTCTGGTGTCGGCGCGCGCGAGCACGATCAGCCCGCGCATGTCGCTGCTGATCATCCGCGACGTCACCGAGCAGGAGCGGCTCGACCAGATGCGCCGCGACTTCGTGGCGAACACCAGTCACGAGCTGAAGACCCCGGTCGGGGCGGTGACCCTGCTCGCGGAGGCCATCGAATCGGCATCCGACGACCCGGCCCAGGTGCGGCACTTCGCATCCCGCATCTCCGCCGAGGCGTCGCGACTCGGTCAGCTGACCGGTCGCATCATGAGCCTCTCCCGCCTCCAGGCCGACGATGCGCTCTCCGAAGCACGGCCGGTCTCCATCGACGAGGTCATCGCCGCGTCTCTCGAGGCGCACGTCGTTCAGGCCGACTCGGCGGGCGTCGAGCTCGCCCGTGGCGGCGACCGCGGGGTGTGGGTGCACGGCGACTCGCAGATCCTCATCGAGGCCTTCGGGAACCTCATCGCCAACGCGATCGTCTACTCGCCGCGCAACTCCCGTGTGGGCATCGGCGTGCGGGCCGACGGCGACGTCGTCGAGATCGCCGTGTCCGACCAGGGGATCGGCATCGCCGAGAGCGACAGGGAGCGCATCTTCGAACGGTTCTACCGTGCCGACGAGGCGCGGTCGCGCCGAACGGGGGGAACGGGCCTCGGTCTCTCGATCGTCAAGCATGCGACGCAGCGCCACGGGGGAGAGGTCCTCCTGTGGTCTCGCCCCGGTCGCGGCTCGACGTTCACCATCAGGCTTCCGCGCATCGAGGCCCCCGAGGGTGTCGTGACGGAGAAGAAGAGCAAGAAGAAGCGCGAGCGCAAGGCGGCGAAGGCCGCGGCCCGCGCCCGAAACGGAGAGAACGCATGACCCGCATCCTTCTCGTCGAAGACGAACCCGATCTCGCCGACCCGCTGGCGTACCTGCTGCGTCGAGAGGGATACGAGGTGGAGATCGCCGAGGACGGCCCCGGCGCGCTCACCGCCTTCCGCGAGCGCGGTGCGGACATCGTGCTGCTCGACCTCATGCTCCCCGGGATGCCGGGAACGGAGGTGTGCCGGCAGATCCGCTCCACATCGGCCGTGCCCATCATCATGCTGACCGCCAAGGACTCGGAGGTGGACATCGTCGTGGGCCTCGAGCTCGGAGCCGACGACTACATCACCAAGCCCTATTCGTCGCGGGAGCTGCTCGCCCGCATGCGCGCCGTGCTGCGCCGGGTCGTGCAGGCCGACAGCGAGCTCGACGAGCGTGTGCTCGACGGCGGTCGGGTGTCGCTCGACATCGACCGGCACACGGTCTCGGTCGCGGGCGAACAGATCAACATGCCGCTCAAGGAGTTCGAGCTGCTCGAGGTGCTGATGCGCAATTCCGGGCGCGTGCTCACCCGCGGTCAGCTCATCGACCGGGTGTGGGGCAGCGACTACTTCGGCGACACGAAGACGCTCGACGTGCACATCAAGCGCATCCGCTCGCGCATCGAGGAGAACCCGGGCGAACCCGTCATGCTCGTGACCGTGCGGGGCCTGGGCTACCGCTTCGAGGGCTGAGCCCCGGATCCCTGAGCCCGCAGACGTAGAAGCGGCCGGCACCCCGCGGGGTGCCGGCCTCTTCTAGCGTCGCGTTCGCGCGTCAGTTCGTGGGCGCGGGTGCGGCCGTGTCGGTGGGGACGGGCGTGGGCTCGGTCGACGGAACCGGCTTCGTCTCGGAGGGGACCAGGTCGGCGTAGTACGACAGTGCGCCGTCGAGTACGGGGACCTGGGTCTTCGTGCCTGCGCCGTCGCCCGACTGGAAGTGCATCTCGAGCGTCGCGCCCGGCATGGTGTCGAGATCGTCGATGCGCAGCGGCTCCTCACCGGCGCCGAAGCTCACGGTCTTGCCGGCGGCCACGTCGACGGTCAGCGGCTCGAGACCCTCGATCGTGATCGTGAGGGTCGCGTCATCGCCCGTCGGGTTCACGACCGCGGCGATGAAGTTGCCGACAGAGCCGTCTTCGTTCGCGACGATGAAGGCGTTCCGCACGTCGAGCGGGCCGTCGGAGTCGGCGACGTTGACGCCGTCGGAGGCCGAGTAGCCGATCGTCGTCGCCTGGGGCGAGATGAACGTGCAGCCCGTGGCGCCCAGAAGAACGAGGGCGCTGATGGCGGCAGACGCAACAAGGCGCGATTTCACGGGTCCTCCTGAGGTCCGACGGGATATCCGCATCCATTCTATGCGTACGAGGCGGGGGCCAGAGGACGTGGCGGCGCGAACCTTAGCGCATCCCCCCTGTGGTATCCTTGAGGTTGCCGAAAGGACACGTTTTTATGCTTTTTGAGGTTGGCGAGACTGTCGTCTATCCGCACCATGGCGCTGCGACCATCATCGAGGTCAAGGAGCGCATCATCAAGGGCGAGGCGAAGAAGTATCTGAAGCTCAACGTCACCCAGGGGGACCTGATCATCGAGGTCCCCGCTGAGAACGTCGATCTTGTCGGAGTTCGCGATGTGATCGGCAAGGAGGGTCTCGATCACGTCTTCGAGGTCCTGCGTGCGCCGTTCACGGAGGAGCCCACGAACTGGTCGCGCCGCTACAAGGCGAACCTCGAGAAGCTCGCCTCCGGCGATGTGATCAAGGTGAGCGAGGTCGTGCGCGACCTGTGGCGTCGGGACCAGGACCGCGGTCTCTCTGCGGGTGAGAAGCGGATGCTGGCCAAGGCTCGGCAAATTCTCATCTCCGAGCTCGCTCTGGCCGAGAAGATCGACGAGGACAAGGCGGGCGCTCTGCTCGACGAGGTCCTCGCTTCCTGAGCTTTTCCAGACAAGGGCGGATGCTTCGGCATCCGCCCTTTCTCGTGCCCCGGTAACGTGAAGGCGTGACCATGCTTCCCGTTCCCGACACCGCGATCATCGTCGTCGCCGCAGGATCGGGCACACGGCTCGACGCCGGTGCTCCCAAGGCGTTCGTCGGGCTCGACTCGCACTCCATCCTCCGGCACGCCCTCGACGGCGTGTTCGCCGCCGCACCTGCCCAGGTCGTCGTCGTCGTCCCGGCCGGCTTCGAGGGTGATGCCGAGACCGAGCTGCTGAGTGCTGCCGACGATCGGAGGGACCTCGGCCGCGTCGTGACGGGCGGCGAGACGCGTCAGCAGTCGGTCGCCGCGGGGCTGCGCGTGCTGTGGGGAGACGTGCGGACCGTGCTCGTGCACGATGCGGCCCGCGCTCTCACGCCGCCGAGCGTGATCGATGCCGTCGCCGAGGCCGTGGATGAGCAGACCGGTGTGCTCCCGACGCTGCCCGTCGTCGACACCCTCAAGCGGGTGGACGCGGACGCTGTGGTCGGTCCGGTCGATCGATCCGAGCTCGCCGCCGCCCAGACGCCCCAGGGATTCCCGCGGGCGCTCCTGGTCGAGGCTTACGCCGCGGCCGAGGCCGCCGGCATCGAGTACACGGACGACGCAGCGCTGTTCGCCGCCGCGGGGCACCCGGTGCGCCACATCCGCGGATCCGAGCGTGGGTTCAAGATCACCACGCCGGCCGATCTGGAGCGGGCTCGCCTGTTGCTGAACGCTGTGGCACCGGCATCCGCTCCTTCGATCTCCGTCCCGCCTGCACCGCGCGTCGGGATCGGGACCGATGTGCACGCGTTCGGCGGCGACGGGTCGCTGTGGCTCGCGGGACTCGAGTGGCCGGGTGAGCCGGCCCTGTCCGGTCACTCCGACGGAGACGCGGTCGCGCACGCGATCGTCGACGCGCTGCTCGGCGCCGCAGGGCTCGGCGACATCGGCCAGCACTTCGGCACTGCGCACCCGGAGTATGCCGGCGCGCATGCCGAGGTCTTCCTCGCCCGCACCCGTGAGCTGCTGGCGGACGCCGGCTTCGCGATCGGCAACGTGTCGGCCCAGTTCCAGAGCAACCGCCCCCGCTTCAGCGCCCGACGAGCCGAGGCCGAGCAGGTGCTGTCGGCCGCGCTCGGTGCGCCGGTGTCGATCACGGCCACCACCACCGACGGTTTGGGGTTCCCCGGGCGCGACGAAGGGGTATCGGTCGTCGCGGTCGCCATGGTCGTGCCGGACGGATCGCGGACAGTGTGACGATCGGCGGACATCACACCGTTCGAGAATCCGTGAATCGTCACGAACTCCGCTGATCGTCGCCGGAAAGCGGGTGTTCAGCCGCGTCCGAGTAGGCTTGAGCGGTGACAGTCCGCCTCTATGACACCCGCGCACAGCAGCTGCGCGACTTCGTGCCTCTCGACCCCGAGAACATCACGATGTACGTCTGCGGACCCACCGTGCAGTCGGGCCCCCACATCGGGCACGTCCGAGCGGCGCTAAGTTTCGACCTCCTGCGGCGGTGGCTGACCCACCGCTTCGGTCGGGTGACGTTCGTGCGCAACGTCACGGACATCGACGACAAGGTGCTCGACAACGCGACCGACACCGAACCGTGGTGGGCGCTCGCCTACCGTATGGAGCAGGAGTTCACGGCGTCGTATGCCGGGATCGGCATCCTGCCGCCCACGTACGAGCCTCGGGCGACGGCGTCCATCCCGCAGATGCAGGAGATCATCGCCACGCTGATCGAGCGCGGTCACGCGTATCCGGCGGCCGACGCCTCGGGTGACGTGTATTTCGACGTGCGGTCGTGGGCCGAGTACGGCGCGCTCACCAACCAGTCGGTCGACGCGATGGAGCCTGCCGAGGACGCGGATCCCCGAGGCAAGCGCAACCCGCAGGACTTCGCCCTCTGGAAGGGCAGCAAGCCGGGCGAGCCGGCGGATGCCGTGTGGCAATCGCCCTGGGGCGAGGGTCGCCCCGGGTGGCACATCGAGTGCTCGGCCATGTCGAAGCGGTACCTCGGGCCGGAGTTCGACATCCACGGCGGCGGTCTCGACCTGCGCTTCCCGCACCACGAGAACGAGCTCGCCCAGTCGACGGCCGCCGGCGACGGCTTCGCCCGCTACTGGGTGCACAACGGGCTCGTGACGGTCGACGGGCAGAAGATGTCGAAATCCCTCGGGAACTTCACCCTCGCCGCCGACGTCCTCGCCCAGCACGATCCGCTGGTGGTGCGCTACGCGCTCGCCGCCGCACACTACCGGTCGAGCCTCGACCTCTCCGAGTCGTCCTGGGCGGAGGCAGAGGCCGCACTCGGGCGCATCCGCACCTTCCTCGAGCGCGGCGACCGTCTCGCTCCGGCCCGTTGGGCCGAGCACAAGGAGGGGCTCCCGACCGCGTTCTGGGAGGCCATGAACGACGACCTCGGTGTGCCCCGCGCTCTCGCGGCGATCCACGAGAGCATCCGCTCCGGCAACGCCAAGCTCGATGCGGGGGAGTACGAGCAGGCGCGTCAGGACGTCTCGGACGTGCACGACATGACCCGCGTGCTCGGCCTCAATCCGTCGGCGCGCGAGTGGCAGCGGAGCGACGGTGCCTCGGCATCCGCTCTCGACGCCCTCGTGCAGACGATGATCACCCAGCGTGCGCAGGCGCGCGCTGACAAGGACTGGGCGGCCGCCGATCGCATCCGCGATGCGATCGCCGCCGCAGGAATCACGCTGGAGGACACTCCGGCCGGAACTCATTGGAGTATCGATGGCTAAGCCAGGCAACCCGTCAGCAGGCAAGGGCAAGAAGGGCCCCACCAAGGGCTCCGGCGGCAAGGGCCGCAGCTCGCTCGAAGGGCGCGGACCGACCCCGAAGGCCGAGGACCGCGCATGGCACCCGGCGGGCAAGCGCAAGGCCGCGGCCGAGCGCTACGCGGCATCGGGTGGCAAGGGTCGCCCAGGGCAGCGTCAGGCCGCCGGCGGCAACCCGAACCGCACCGCGCGCGCCAAGGACAACACCACCGACACCGAGACCGTGACCGGGCGCAACTCGGTGCTCGAGGCGCTGCGGGCGAAGATCCCCGCCTCGGCGTTCTACATCGCGCAGCGCGTCGAGATGGACGACCGCGTCAAGGAGATGCTGTCGATCGCGACGCACCGCGGCATCCCGGTGCTCGAGGTCACGCGTCAGGAGCTCGACCGCATGGCCGGTTTCGACGGCGTGCACCAGGGCGTCGCGATCAAGGTCCCGCCGTACGAGTACGCGCACCCGCAGGACCTCCTCGAGCAGGTCATCGACAAGGGCGAGGTGCCGCTGTTCGTGGCCCTCGACGGCATCACCGACCCCCGCAACCTCGGTGCGATCATCCGATCGGCAGCGGCGTTCGGCGGTCACGGTCTGATCCTCCCGCAGCGTCGCTCGGCGGGCGTCAACTCCGCCGCGTGGAAGACGAGCGCCGGTGCGGCAGCGCGTCTCCCCGTCGCTCTCGCGACCAACCTGACCACGCAGCTCAAGGAGTTCAAGAAGCAGGGCGTCTTCGTGCTGGGCCTGGACGGCGACGGCGACGTCTCGCTGCCCGAGCTCCAGCTCGCCGACCGCCCCGTCGTGATCGTCACCGGCTCCGAGGGCAAGGGCCTGTCACGGCTCGTCGCAGAGACCTGCGACCAGATCGTGTCGATCCCGATCTCGGCGGCCACCGAGTCCCTCAACGCCGGCATCGCGACCTCGGTCGCGCTCTACCAGGTCTCCACGATCCGCAACGCCAAGTAACACGGGGAGCACAAGATGGCACGCATCGTCGTTCTGGGAGGCACCGGCTACGCCGGTCGCCACATCGTCTCCGAGGCCGTGAGCCGCGGGCATGAGGTCATCGCGATCTCGCGCTCGGAGCCCGGCGATCCTGTCGCCGGTGCGAGCTACGTGCAGGGGTCCGCACTCGAGATCGCGTCGCTCGCCAACGCCTTCGACGGTGCGGATGCCGTGGTCTCGGCGCTCTCGCCGCGGGGCGACATGACCGACCGCGCCCTGGAGGCGCTGCAGAACGTCATCACCGAGCTCGTCGACACCTCGACGCGCCTCGGCGTGGTCGGGGGAGCGGGCGGCAGCCTCGTGGCCCCGGAGGGCCCGCGACTGTTCGACCTCGACTTCCCCGAGGAGTACAAGCACGAGGCGCAGGTCGGCATCGACTCGCTCGCGCTCCTCGAAACGACGGATGCCGGGCTCGACTGGTTCTTCATCCACCCCGCCGAGGTGTTCGGCCCCTGGGCCGAGGGTGAGCGCACCGGGCACTACCGCGACGGCGGCGACGTCCTCGTGCGGGATGCGGAGGGGAAGTCCTACATCTCCGGTGCTGACTTCGCGGCCGCGGTCGTCGACGAGATCGAGCAGGGCAACCACCACCGGGAACGCTTCACCGTCGGGTACTGACAGGCGCCGGGGGTGCCGTCCCGGGTCGTTGAGCGAGGAGCGAAGCACCGAGACGAAACGCGTCTTGCTGCGCGTGGGCGCCGAACGCGGGGTCGCCGCGTTTCGTCTCGCTTCGCTCGCTCAACGGGCGGGGTGGGGTCGCTCGCTCAACGGGCGGGGAGAGGTCGCTCGCTCAACGAGCGGGAGAGGTCGCTCGCTCAACGAGCCGGGCGGGTCAGACGAGGTCGCGCCAGTCGACCTCGTCGTCGTCCACGGGGTGGGTGCCGGTGATGACGGGCAGGCTCATGGTCTCGGTGGGCGGGCCCATGATCGTCGCCTCGTCGCGGCGATGGCGCAGCACCTCGTTGATGTAGCTCGTGAGGACTTCGGCGAGCGGCACCGACCGGCCCTGCGCCTGTGAGAGGTACCACCGATGCTCGAGCACCTGGTGGAAGACCTCGGCCGGCTCGAGCTTGGCGCGCAGCTCGTAGGGGATCGCGCGGACGACCGGCTCGAAGACGCGGGTCAGCCACTCGTGTGCGTACATCTCCTCGTCCGACCACTGCTTGGTCGAGCGCACGCGGAACTCGTCGAGGTCGTTGAGGAGCCGGCGTGCCTGGTTCTCCTCGACGTCGAGCCCCGTGAGACGGATCAGCCGCCGCTGGTGGTGCCCGGCATCCACGACCTTCGGCTGGATCTCGACGACCGTGCCGTCGGACGTCGTCGACATCGACATCTCGTCGATGTCGAAGCCCAGGGCGTTCAGACGCTCCACGCGCTCGGTGATGCGCCAGGTCTCGGCGGCGGAGAACGACTCCTGAGCCGTGAGCTCGGCCCACAGCGAGCGATACGACGACACGATGCCGTCGGCGATCGCGACGGCATCCACGCCGTTCTCGAGCCGTCCGCCGGCGGCGAGGTCCATGATCTCCCCGGCGATGTTGGTGCGGGCGAGGTCGAGGTCGTAGGCGCGCTGTCCGTCGGTCAGGCCCTCCTCGTGCAGCTCGCCCGTCTCGGCATCCACGAGGTAGGCGGCGAAGGCGCCCGCGTCGCGCCGGAACAGCGTGTTCGACAGGGAGACGTCGCCCCAGTAGAAGCCGACGTTGTGCAGGCGGACGAGGAGCACGGCGAGGGCATCCACGAGTCGCGTCGCGGTGTCGGGCCGCAGGATCCGGGTGAAGAGCGCGCGATACGGCATCGAGAACCGCAGGTGCGAGGTGACGAGCGCTGCCGGCAGCGGTTCGCCGTCGGCATCCGTCCGTCCGGCGATCACGGCGACGCGGTCGACGCAGGGGATATCGAGACGCGCCAGGTTGCCGAGCATCTCGTACTCGCGCCTCGCCATCTCGTCGGTGGTCTCCTTCACGGCGACCACGCGTCCGGAGAGGTCCGCGAAGCGCACGAGGTGCCGGGAGAGTCCCTTGGGGAGCGACACGATGTGCTCGGATGGCCACTTCGCGAGGGTCGTGG
>JAZBLS010000075.1:0-15575 GCA_037033365.1 Actinomycetota bacterium | reverse complement strand
CGGCGGCGATCTGGTCGGAGAACTTCTTGCGCTCGCGCATGAGCTCGACGACCGACAGCGTCGCGACGATGCCGCGGAGCGCACCTTCGAGCTGCTCGGTGGTGAACTGCTCGATCGCCTTGTCCTGCGATGCGAAGCGCTCGGCGGCGCGGCGCACGAGGATGGGATCCGAGCCGATCTTCACGATCGCGACGCCGTCGACGTTGAGCGTGACGCTGTCGAGCGACTGGGCCTCGGCGTTGAGGGAGACCTGACGCGAACGCAGCGAGATGATCTCGTGGCGCTGCGTGATCGGGTTGACGAGCGACTTGCCGTTCACGATGACCGTGACGGGCGACTCCGACATCTCGTCTCTGGTCGTGCCGTCCGTGCCGATGACGGCGCGGGCGACCTTCTGCTTGCGGCCCGAGATGACGAGGGCCTCGTCGGCGCGGGCGACCTTGATCCAGCTGCGTGCGAACAGCAGCAGGATGAGCAGCAGGATGATGACGGCGACGGCCGCGATCCCGACGATGATGAGGATGCCGACGATTCCGGCGAACTCCATTGAAATGACCTCCCTGGTTCCCCCCGAGGGGGTGGTCTGCGATGCCGACGCGGAAATGACGGCACTCGGTTCCACCCTGCCAGAAAAGGGCGGATGCCGTCGTGGCGGTGTCACACCCGGTGCCCGGGCCGCGCCGATGGGCGGAGTTCTCGGTGATGGCGGACGGATGCGGCGGCGGTCTCCGCCCGACAGGGCGTACTCCGCTCGTGAGGGTGGGGGGGACTTCGCAAAGACTCAGCGCGAGGATCGGGTTGGTGCGCGGAGGGGCTCGCGCCGATGGGCGGAGTTCTCGGTCTCGGGGCGGCGATACGGGCGCTCGGCCTCCGCCCCACGGCGAGTTCTCCGCCCGAGGGGGTGGCGAGACGCGCAGTAGGGGAGCGCGCGCACTGACCTCTCCGCCCGACAGGGTGGGTGGACTTCGCGGAGCCTCAGCGCGAGCGGAGCTTCTCCGCCAGGTCGCGGAGCGTGCGGAGCTCGTCGTCGTCCAGGCGCGACATACGCTCGGCGATCGATCGGCCGTGCACGGTGGCGAGGGCGCGGAAGGTGCGGGCTCCGGCATCCGTGGCCTTGATGAGCGCGCCACGTCCGTCTTCAGGGTCGGGGCACTTCGAGACGAGGCCGCGCGAGACCATGCGATCGATCAGCCGCGAGACACTCGGCTGGCTGATGAGCATGTTCGAGGTCACGTCGCGGAGGCGGGCGGACATGCCGGGGGACCGGGTCACGGTGAGCAGCACGTCGTACTCGGCCTGGCCGATGTCGCCGTGATCGAAGTCGGCGTTCATCTCGGTGAAGAGCTCGTGCTGCGCGCGGAACAGGCTCTCCCAGGCCTGGAGGGCGAGCTTGCGATCGGTCATGGGAACAGCGTAGTGCGAACAGTAAAGGGCCGGTCGGAGAGGCTCCCGACCGGCCCTTGTCCCTTGCACCAAGAGTGTCCTGCAATCACATGCGGTGTATGCCACAGCAAACATTCACCGTGCGATCACTCTATAACGGCGAGGTAACGAATGCAACGGTTTGATTACGGAAAATCTCATTCGAAAGTCAGCGACGCGCGAGCGCCGCAAGGGCGTCTCCGTCCATGCGCTGGGTCGTCCACTCGGACATCGCTTCTGCGCCGATCGCGCGGTAGAAGCCGACTGCCGGTGCATTCCAGTCCAGCACGGTCCACTCCAGCCGCGGGTAGCCTCGCTCCACCGCGACCGCGGCGAGCGTGGCCAGCAGGGCGCTTCCGTATCCGCGTCCCCGATCGGCGTCGTTGACGAAGAGGTCTTCGAGCCAGATCCCGTGGCGTCCGGTCCACGTCGAGAATGTGAGGAACCAGACGGCGATCGCGCGGATCTCACCCTCTCGCTCGATGACGTGCGCGAACACTTTCGGGTCCTCGCCGAACAGCGACGCGGTCAGATCTGCGACCGTGGTTCGGACGGCGTCCGGCTCCCGCTCGTAGTCGGCCAACGCCTGGATCGCGGCCAGAATCCCGACTTCGTCACCGGGAGCGGCGGTGCGCAGAACGGCGCCGTCATCGAATGTGCGAGTGGGGGTCGGCGCAGGGAGGGACATGCCCCAAATCTCACGGAGCTGTTGGACCTCGCCCCTTCGTCGCGCGACCGAGGGCGCAGCTCGACGTCACCGTGCACCCTGGTGTGCCACGGCATCCGCATCGTACGATCCACGGGAACGCTTGCGACGAAGGAGTCCCCATGGCGCAGCACACCCTCGAGCTCCCGGATGTGGATCTGGTCTACGACGTGTACGGATCGCTGCCGCCGACCGATGGCCGACGTCCCCTGCTCATGATCGGTCAGCCGATGGACGCGAGCGGCTTCCAGGCGCAGGTCGCGCTGTTTCCCGATCGCACGGTCGTGACGTACGACCCGCGCGGACTGGGTCGCAGCGTCCGGAAGGACGGCATCGCGACGAACGATCCCGAGGTCCAGGCCCGTGACGTGCATGCGCTCATCGACGCGCTCGGTGCGGGGCCGGTGGACCTCTTCGCCAGCAGCGGTGGCGCGGTGACGGCTCTCGCGCTCGTGACCTCGTACCCGAGCGACGGGGCCACGCTGGTGGCCCACGAACCGCCGATCGACGTCGTGCTGCCGGACGCAGACGCCGTGCATCGGGCGAGGATCGCGTACACGCGCGCCTACCAGGAACGCGGGTGGGGCGCCGGGATGGCGGCGTTCATCGCCATGACGTCATGGAAGGGTGAGGTGACGGAGGAGTTCCTGGCGCAGCCGCTGCCCGACCCCGCCGCGTTCGGGATGCCGTCGGAGGATGACGGCTCCCGAGACGATCCGCTCCTGTCCGACAACTCCTGGGCCGTGCCGCTGTACGTTCCCGATCTCGAGGCGCTGAAGGCGTCGCCGACGCGGATCGTGATCGCGGTCGGGGAGGAATCCCTCGGCCTCTACACGGGGCGGACGGCGACCGCGCTCGCGGAACAGCTCGGGCAGGAGGTCACGGTCTTCCCCAGCCACCACGGAGGCTTCATGGGTGGAGAATTCGGGTATGCGGGTCAGCCGGAGGCGTTCGCGTCCCGGCTCCGAGACGTGCTCGACGCGGGCTGAAGCCCCGGATCTGCGAGCAGCCGCGTGAGGGTGCTGCGACCCAGCGCGCTCATTCCGGGGTTCGACACGCGGTAGTACCAGACGAGCCCCATGGCCTGCTGGAACGCCCACGCGGCTCCGCGCTGCCACTCGTTCTCGCCGATGTCGAGGTGGCGGCGGACGATGTCGCGGGCCGGGGCATCGAAGAGGTGCCAGACGGACACGAGGTCGAGCGCCGGGTCTGCGGCGGCGAATCCACCGCCATCGAGCACACCGGAGAGCCGCTCGCCCGAGACGAGGAGGTTCGCCGGCGTGAGGTCGCCGTGCGTCATCCGATCGGGTCCCGTCCGCGGGAGCGTGCGGAACCGTGACCAGAGCGCACGGAGTTCGCCCACCGGAAGGAGGTCGACGCTTTCGCGGAAGCAGACCTCCATCCATTCGTCGGAGTCGGGGAGCTCGCCGCCACGCCCGGAGCCGGCGAACGAGCGTCCGCGCGGGTCGACTGCGCGCAGAGCGCGCAGCAACGCGATGATGTCCGCCGCGAGAGTCGTCGAATGCGCGAGGCCCTGAGACGTCGCGACCTCTCCGGGTACCCATGTCTGGGTCGACCAGGGGAGCGGATATCCCTCGCCGGGGATGCCGACGCCGATGTGTGCCGGTGTGGGGAAGGGGATGGACGCAGCGAGCTCCGTCATCGCCGCAGCCTCGCGCCTGAGCTCCTCGGTGACGTCCTCGGCGGATGCCGGAGTGAGTCGGAAGCGGGCGGCGAAACCGTCGCCGATGCGGAAGATGGCGTTGACCGTACCGTCGCCCGTGACGCGGTGGACGGGCTCATCGGACCACTGCGGGAACTGCGCGGCGATCAGACGCCGGACCGTGTCGACGTCGACGGTCAACTCGTCCGGATGCATGGCATGACTGCGACGGTACCGCGGGCACACCGCCTACCTGTTCAGGAGATCGACCTCGGCGATGAGGTCGAGGCGCGACAGCAGCAGGTCGCCGGCGTTTCCGCAGACGGCGATCGCGTAGACGACGACGAGTACGGCCACGACGCTCAGGACGAGGATCTCGACCGGGTGGCGTCGCCTCTTCACGGCGATGCCGACCATGACCGCGGCGCTCAGAATCGCGAAGACCTGGCCTGCCACGGTGGCGAAGGCCATGCGGACTGCGCTCTCTTCTGTCAGGGCGCCGTAACTGTTGAATGCTGCGCTGAGAGCGATGGGAATCACCACGACACCGAGCAGAAGAATCGCGAGGGGCCTCAGAGAGGACGGGCGGCGGCGTGTATCGGTGACGTCCTCAGCAGCGATGGCAGCGGTCATGACGCCGACCGTAGCAGGGAGGCGCGTCCCGCGGACAGGCCGCGTGCTCTTGCGTCCGTCGGAGCAGACATGGTGGGCTGGGCAGCATGACGTTCTTCCCGCCAGACCCCGAGATGCCCGAACTGGAAGAGCCCGATGCGCCGCAGTTCAGCTGGTGGCAGGCACCCGAAGACGAACTGCCCGCGCTGCTTCCCGTCTCGGAGCTGATCGCCACGAACGACCATGTCGCCATCGCTCTCGTCGGCGCCGCCGTCTACAACGACGGGCTGCAGCTCCAGGTGGAGCGGCGTCTCCGTCGCAACGGCCTCCCGCTCCGCGAGTGGAACGAACTGTGCGGCATCTTCATGGAGCACATGTCTTTCGGTGACCCGCTCGAGCTGGGCGATCGACTGCGGTTCGGCGTCGTCCTGGCGGGCGGCGAGAAGCTCCTCGCGGATGCCCTCCCGTACGTCGGTGGCTTCGACCCGACGACCGAACCCGAAGGTCACACCCTCAGCCGCCGTCAGCAGGGCGGAGGCGGTGGGGGAGGCACCTACGCCTCTGCCGACCACCTGTGGATCTGGCCTCGACCGCCGGCCGGACCGATCGAGCTGGTCGTGCAGTGGCCGGCGCTCGGCATCGAGGAGACGCACGTGACGATCGACGCGAGCGCGGTGGATGAGCTCGCTGAACGCGCGCGACCCTTCTGGCCGCGCTGAGGTGCAGAGACGAACCTCAGGGGTCGATGGGATCGAGCGGGAACGGCACCGATTCGTCGACGTACAGGCTCAGGACGTCTCCCGGCTGGGGCATCGGGTAGATGTGATTGAACTGGAAGACCGTGATGTAGTCCACACAGAAGCGCTCGCCGATGGCGAGACCCGCGTCGCCTGCCGCGACCGTGTAGGTTGCGAGGCGGCCCTCGGCATCGCGCGTGACCTCACCGGCGGCGAACTCGCGGGAACCTGAATCGGTCAGCAGGGGACCCTCGAGCGACACGCTGGTGCTGGTCGCGCCCTCCGCATTGGGGGCGAACCGGATCGCCGACCAGGTGGAGCAGGACTCGGGCGCTCCGGGGTTGTAGGCGTTCGGGACAGTGGGCTCGCTCTCGGACGCGGGAGTCGGCGTGGGCGATTGCGCCGCGGAACCGGAGCCACCCGCGAGGGCGAGCAACGGCGGTACAGCGAGAACGACTCCACCCACGAGTGCGACCGCGCCGGCTGCGAGGATGACCTTCGATGACCGCTTCACGAGTTCAGCTTCCCAGATGACGCGGCCGGAGACGACCCGGTTCTACCCGGCAGTCGACGCGACAGAAGCCTCCGACTCGTTCTTCGCCGCGCCCACGGCCCACGCGAAGTCCGGCGTCCGCCCGTTCACCGCATGATCGCCGAGCTGCCGCGCCTTGAAGATCCACGGGTTGTGCGAGGCGACGGTCCGGGCATTCCGCCAGTGCCGGTCGAGTGCCGCTCCGGTGCGCACGGCCGAGGCGCCGAGGGTGTCGAAGAGGCGAGAAGCGCTCCGCGGCACGAGGTCGGTGAGCACGATCTGCGCCTGCGCCGAACGGAACTCGGCGGCGACGACGGCATCCACGGCATCCGCGGCATCCGCCGACCCGTGTGCATCCGCCGCGTCCTGCACGGCGCGCGCCACATCGAGCACCAGGGCGCGAGCTGTCGCGCTCGCGGCAGTGAGCTCGCCGATGATCTGCAGCACCTGCGGGTCGTCGGCGACGCGGTTGGCGTTGCCGTGGCTGTAGGTGCGGGTGCGCGCCTGAACCTGGGCGACCGCATCGCGCTCGACCGCCGCCGCGATGCCCGCGAGCACCGACAGCAGCGTGAGCTGATAGACGGCCGTCTGGTACGGGAAGCGTGAGGTGAACGACTCCACGTCGCCTTCGTCGACCGAGGCGTCGCTGAAGACCGCCGTTCCCGTGCCGGTGAGCGGCTGCCCGAATCCGTCCCAGTCGTCGGAGATCGCCACGCCGTCCTGATGGCGTCGGATGATCGCCGTCGCCGGTGTTCCGTCGAGGTCGACCGTCGCGTCGATCCACTCCGCGAAGATGCTGCCGGTCGTGTAGAACTTCCGGCCGTCCACGCGCCAGGTTCCGTCGTCACGTCGCGACACGCGCGTCTCGCTCGATCCGACCGTCGCGGCGCCCGTCTCCGACCATGCGTTGCCGACGATCTCGTCGTCGGCGATACGGGCCAGCCACCTCGCGCGGCGCTCGCTCTCGGGCGACGACAGCAGGTGCTCGACGTAGGCGATGTGACCGCGGAAGATCTGCGGCAGGTTCGAGTCGGCGGCGGCGAGCTCGACCAGGAGCTCCGCGAACGACGGCCAGTCGAGTCCGAAACCACCGACCTCCTCCGGCAGCCGCAACCTCCCGAAACCGGCATCCCGCAGTGCGCCGACCTGCGCGAACGGCAGCTCCCGCGCCTGCTCGCGCTCGACGGTACCCGCCCCGATCTCGGCGAACAAGGGGCGGAAGCGGTCCTGTGCGGCTGCGAGCCGCTGCGACTGCGCACCCATCAGGTGTACAGCGAGATCGGCTGGAGCTCGCCGTTCAGCGTCCATGCGCCGACCTCGAGCTTCTTGTAGTCGATCGGGTCGTGCAGCGAGTGCGTGCGCACGTTGCGCCAGAACAGATCGAGTCCGACATCCGCGCGGGCGGAGCTGGATCCCGTCACCTCGAAGATCCGGTCGGCGACCTCGATGCCGACCTCGGTCGAGACGACCTTGACCTTGGCGATCTCGATGGCCAGCTCGCCCCGACGCTCGGCGCTGAGGGTCTCGCCCTCGTCGACGACCTCGTCGAACAGGCGTCCGGCGCGATCGGCCAGGGCCTCGACCGCCGCGATGCGCGAGGCGAACTCGCCGACGACGCGCTGCACGAACGGGTCGTCGCGGTACTTCTCGGCCTGGCTGAGGAACCAGGCGCGCGGACGCGCGCGGACGAGCTCGATCCCTCGGGCGAGCGCTCCCTCGGCGATCCCCAGGTAGAGGTTGCCGAAGGCCAGCTGGATGCCGGGAGTGATGAGGCTCGCGTAGGGCTGGTCGGTCAGAGGTCCGAGCACGTCGGCTTCGGACACCGCGACGTTCTCGAAGTGCACGGATCCGCTCGCCGACAGGCGCTGGCCCAGCGCGTCCCAGTCGCCCAGGTAGCGGATGCCCTCCCGGTCGTGGTCGAGCACCACGAGGAGGGCCTGGCCCTCGCGCTCGCCGCCGCGCACGACGGCGGAGGCCAGCACGACGTCGCCCGCCGATGCTCCGGTGGAGAAGCGCTTGAGGCCGGTCAGGCGGTACCCGTCACCCTCCGCGGTGAGAACGAGATCGGGGTCGGTCGGGTTGACCGAGTCGCCCCACACCCAGCGTCCTTCGACCGTCTTGCGGTGCCAGTCGTCCCGCACGGCGGCGTCGGCGGCGAAGCCGATGTTGCCCGAGTTGATGTAGTGGTACGCGAGGACCTGCGCGATCGAGGCGTCGGCACGCGAGAGGATGCGGATGACGAGGAACGCCGTCTCCCAGTGCGCCCCGCCGCCGCCGAACTCGGCCGGCTGCAGGAGGTTGACGAGACCGGAGTCGCGCAGCAGATCGAGCTCGACCGTCGGGTCCTGGTTGGCGCGGTCGCGCTGCAGGGCGTCGGTCGCGAGCTCGGCGGCGACGCGCTCGGCGACCTCGCGCCAGTGCGCGCGCTCCGCGGCATCGGCCGTTCCGCTCCATCGGGTGGTGGTGCTCTGCGTCGTGACGCTCATCGTGCGTCCTCCTTCTCGAGGGTGAGTTCGTTGTCCAGGGCGCCGGGGGCGGTGCCGTCGAGAGCAGTCGGGCCGCCGACGAAGGCCCGGCGATGCGCGTGGGCGGGGTGCCAGTCCGGCACCACGGGAGAGCCGTCGCCGCGAAGGCGACCGCGCAGGGTGCCGTCCGGGTAGTCGTCCCACGTGCGGCCGCGCCGGCGGAGTTCGGGGATCAGGTGGTCCACGATGTCCTCGAAGGTGCCCGGGGTGATGACGTAGGCGAAGTTGAATCCGTCGACGCCGCCCACCTCGACCCAGCGCTCGAGCTCATCGGCCACGGTCTGGGGGCTGCCGACGATGACCGGTCCGATGCCGCCGATGCCGACGTAGTTCGCGATGTCGCGGGGTGTCCACGCCCGCTCCGGGTCGGCCTTGGTGAAGATCGAGAGCGCCGAGCGCGCGGCATCCGTGTCGACGTAGGTGAGCGGCACGTCCGGATCGAACTGCGAGAGGTCGAGCCCCGACCAGCCGCCGTACAGGGCCAGAGCGCCCTCGAGCGAGATGTAGCGCTGGTAGTCCTCCAGCTTCGCCTGCGCCTCGGCATCCGTCGGCGCCACGATCACCGTGACGAGCGTGAGGATCTTCACGGAGTCGCGCGGGCGACCGAGCGCCTCCGCGCGATCGCGGATGTCGTCGGTCAGCGGGCGCGTCACCTCGGGTCGAAGGCCGTTGATGAAGATCGCCTCGCCGTGCTTCGCCGCGAACTCGCGCCCGCGCGGAGAGGCGCCGGCCTGGAAGATCACCGGGGTGCGTTGCGGGCTCGGTTCGGCCAGGTGGATGCCGGGGACGCGGTAGTGCGTTCCCTCGTGGCCGATCGGGTGGACGCGTGACGCATCCGTGAAGACGCCGCTCTCGCGGTCGCGCAGCACGGCCTCGTCCTCCCAGGATCCCTCCCACAGCTTGTACGTGACGTCGAGGAACTCCTCGGCGATCTCGTACCGGTCGTCGTGGGCGATCTGCGTGTCGAGACCGAGGTTGCGCGCGGCGGAGTCGAGGTAGCTCGTCACGACGTTCCAGCCGACGCGGCCCTTCGTGAAGTGGTCGAGCGTCGAGAAGCGGCGGGCGAGCGCGTAGGGCTGCTCGTATGTCGAGGCGACCGTCACGCCGAATCCGAGGTGCTCGGTGGCGTGCGCCATGGCCGAGATCTGCACGACGGGGTCGCCGAGCGGCACCTGCGCGGCATCACCGAGGGCCGCGGCCGCGGACCCGCGGTAGACGTCGTAGGTGCCGAGGACGTCGGCGATGAAGACGGCGTCGAACTTGCCGCGCTCGAGGGTCTTCGCGAGATCCACCCAGTAGTCGAGCTCGTGGTACCGGTCGGCCTGGTTCTCGGGATGCCGCCACAGCCCTGGTGCCTGGTGCGTCACGCACGTCATGTCGAAGGCGTTAAGGATGATGCGGCGGGACACAGTGCTCCTCAGTCGGGTCGGGGCGATGTCGCGACCATAGCGAGCGCGCGCCCTCGCACGCGACGGCCGCCGACGCACGACGACACACTGCGACGTTCTGTTACGCCGGACGAGCGCGCGACGGCCCACTGCTCCTAGCGTGAGCGCCGATCCGCTTCCCTGACCCGATGCCTGAGGAGCCCCCATGTCCTTCCTTTCGAGCCGCAGTGCCGGCCGCAGTGCCGGCCGCAGTGCCGGCCGCAGTGCCGGCCGCCGCATCCTGCTCGGTGCTGCCGGCCTGACCGCCGCGACCATCGTCATCGCCGGCTGCGCGTCGCAGACCCCAGACGCCGGAGGGTCGGGTGAAGACGGCGACTTCTCGGGCCAGACGCTCAACGCCCTGCTCATCACGTCGCACGAGGGCGCGGGCAACTGGCTCAAGGAGCACTTCGAGGCCGAGACCGGCGCCGAGGTCAACCTCACGATCGTTCCCTACGACGAGATCGGCTCGACGCTCGCCCTCGACCAGCAGTCCGGCGCGAACACGTTCGACGTCGCGGCCCCCTGGTACGTCTCGATCGGCGACCTCGCCGAGGGCGGCTCGATCCAGGACCTCACCGACTGGATCGAGGAGACCCCCTCGCTCGACACCGACGACTTCATCCCGTCGATCAACGACCCGTACACGCTCGTGGGCGACCGCCGCTACGGCCTGCCCTTCGACGGCGACACGCACGTGCTCTTCTACAACAAGGAGATCCTCGAGCGGAACGGCATCACCGAGCCGCCGGCGACGTGGGACGAGTACCTCGAGGACGTCAAGACGATCACCGAGAACGAGGGTGCGGACGGCGTCTACGGCTCCGCGATCTTCGGTCAGAAGTCGCCGCTGATCCTCGGCGCCGCCTATGCGAACCGTCTCGCCGGCTTCGGCGGCGAGTTCGTGGATGAGGACGGCAAGCCCACCATCAACTCGCCGGAGGCCGTGGCCGCCGCCGAGGCGCTGGTGGATGCCGTGCCCTACGCCTTCCCGACGCCCGCGGAGACCGACTTCGGCGTCGGCAACGGCGCCTGGTACGACGGCAAGGTCGGCTTCATCGAGAACTGGACCGACCTCGGAGTCGGCTCTGAGACCAACCCCGACTCGAAGGTCGCGGGCAAGTGGGGCGTCACGACCCTTCCCGTCGGCGGGGACAACACCGAGCCCAAGGCCTCGCTCGTCGCAGGCTTCACGTGGGTCATCGCGGCGAACACCGAGAAGACCGACCTCGCGAAGGCGTTCATCGAGTACGCCGCCTCCAGCGAGGTCAACTCCGACCTCATCGTCGCCGACCCGCAGACGGGCATCGACCCGAACCGCGAGTCGTCGCTCGAGAGCGCGGCGTACGGCGAGACGTACCCCGACCTGCAGCGCGTGAACCGCACGACGCTCAGCGGCTCGCTCGCGTGGCCGACGGGGGAGAACGCCTCGCAGGCGGCGCAGATCCTCACCGACGAGCTCGCGAAGCTCATCGCCGGTGACGGCGGCACCGCGCAGGAGACCCTCGACCGCGTGCAGGCCGAGTGGGAAGACATCCTTGGCTGACACCGCCGTCGCATCCCGCGTGCGCCTGTCCCGCCCGTCCGGCCCCTCGCCGCGACGGAGGGGCCGGCGCACGCTGGTGTTCACCGTGCCGACGATCCTGTCGATCGTCGTCCTCGGGCTCTACCCGCTGCTGTTCATCCTCGCGGCGGCGTTCAGCGACTCGACGCTCGGCCGCCCGTTCCAGGAATGGGTCGGCGCTGCCAATCTCGAGAGCATCCTCACGGATGCCGACATCGTCGCCTCCTTCGTGCGCACGGTGCTCTACGCCCTCGTCGTCGCGGTCGCGAGCGTCGTGCTCGGTGTGATCGTGGCCGTCGCGCTCGAGCGCTCCACGCGCTCCGGAGCCGTGGTGCGCACGCTCCTCCTGCTGCCGCTCATCACGCCCCCGGTCGTGGTGGGCACGCTGTGGAAGCTCGTGTTCAACCCGGGCGGCGGGCTGCTTGCCACGCTCCTCCCGGGAGTCTCGGTGGCTCCGCTGTCGTCGACCGCGTGGGCGCTCCCGGCGATCGCCCTCGCGGACGTGTGGCAGTGGACGCCCCTCATCGTGATCCTCGTCTACGCGGCCCTTCTCACACAGGACCCCGCGGTGCGGGAGGCCGCCGCGCTCGACGGCGCCCACGGAGTGTCCCTGTTCCGGCACATCACGTGGCCCGCGATCGCGACGACCGTCGCCGCGGCGTTCCTGATCCGGCTCGTGGTGGCGCTCAAGGTGTTCGACCTCGTGTTCGTGATGACCTCGGGCGGACCTGGGCAGGCGTCGACCACCACCTCGTATCTGATCCAGCAGGTCGCCCTCAAGGAGTTCGACATCGGTCGGGCCTCGGCGATCACGCTCGTGTTCGCCGTGATCGTCACGCTCGTGACGCTGCCCGTCGCCGCCCTCGCTCGAAAGGCCCGCCATGACTGACCGGCGCGTCCGCGTCCGCCCCGTCGCGGGAACCGTGCTCCTCGTGGCGCTCGCCGTGACGCTCGTGCCGCTGGCGTACCTGTTCTCGGTGTCGCTCATGGGGCGCGACGAGACCGTCTCGGGTGTGCTCTGGAGCGCGGACCCGCACTGGTCGAACTGGGGCGACGTGCTCGCGACCGACATCCCGCAGTCGATCCTGAACTCCGTGCTCGCGGCCCTCGGCGGAGCCCTGCTCTCGCTCGCGTTCGCCGTGCCGGGAGCGTGGGCGATCGTGCGTCACAACGCGGGCGGCCGCACGCTCGCTGCGACCCTGATGAGCCCGTGGCTGCTGCCGCCGATCGTCGCGGTCGTGCCCCTGCTCACGCTGCTGCGGGTCGTCGGGCTGAACAACACGCTCGTCGGTCTCACGCTCGTCTATGCGCTGGTCAACGTGCCCGTGGCGGTGTGGCTGCTCGAGGGCTTCATCCGTCGCCTCCCCGTCGAGATCGAGGAGGCCGCCCGCATCGACGGCGCAGGCAACGCTCGGATGCTGTGGTCGGTCGTCGTGCCGCTGCTGCTGCCGAGCCTCGTCGCGATCGGCATCATCGTCGCCATCCTCAACTACAACGAGTTCCTGCTCGCCACCTTCCTCACGCAGAGCCCGGACGCGCAGACGTTCCCGGTCGCGCTGTCGCTGTTCTACGGCGATCGCACGCCGCACTTCGGCAAGATCGCCGCCGCATCGTTCATCGGCGTGATCCCGGTGTTCGCGGCCGCAGTGTTCTTCCAGAAGTGGCTCGTCGGCGGGCTCACGACGGGCGCTGTGCGCTGACCTCGGCCTCATCGTTCGTCTCGCGCTGAGCGCTGACCCCTCCGGCGACCTCCGGGCGCTGATTCTGCGCTGTTTCGGCATTCCGCTGCTGTATGCCGGTCCTCACGTGATCGGACGCCCCGTGTCTGGTCTCTTGGGTACGTCGCGACTGGCGCGACCGGAGACCGGACGGGGAAGACGATGGCGGAGGAGCAGGCAGTCGTGCGCGTCGACGCGCGTGATGACGGAAGTACACGAAGGACGCCCGGAAGCGGAAGGATGCCGCGCATACTCATCGCGGTGCTCACGATGATCCTGGCCATGTCGGGTCTCCTCGGGGGCGCGCAGGGCGCGGCAGCCGCGCCGACGGTGACCTACCCGGGTGCCGTGAGCGGCATCACTCTCGAGAAGCATTCCGGTACGGGCCCACTCGGTCAGTGGCAGAGCGTGCGCATAACCGGCGACTGGGAGGTTCCGGTCGGGGCCGTGGCGGGGGAGACCTTCGGGCTCACGCTCCCGTCCGAGTTCAGCAGACAGGCCGCTGGCGCATTCGCGATCACCGACCCGGCGACGGGCGCGGTCGTCGCCGAGTGCGCGGTCGGGACGGGGCCGGGCCCCGATGCCGTCTGCACGCTCACCTCCGCCGTCGACGGGCTGGAGGACGTGGGCGGAACGTTCTGGATGGAGGCGAGGGCCACGACCGCGACGACGAGTGCGACCGTGCGCTTCGATCTCGGCGACACGGTCGAGTTCGTCGACCTCCCGGGAGAGGGCGGCATCATCCCCGAGGACCTCACGGAGGAGAAGTCGCCCTACAAGTTCGGAGGGACCACCGCGACCGAGGGCCGTCTGCGCTGGGTCGTCGGCATCCCGAGCTCCTCCGTGCGCGACGGTGCCCTCACGGTCTCCGACTCGCTCGACCCGGCCCGCGAGAACCACCACTACACGCGGGAGCTGCGTCTGCACCAGCGACCGGTCGAGAACGGTGTGCTGGTGGGGCAGTGGACTCCGGTGAACCCGGATCGCTGGGACGTCGTCTTCGCAGACGACGACAAGTCGTTCGAGTTCGAGGCGTCGGGCCTCCCCGCCTCCGGCTTCGCGTACGAACTGGTGTATTTCACCAGGGCGGACGGTGTGGTCCTGGCGGGAGACGTCTTCGGCAACAGGGCGATCGTCGACTCGGTCACGACGACCTCGACGCACACCATCACCGAGAACGGCGGGGGCTCCGGCAACGGGGTCTCGTACGCCCGCTTCGCCGTCACCAAGCAGCTCACGGGCGTGATGGCCGACCGGGCGCGCGATGCCACCTTCACGGTGCGGTACTCGATCAAGGGATCGGATGCCGAACCGCGCACGCTCTCCGTGAAGGTCGGTCAGCCCGTGCTCAGCGACCGGATCCCGCTGGGGGCCACGTTCGTGGTCGAGGAGATCCAACTGCCGCCGATCGCCGGTGTCGTGTGGGGAGCCTGGACGCTCGGCGGGGACGGTGTGGTGAAGACCCAGGACGGACGCTACGAGGTGACGCCCACGAGCACCGCGGCCGTGCAGCTCACGCTCACGAATCTCGCGACCGTGCTGCAGGACGAGGCGCCGACCCCGGACCCCACCCCTGAGCCCGCGCCGTCGGACTCCGTCACGCCGAGCGCCGCGACCGGGTCGACGGTCACGGCCCCGACACCGGCAGCCGAAGCGGCGGAGTCGGGAGCGGGACTCGCCCTGACCGGCGGTGAGGTCGGTCTGGGAGCCGTGTCCCTCGCCCTGGCGCTGATCCTCGCCGGCGCGGTGGCGAGCACGGTCGCCGCTCGTCGCAGGGCCGGCTGACCTCGACGACACGCAGGAAGGACGGCGGATGCTCGGAGCATCCGCCGTCCTTCCTGCGCGGGTACGGCGGTCCGCTCAGTGGATCGCCGCGACCGCGCTGCCGACGATCACGGCGACCACAGTGGTCCACCCGACGATGGCCACGGCCTGCCAGATGAGGACGCGCGCCTTGCCGACGCCCGCAGCGGCGAGCATGGTCGCGGTGAAATGCGTGGGGAGCAGGAGCGGGCCGAGGAGACTCACGCCGGGGACGCCGTAGCGCTCGAACGCTCGCTGGAACTTCGCCCGGCGGGCGGCGGCGCGCTCGTTCTCCACCGGCGCCTCGGCTGCGACGCTGCCGCCACCGGCGACCACGGACTCCCGTGCCCTGCTGCGGTCGACGATCGCCTTCCGGGCTCCCGCGCCGGCGATCACGAGCACCGCGACGCACAGGAAGTTGCCGACGATGGCGGCGATCGCCGCGATCACGGGGTTGATGCCGCCGAGGATGCCGATCGATGCGGCGCCCTCGCCCTCGATGAACGGGATGGCGCCGGCGAGCGCGACGATCAGCGGCTGCACGAACTCGGGCACCTGGGCCACCAAGTCCTGGAAGGTGTCGATGAGGTTCATCATGTCTCCTGTGGTTGTGCAGCGGTGGTCCGCCGCGATGAATCCAGTCCATCGCGACGGCGCGATCGGCAGAAGTGTCGTGGCGTCACCGCTTTCCGGGTGGTTCGCCCGTCGGGGGCATGACATGTGTCACGCCCCTATGGTGGGGAGCATGAGCAGTCCTTCCACGCCCGCGCATCCGATCGGCGAGCTGTCGCCCGGCGCGCGGCAGCTCGCCCGCGGCGTCACGGCGACCTGGTGGTACACGGCCTCGGCGGTGCTGTTCCTCGAGC
>JAZBLS010000074.1:0-15656 GCA_037033365.1 Actinomycetota bacterium | reverse complement strand
GACGGACGTCTCGGTGTCGGCATCATCGGCGCCGGACGCGTCGGGCCGGTGCTCGGCGCGGCGCTCGCGGGAGCGGGTCACGCCGTCACGGGAATCACGAGCGGTTCCGACGACGACCGGGCATCCGCGGTGCTGCCCGACGTGCCGATCCTCGAGCCGCTCGAGGTCGTCCGACGGAGCGAGCTCGTCATCCTCGCGGTGCCGCACGAGCAGCTGCCGGAGCTCGTGGCGGGCATCGCGGAGGTGGGCGGATGGCAGATCGGCCAGCTCGTCCTGCACACCGACCCCGCTCACGGCATCGAGGTGCTGCGACCGGCCGCCGAGCGCGGGGCGATCCCGCTCGCGGTGCATCCGGCCATCACCTTCACGGGCACGTCGATCGACCTGCGGCAGCTGCAGGCAGGCTACGCCGCGGTGACGGCCCCGGCCGCCGTGCTCCCGATCGCGCAGGCGCTCGCCGTGGAGATGGGGTGCGAGCCCGTCGTGATCGCCGAGGCGGACAGGGCGGCCTACGCGGATGCCATCCACGCGGCGACCGAGTTCTCGCGCTCGATCATCGCGCAGTCCACCTCGCAGCTCGGGAGGATCGGCGTGGAGAACCCCGGCGGGTTCCTCTCCGCCCTCGTCCAGTCGACGGTCGAGCGCGCGCTCCGCGAGGCATCGGATCCTTCGCCGCTGATCTGACCGCCCGCGCGGAGCGCGAGCTCAGCGTCGGCTCGGAAGAGCGCGAGCTCAGCGTCCGCCCGAGAAGCCGCCACCTCCACCGCCTCCGGAGAACCCTCCGCCGAACGATCCTCCGGAGCTCGACGAGCTGCCGGCGCTGGGAGCGGAGTAGGTCGCCGCGGCGTGCGACGAGGCTGCGAAGGCGGCGAACCGTGCTCCGACGAACGGCGTGGTCGGGTCGCCGATCCAGTTCGCGCCCCGCTGCTCACGCGCGTAGACGACCTCGAGGACCCTGCCCCATTCGTCCTCCATCCCGAAGAGCATGGCGTACGGCAGCAGTCGCTCGTAGACGTGGATGACGTCGACTCCACCGTCCTGCCGCCGTTCGGCGCCGGAGTAGGACTGCAGCATCCGCAGGCGGTCCTCCTCGGCCACGCGGATGAACTCCTTCACGCCCATCAGGTACTCGTACTGGCGGGCGCCCTCGGGCGTGAGGACGGTGTGCTTCGCGAAGCTGTAGAAGCTGCCGATCGCGACGAGGACGAGTCCGAACACCACCGCGATGAATGCGGGGATCGCGGTCACGCGCCCGGAGATGATCCCCCACAGGCCGAGTCCGAAGCCGACGAGCACGAGGGCGATCGCGCACCACTGCAGGATCATCGCGCCACGGCTGCGCGCCCTCGTCGTCAGGCCGCGGGATGCGGCGGCGGCGACACCGCTCGCATTGAGGGCTGCCATGCGCGCCGAGAAGGCCTCGCTCTGCTGCGGGAGGTCGGCGACGCCGTCGGCATCCGCCTCGGCGAACAGGGCGTCGAGCGCTTCGACGTCGAGCTGGTCGGGGATGCGCGTGCCGGGGAGTCGGCGCAGGCGCGGCTCCTCGGCATCCGCTCCCTCCTCGATGCGCAGGGTGCCGCGCACCGCGAGGTGCACGATCTCGGCGGGGATCGCGTCCTTGGCGCCGGGCACGATCGCCGCGGCGAGGAGCGGAGGCATCGAGTCGGGCACGTCGTACTGGGCGATCACGAGGCCGTCGGCCCTGCGCCGGGATCGCGTGAACGCCGACACCGCGAACCAGCCGCCGACCGACAGTCCGAGGCCGCCGAGGGCGACGATGGCCGGCGCCGTGTCGGTCACCGGGTTCGGCTGCCGAGCGCTCGGCTGGGTCACGGTGCCCGATTCGAACCCGATCGCGACCGTGACTCCCTCGCCGGCCGCGAGGTCGTTCGCGGCGACGCGGAACTCGGACCCGTCTGCGGCGATCGGGCATTCGTCGGTCGAGCCCGAATAGCCGAGGTAGCAGCGCGCGTCTCCGGTGAGGTTCGCGGTCATGGCGGAGTCGAATGCGATCTCGGCGTGGAAGGAGTCGATCGCCTGAGTGCTGTCGAACGGGAGGAGGTCCCAGTAGAACTCGTCGACGCCCGAATCGGCCGCGAGCACGACGTCGCGCATCTCGTACTCGATCACGTACGTCGTGAGCCCCTGCACATACTCGTCGTCTCCCGTGAGGATGAAGAGCACGCCGTCGTCCTCCTCGGTCTCATACGGAACGTCGGCACCGTTCTCGTCCGTCACGGAGAGGACCCGGACGTCCGACCACGCGTTCTGGTAGCTCGTCGGCAGGCCGCGGACGATGCCCTTGTTCTGGTCGTAGTCCGGGAAGCTCGCGGTGAGCGACTCGGTCACGTGCATGCGGGCGCGGCCCTCGTCGTCGAGGCCGACCTCGTATCGGGCATCCCAGGACGCGTACGAGAAGTCGTCGACGTCCGCGCTCACCTGCGGGCTCGCGGCCGCGCTCGCGGAGGCTGGCTCGGAGGCGGATGCCGCGGCGGCCGGCGCCGCGACGGCCCCCAGTGCGAGCGCGAGTGCGGCGAGAGCGTGCGGGAGTCGGAGGGCTGCCATGCTCCGAGGCTACCCAGGGCTGTCCGCAGGGGAGCGGCGCGACGTCGGTAAACTGGACACGACTTTCCAAGGAGCCCCCGAATGACTGACGCGTCTGCCGCGCCCGAGACGACCACCGCCTCCACCGAAGAAGACGTCCACGAGCAGAAGGCCGTGCGTCTCGCCAAGCGCGAGCGACTCATCTCGCGCCGGACGGATGCCGGTGGGGGCGCGTTCCCCGTCGGCGTTCCCGTGACGCACACGATCCCGGCGCTGCGCGCCGAGTACGACGCCCTCGAGGCCGGAGCCGAGACCGGTGTCGTCGTCGGCGTCGCCGGACGCGTGGTGTTCAGCCGCAACACCGGCAAGCTCTGCTTCGCGACCCTGCAGGCGGGCGACGGCTCGCGCATCCAGGCGATGATCTCGCTCGCGAACGTCGGCGAGGAGTCCCTCGCCGACTGGAAGGAGTACGTCGACCTCGGCGACCACGTCTTCGTGCACGGAGAGGTCATCTCCAGCCGGCGGGGCGAGCTGTCGATCATGGCGGATGCATGGGAGATCGCGTCGAAGGCGATCCTGCCTCTGCCGAACGCCTACTCGGAGCTCAGCGAGGAGGGACGCGTGCGCAGCCGCTACCTCGATCTGATCGTCCGCGAGCAGGCGCGTACCACCGTGCGCGCGCGTGCCGCCGTCAACGCGAGCCTCCGCTCGACGTTCGGCAGCCACGACTACCTCGAGGTGGAGACCCCGATGCTGCAGGTGCAGCACGGCGGCGCCTCCGCGCGCCCGTTCATCACGCACTCGAACGCGTTCGACACGGAGCTGTACCTCCGCATCGCCCCGGAGCTCTATCTGAAGCGTGCCGTGGTCGGCGGCATCGAGCGGGTCTACGAGATCAACCGCAACTTCCGCAATGAGGGGGCCGACTCCACCCACAGCCCCGAGTTCGCGATGCTCGAGGCGTACCAGGCCTACGGCGACTACAACCAGATGGCGGCCCTCACACAGGAGCTCGTGCAGAACGCGGCGATCGCCGTGTCCGGTTCGACCACCGTCACGTGGGCGGACGGCACCGAGTACGATCTCGGCGGCGAGTGGGACCGCATCTCGATGTACGAGTCGCTCTCCGCGGCATCCGGTCGCACCGTCACCCCGCAGGATTCAGTGGAGGAGCTCACGGCCTTCGCCGAGGCCAGCGGCGTCGACCTGCCGCCGCAGGCCACCCACGGCAAGCTCGTGGAAGAGCTGTGGGAGCACTTCGTGAAGGGCGACCTCGTGCGCCCGACCTTCGTCATGGACTTCCCCGTCGACACCTCGCCGCTCGTGCGCGAGCACCGCTCGATCGAGGGCGTCGTGGAGAAGTGGGACCTGTACATCCGCGGCTTCGAGCTGGCGACCGGATACTCCGAGCTCGTCGACCCCGTCATCCAGCGCGAGCGGTTCGTCGAGCAGGCGAAGCTCGCTGCGCGCGGCGACGTCGAGGCGATGCCCGTGGACGAGGAGTTCCTGCGGGCTCTCGAGCACGGCATGCCGCCGTCCGGTGGCATGGGCATGGGGATCGACCGCCTGCTCATGGCGATCACGGGGCTCGGCATCCGCGAGACCATCCTGTTCCCCCTGGTCAAGTAGTCGATCGCTTCCCGCGCCGGAAGGCCCACTCGGGAAGGACGGCCGCGCTGATCATGGTGTTCAGCAGCGACGCGAGCCCGTACTCCGGGTCGATCGCGCGCGCCTCGTCGAGGTAGTGCGCGGCGTGGCTGGTGCGGCCGAGCGCCCACGACAGCCACGCCGCGATCGTGAGCGGTGCCGTCCTGGACTCCCGGGGAGCCTGGGCCGCCGCGCGCCGGACGACGATGAGCGCGAGCCGCAGCCGATCGGGATCCGGTGCGGGCCCCCGCCCGAGGAACACATCTCCGAGGTCGTCCGGCACCTGGACCCTCGTGGCGGAGAACGCCAGCTGCGCGTCGAGCGTGCGGAGTCCGCCGACCATGTCCGTCGCCCACTGCGTCAGGGCGACGTCGCGGAACAGCGGTCGGTCGAGGCACCAGAGGAGGGCGGCCGTCGCGAACGGAGGCAGGCTCTCGGGCGCCGCGAGCACCGCCTCGAAGAACGCCGGCACGTCCTCCAGCAGCACCATCGCGGCGATCGCCTGCGGATTCTCCCTCCCCGTCGGACCGTTCGTCCGCTCATGGGCGAGCAGATCCTCGAGCTCCCGCAGGGCTCGGCCCACCCGCTCGCGCTCGGCCAGATCGCTCGCAGGCAGTGCAGCGCCGGCCAGCTGGTCTCCCGAGACGTCGCCGATGCCCGGCACCTCCGGCGCCTCCCCGACGAGCGCGCGGAACTCCGGTTCGTCGTCGAGGTAGCTCGCCCAGCCCGAGGGCGTCACGCACAGCGCGTCGACGATGCGCAGGCCCGCCTCGCACGCGCAGCCCAGCACCTCGTCCACCTCGATCGCGTACGGCAGCACGAGCCCGTCGCGTGTGGCCTCGCCGCAGTCGTCCGTGTAGACGACGACGGCCACGGCATCCGTCTGATCCACGCGCGAAGCGAGCCCGATCGCGGCATCCGCGTAGTCGGCGATGTCGATGTCGTCGTCCGGCAGGTCGAGCCGCATGGCGCCGCTCGTGCGAGAGCCGTGGAACGGGAGGACGACGAGGCTCTCACTCGGGGTGAACCCGGCGAGAGAGGGGACGATGCGGAGGAAATCGGCGGACCCGGCCGCGGTGAGCACTGTTGTCATCCGGCGAGTGTGGACGACTCGGCCAGGGGCGCAGGTGCCGTCCACAGGAGAATCCTCGACGTCGCGCGAGCACCCCGATGTGGAGGGGGAGTGGGGCCGCTCCGGACACGGTCGCGTACCATGGAGGTATGGAGAACTTCTGGCTCGCAGCCGCATGGTCGATCCTGCCGACCATCGGAGTGAGCGTCGTCTTCTTCTTCGTGATCCGCGGAATCCTCCGGTTCGATCGCACCGAGCGCAAGGTCCACGCGCGCATCGAGGCCGAGGAGCGGGCCGCTCGAGGCCTGCCCCCGCGCTCCTGAGCACTGTCCCAGCCATCGGCTACTGTGTAGCCAGCGCACCGCCGACGGTGTCCACCGCAGCGCACACCGCTGAAGCGCCGAACCGCCGAGAGGATCAGGGATGACGCCCGAGACCTGGGGATGGTGGATCGCGGCGTTCCTGTTCGTCCTCGATCTCGCCATCCGCATCACGGCCATCATCGTCATCCCGCGGAACCGGCGACCCACGGCAGCGATGGCCTGGCTCCTCGCCGTCTTCTTCATCCCCTTCATCGGGGTGTTCCTGTTCCTCCTGATCGGCAACCCGCGGCTCCCGCGCGCGCGACGTCGCAAACAGGACCAGATCAACGAGTACATCGCCGAGACGAGCGAGCACCTGCACTTCGGCACGCTGCGTCCCGATGCGCCCAAGTGGTTCCCGCCGCTCGTCGAGATGAACCACCGTCTCGGAGCGCTCCCGATCTCCGGCGACAACGGGGCGCACCTCATCGCCAAGTACCAGGATTCGCTCGACGCCATGGCGGAGGAGATCCGCAAGGCGAAGGAGTACGTCCACGTCGAGTTCTACATCCTGCAGTCCGACGACTCGACGGACAACTTCTTCCGGGCACTGGAGGAGGTCGCCGAGCGCGGTGTCGAGGTGCGCGTGCTGCTCGACCACTGGGCGAACCGCTGGAAGCCGCGCTATCGCCAGACCATTGCGCGCCTGAACCGCATGGGTGCCGACTGGCAGCTGATGCTGCCCGTGCAGCCGTTCAAGGGCCGGATGCAGCGCCCTGACCTCCGCAACCACCGCAAGCTCCTGGTGGTCGACGGCAAGGTCGCGTTCCTCGGGTCGCAGAACGTCACCGACTCGACCTACAACCTTCCGAAGAACATCAAGCGCGGTCTGCATTGGGTCGACCTCATGGTCCGCATCGACGGGCCCGTGGTCCTCAGCGTCAACGCGATCTTCCTGAGCGACTGGTACAGCGAGACCGACGAGGTGCTGCAGGAGATCGACATCTCGCACGCCGAGGCCGGGTCCGGCGACCTGGACTGTCAGGTCGTGCCGTCCGGCCCCGGTTTCGAGGTCGAGAACAACCTCCGTCTCTTCCTCGGGCTGCTGTACGCGGCCAAGGAGAAGATCATGATCGTGAGCCCCTACTTCGTGCCGGACGAAGCACTGCTGCTCGCGGTCACCGCCGCCGTCGACCGCGGCGTCGCGGTCGAGCTCTTCGTCTCGGAAGAGGGCGATCAGGCGATGGTCTATCACGCGCAGCGCAGCTACTACGAGGTCCTGCTCAAGGCCGGCGTGCGCATCTGGATGTACCGCAAGCCGTACATCCTGCACACCAAGAGCCTCACGATCGACGACGAGGTGGCGGTGATCGGGTCGAGCAACATGGACATGCGCTCGTTCGGTCTCAACCTCGAGGTCTCCATGCTCGTCCGCGGCGAGGAGTTCGTCACCGAGATGCGGCAGGTCGAAGACGAGTACCGCTCGCTCAGCCGTGAGCTCACGCTCGAGGAGTGGATGCAGCAGCCGCTGCGATCGACCGTGCTGGACAACCTCGCGCGCCTCACCTCCGCTCTGCAGTGACCCTTCGGGCGCTCCGCAACGGGGTGTCAGCGCAATATCGCTGACGGTACCCTGTCGCTATGACCTCCCCCAGGCTCCTCGTCACAGCGCTGTCCACCCTCGCCGCCGCCCTCCTCCTCGCGGGATGCACGGTCGGACCGGGAGCCGCCGCTCCCTCCAGCACCTCCGACCCCTCGAGCGGGCCCGGAGAGACCACCGACGACTTCGACGACGTCGAGGCGACGGTCCTGGACGAGGGCCGCGCGTTCGCGGTCGTCACGTGGGGCTCGTCGACGTGCGTGCCTCAGGTCGACGAGGTATCGGCAGAGGGCCAGACGGTGTCGGTCACCCTGGTGGACGTCGAGGGAACCGACGGCACCGAGAAGGCCTGCACCGCCGACATGGCGCCGCGTGCCAGCATCGGCACGTTCCCCGAGGGCGTCGATCCGACCAAGGACGTCACGCTGCAGGTGACCTACGGCGACCTCAGCGACGACGTCGACATCGACGGCGACCCCGCCCTCACCGGGAAGCCGGGCTCGTCGACCGAGTACCTGCCCTCCGCGGGGTGGATCGACGACGGCACGCTCGTGCTCCTGACGTGGGGCTCGTCGGGCTGCCCGCCCGTGGTCGAGAGCCTCGAGGCCTCGGGCTCGACGGGCACCGCGACGTTCGTGACGGACGACACCAAGGCGTGCACCATGGACATGGCGCCTCGCGCGACACTGCTCTCGTTCGGCGACGAGGAGATCGAGGACGACGCCTTCACGCTCACGCTGGTCGGCGGTGGGCTCGACGGCACCGTCGAGGTCCGCGGCTGAGACGCCGGCACCGGCCGTTCGGCGTCAGAGCGCCGCGATCGGGTGCCCTGCCGGGAGCGCGAGCAGGAGCGCCCCGGGATCGACCCAGCAGGTGATGCGCACGGCCGTGCCGAACTCGTCTCCGTCCAGCTCGATCGGGATCGGCCGGGGTGCGGCCGCCTCGGCGGCGATGCCCCGGAAGTAGTGGACCGACGCGTCCCTGCCGCGCCGTTCGAGCACGCGTCGCCCGGCCCGTGATCGCCGCAGCACCGAGTTGTCCCACCAGATCTTCCGCCAGACGCCCAGCCAGCCCAGCACGCCGGTCGGCTGGATCACCGCGACGTCGAGCGTCGCGTCGACGATCGACGCATCGGGGATGAGCGCGATGCCGGCGGGCAGCAGACCGCAGTTGGCGAACAGGATGCTGTGCACCTTCGTCGTGTGCAGGCGCCCGTCGTCGATCTGGAACACCGCGCGGAAGGGCTCGGCCGTCACGAGCGAACGGGCGGCGCCGTCGACGTAGGCGATCCAGCCGACCGACCTCTTCAGATCGGGGCGCGTGTTCGCGATCATGTCGGCATCCAACCCGATGCCCGCCAGCACGACGTAGGCATGCTCGGACTCGGTGCCGTCCGCGCGGGTCAGCTTGGCGCGTCCGATGTCGATCGGCATGAGGTTGTCGCCCAGGGCCGCGCGGATCATCTCGTCCACGTCGCTCAGAGGCAGGCCGAGGTTGCGGGCCAGCAGGTTGCCAGTGCCGCTCGGCAGGATCGCCAGGGGCACACCGCTGCGGGCGATCGCCTCAGAGACCGCGCGCACGGTGCCGTCGCCACCAGCGACGAGGACGACATCGACGCCCCGATCGAGGGCCTCCGCGGTCGCCAGCTGCCCGGCATCCTCGATCGTCGTCGGATAGAAGGCCGGATGCTCCCACCCGGCGTCGTGCGAGAGGGTGCGCACGCGCTCCCGCAGCTGGGGCCCGTCGACCTTGATCGGGTTGTAGATGAGCGCCGCCTGTCGTCGGGCGGAGGCGCTCTTCGTCATGGCGCTACTCTAACCCCGGCATCCCGCTCCTCCCGCGGCTGCGGACGGGGGCGGCCGCATAGACTTGGGGCATGATCGACCTCGCACTCCTCCGCGAAAACCCGGAGATCGTCCGCCGTTCTCAGGCTGCCCGTGGCCACGACCAGGGCACCGTCGACACCGCGCTCGAGACCGATCGATCGCGCCGAGCGGCGCTCACCGCCTTCGAGGAGCTGCGCGCCGAGCAGAACGCGTTCGGCAAGCAGGTCGCGAAGGCCCCCAAAGAGGAGAAGGCCGCGCTGGTCGCCCAGGCGAAGGACCTCGCCGATCGCGTCAAGCAGGCGCAGCAGGCGTCCAACGAGGCGTCTGAGGCGGCGGCCGCCGCACTCGCGCGCATCGAGAACATCGTGATCGACGGTGTTCCGGCCGGCGGCGAGCAGGACTTCGTCGAGCTGCGCCGCGTGGGCGACGTGCCCGCGTTCGAGTTCGAGCCGCGCGACCATCTCGAGCTCGGAGAGCTCCTGGGTGCCATCGACATGGAGCGCGGAGCGAAGGTCTCCGGCGCACGCTTCTACTTCCTCCGCGGGATCGGCGCCCGCCTCGAGATCGCGCTGATGAACCTCGCGCTCGACAAGGCGCTGCAGAACGGCTTCGTGCCGCTCATCACGCCGACGCTGGTGCGCCCCGAGATCATGCAGGGGACCGGCTTCCTCGGCGAGCACGCCGACGAGGTGTACCACCTCGACAAGGACGACGACCTCTACCTGGTGGGCACGAGCGAGGTCGCGCTCGCCGGGTACCACAAGGACGAGATCCTCGATCTCGAGCACGGCGCCCTGCGCTACGCCGGATGGTCCACCTGCTATCGCCGGGAGGCCGGTTCGTACGGCAAGGACACCCGCGGCATCATCCGCGTGCACCAGTTCAACAAGCTGGAGATGTTCGTCTACACGGACCCCGAGGATGCCGAGGCCGAGCACCTGCGCCTCGTCGCCCTGCAGGAGGAGATGCTGACGTCGCTCGGACTCGCCTACCGCGTGATCGACGTCGCCGCCGGCGACCTCGGCTCCAGCGCTGCGCGCAAGTACGACATCGAGGCATGGGTGCCCACGCAGGGCGCGTTCCGCGAGCTCACCTCGACGTCGAACTGCACCACGTACCAGGCGCGCCGGCTCGACATCCGTCACCGCCCCGTGGACCCCTCGGGGTCGCAGGCGAAGACGCAGCCCGTCGCCACCCTCAACGGGACGCTCGCCACCACGCGGTGGATCGTCGCGCTCCTCGAGACGCACCAGCAGGCCGACGGCTCCGTGCGCGTGCCCGAGGTCCTGCGTCCGTACCTCGGCGGACTCGAGGTGCTCGAGCCGCTGCGCCCGACCCAGGCCCAGGGGCCCACGGCGTGAGCGGGGCCTGGCTCGTCGGACTCGACGTCGACGGGACCATCCTCCTGCAGGACGAGACGATGAGCCCGGGCGTGCCCGAGGCCGTCGCGCGCCTGCGGGACGGCGGTCACGAGGTGACGATCGCCACCGGGCGCAGCTGGATGGCCACCCGGCGGTATGTCGAGGAGCTCGGCCTCACGGCGGAGTTCGTCGTGTGCTCGAACGGCGCCGTCACGATGCGCCGTGTCGGCGACGAGTGGGAGCGCTGGCACATCGAGACCTTCGATCCGACTCCCGTGCTCGCCCTGCTCCGCGAGCGGCTCCCGGACGCCCGCTACATGGTCGAGCTCGGGTCAGGGCAGCGGCTGTTCACGGAGCACCTCGACGACTGGACGCTCGACGGCGGCCGACAGGTCGGCTTCGAGGAGCTCGTCGCCGAGCCCGTGTCGCGCGTGGTCGTGGTCTCGCCGGGTCACGACGAGGACGACTTCCACCGGCTCGTCGCGGATGCCGGTCTGAACGAGGTCTCGTATGCGATCGGCTGGACCGCCTGGCTCGACATCGCCCCGCAGGGCGTCGACAAGGGGACGGCGCTGGAACGGGTGCGCACCGAGCTCGGCCTCGAACCGGGCCGGGTGCTTGTCGCGGGCGACGGGCGCAACGACATCGGCATGTTCGGGTGGGCGCTCGGGCTCGACGGACGTGCGGTGGCGATGGGTCAGGCTCCGGACGAGGTCAAGGACGCCGCGGGCGAGGTCACGGCGGACGTGGCGGACGGCGGGCTCGCCCTGGCGCTCAACACGCTTCCAGCGCCTGCCCAGGTCAGCGCGGGAGAATAGAACTCGGCTAGACTCACGGCTTGTCGGCAGATTCGTCTGTCGGGAGGGTTGTCCGAGTGGCCGATGGAGCTGGTCTTGAAAACCAGTGGGCAGAGATGTCTCGTGGGTTCGAATCCCACACCCTCCGCTGAACCGAAGCACGGTGCGCATCGCACCGCAGGCTGAACCGAAAGGCCCCGAGTGAGTCCCACCACCCGACGCCGTCGAACCATCGCGCGCCACGGTCAGCTCCGCACGCCCGGACCCCTCAGCCAGCTCCTGAAGTTCATCGCCATCGGTCTGGCCGTCGTGCTCGTCAGCGGACTCGGTGTCGCGGCGTACATCACGTACGACCTCACCAGCACGGTCAACGCCAACGCGGTCGAACTCGACGACACGAAGGACCTGCCGCCGGACATCGGCGAGTACAAGGGCGGATTTAATCTGCTCCTCACAGGCGTCGACACGTGCGAAGAGGCCTACGCGCAGTACTTCGGAGAGCGCTGCACCGGCAAGGACTCCGAGGGCACGCTCAACGACGTGAACCTGCTCGTGCACGTGTCGGAAGAGCCCCGCCGCATCACCGTGGTCAGCTTCCCCCGCGACCTCATGCTCCCGATCCCCGAGTGCGAGGACGCCGACGGCAACACCACCGCCGCGATGAGCAAGCAGCCGCTGAACGTGGCGTACACCGACGGCGGCCTCAACTGCGTCGCGAAGACGATCACCAAGCTCACCGGGCAGGAGATCCAGTTCGCGGCATCCGTGACCTTCGGCGGCGTGATCGAGATCACCAACACGATCGGCGGCGTGGACGTCTGCCTCGCGAGCCCCATCAAGGACAAGTACACGGGCCTCGACATGGCCGCGGGCACGCACACCGTGCAGGGCCTCGAGGCGCTGCAGTTCCTCCGCACCCGTCACGGCGTCGGCGATGGCTCCGACCTCGGCCGCATCGGCAACCAGCAGCAGTACATGTCGAGCCTCGTCCGCAAGCTCATCAGCGGTGAGACGCTCGGCAACATCCCGGTCATGCTCAAGCTCGCGAACACCGGGCTCAGCAACATGGAGGCGAGCACGTCGCTCGCGGACCCCATGAAGATCGTGCAGATCGCCCTCGCGGTGAAGTCGGTGCCGTTCGAGGACATCGTGTTCCTGCAGTTCCCGACCCAGACCGACTCGGACAACCCGAACAAGGTCGTCGCGAACAAGTCGGCCGCCCAGGCGATGTGGGACGCGATCAACGCGAACGCCCGGCTGCAGGTGACGCACGAGAACACCGAGAACGACGGTGTCGTCGTGACCGACCCGACGCCGACCGAGCCCACGACGCCGGATGCCGGGGCCACGCCGGACCCCGCGGCGACCCCCGAGAACGTCGTGGCCCTGCCGGACTCGATCAAGGGCAACTCGGCCGCGCAGCAGACCTGCTCGAACGGCAACGTCCGCTGACCCGAGACCGTCTATTTGTGCCGTACGGCATGAATAGGGGGTCGGTTTATGCCGTTCGGCAGAAACAGACGGTCGTGAGGGTCAGGCGGGAGCGGTCGGCGGGTAGAGGACGTCGATGACCGCGCCGATGATCCCCGGCATGTCCACGGTCGGGTCGATCATCCACTGAACCTGGAGTCCGTCGGCGACCGCCTGGATCACACGCGCCGTCGTGTCGGGATCGAGGGTCGCGCGCGGTGCTGCCCCCTCGTCGAACGCCGTGGCGATCTGCTCGCGCAGCCGCTCGCTCCGCTCGAGGAAGTACTCGTGCGCCGGATGCGCCGGGTCGACCGCGTCCACGGCCAGGCGCGAGTACAGCTCGACGACCCCGGGGATCTCGGTGTTGTGCCGGATGACCTCGAGGAATGCGGCGCGCGCCCCCTCCGGATCCATGTCCGCCGGCTCGACGTCGTCGCGTCGGTCGCGCGCACGCAGCACCTCGGTGAACAGCTCCTCCTTCGACCCGAAGTAGTGCAGGAGGGCCGCGGGGGTTACGCCCACGAGCTCCGCGATCTGCTTCAGCGAGGCGTTCTGATACCCCTTGCGGCCGATCACGTCGAGTGCGCTGGTCAGGATCTCCTCGCGTCGGACGACGCCCTTCGCATACGAACCTCGCTGTGCCATGTGTCGAGAGTAATCCTGAACAACGTTTGAGATCCAATACCTACTCGCATATGGTTTTCGCAGGACATCGCCGTCGCCCGCGAGAGGAACACCATGACCGACATCTCGGCATCCGATCTCACCCTCGAGGAGAAGGCGTCGCTCACGAGCGGTGCAGACTTCTGGACCACGAAGGCCATCGACCGGGTCGGGCTGCGCTCGATCATGATGACCGACGGGCCGCACGGCCTCCGCAAGCAGGCGGGCGACACCGATCACCTGGGCCTCGCCGGCAGCGTGCCCGCCACCTGTTTCCCGCCCGCCGTCGGCCTCGCGGCATCCTGGGACACCGATCTCATCGAGCGCGTCGGCGCGGCGATCGGCGTCGAGGCGGCGATCGAGGACGTCGCGGTCGTCCTGGGCCCCGGCATCAACATCAAGCGCTCGCCGCTGTGCGGGCGCAACTTCGAGTACTTCTCCGAGGACCCGATCGTGTCCGGCGTGCTCGGCGCGGCATCCGTCCGCGGGATCCAGTCGCAGGGCGTCGGCTCCTCGCTCAAGCACTTCGCGGCGAACAACCAGGAGTTCGACCGGATGCGGGCGAGCTCCGACGTCGACCCGCGTCCGCTGCGGGAGATCTACCTGCGCGGCTTCGAGCGCGTCGTGACCGAGGCGCAGCCGTGGACGGTCATGTGCTCGTACAACCGCATCAACGGCGTCTACGCCTCGGAGGACCCGTGGCTGCTCACCCAGGTGCTGCGCGACGACTGGGGCTTCGATGGACTCGTGGTCTCGGACTGGGGTGCCGTGAGCGACCGCGTCGCCGGCGTCGCCGCGGGCCTCGACCTCGAGATGCCCGCATCGGGGGGACGGACGGATGCTCAGCTCGTCGCCGCCGTGCAGAGCGGCGACCTCGACGAGGCCGTGCTCGACACCGCCGCGACCCGCGCGATCGACCTCGTCCGCAAGGCGGGTGAGCGGCCGGTCATCGACGGTCCGCTCGACGTCGAGGCGCACCACGCGCTCGCGCGGGAAGCCGCCGGACGGTCGATCGTGCTGCTCAAGAACGAGGGCGATCTGCTCCCGCTCGCGGCCGAGCAGAGCATCGCCGTGATCGGCGCGTTCGCCGCCGAGCCGCGCTTCCAGGGAGCCGGTTCCTCGCTCATCAATCCCACGCGGCTCGACAGCGCCCTCGACGAGCTGCGGGCAGGAGGCGGCGAGGTCGCCTACGCGGCGGGCTTCGCCGTGGAAGGCGGTGCCGTCGCGGCATCCGGTCGTCCGGCCGAAGAGTTGCGGGCCGAGGCCGTCTCGGTCGCCGCGGGCGCCGACGTCGCCGTGGTGTTCCTCGGTCTCCCTGCCGCGGAGGAGTCGGAGGGCTTCGATCGCGAGCACCTGGATCTGCCCGCCGAGCAGCTCGCGGTGCTCGACGCCGTGCTCGAGGTGAACCCGAACGTGGTCGTCGTCCTGTCCAACGGCGGCGTCGTCACGCTCCCGTTCGTCGACCGGGTGCCCGCGATCGTCGAGAGCTGGCTGCTCGGCCAGGCCGGTGGCGGCGCGGTCGCCGACGTGCTGCGCGGCGTCGTGAACCCCTCGGGGAAGCTCACCGAGACGATCCCGGTGCGTCTGGAGGACAACCCCTCGTACGGCAACTTCCCCGGCGAGTTCGGGCACGTCCGCTACGGCGAGGGCGTGCTCGTCGGATACCGCTGGTACGACGCGAAGGGGCTCGAGGTCACGTACCCGTTCGGTCACGGCCTCTCGTACACGACCTTCTCCTACGGCGACGCCGAGGCGTCGGTCGACGCGTCGGGCGATGTCGTCGTGCGGCTCGACGTCACCAACACCGGCACCCGTGACGGCCGCGAGGTCGTGCAGGTGTACGTCGCCCCGGTGCGGTCCGCCGTGCAGCGCGCTCCCCGCGAGCTGAAAGCGTTCGCCTCGGTCGCGCTCGAGGCGGGGGAGACCCGCACGGTGGAGCTCACGGTGCGTCGCGAGGACCTGACGTACTGGGACGTCCGCGTCGACCGCTGGATCGTGGAGTCGGGCGACTACACGATCGAGGCGGCGGCATCGAGCCGTGACATCCGCTCGTCGACGACGATCGCGATCGACGGCGACCGGGTCTCCCTGCCGCTCACGATGGAGTCCTCGATCGGCGATGTCGTCGCGCACCCCGTCGCCGGTCCGATCGTCATGGCGGCACTGGGCGGGCTCATGGGTGGACTGGCCGGAGCGGATGCTGCCGCCGCGTCGATGATGCCCAACGACGAGGCCATGCAGAAGATGATGGCGTCGTTCCCGATCGGGCGACTGATCGGCTTCCCCGGCGTCGACGTGTCGTACGAGCAGATCGCGCAGCTGCTCGAGGCCGCCAACGCGGGGGAGCTCGAGCCCGCCTGACGCCCGCCCCGAC
>JAZBLS010000073.1:0-15706 GCA_037033365.1 Actinomycetota bacterium | reverse complement strand
ACAGTGACCTGGAGCGCCGGCCCCTCCACCTCACCGGGAACGGACGCGCGGCCGTCGATCGCCGTGATCGAGGCGATCGTGACGCGGAGGCCGTCGGCGGGCTCGGCCGTGGCGTCCAGCGGGACGGGTGCCGATGTCGCGCGGGGCTCGGAGGTGACGGGCGCGCCGTCGTCGGACTCGGACGGCTCGCTCTCGTCCGGGTCGGGGGACGCACTGCTCGAGCTGCTCGAGCTGCTCGCCGACGGCGTCGGGCCGGCGCTGCCCTCGGGGTCCGCGCCGGAGTTCGCACCCCACCCCGTCGCGATGCCGATGGCAAGGACGAGGGCCACGGCGGCCACCACGGCGCCGACGATCCACCACGTCCGCCTGCTCTTCGACGGAACCGGATCGGTCTCTTCGCTCGTCACGTCTCTCCCTGCCCGCCATCCCCCACCGGGACGTCCCTCTCCGAACTGTACCGCCGGCCGCCCCGTTCCTGGCTGAGACTTCGTCCGGCGCGCCTCCGAGCACCCGACGACAGGCGCAGGCCGTCCCGCACTCCACGGTACGCGGCGCCCAGCGGCACCCACGGGCGGAGGAACTGGCGACGCCCGCCGCGCAGGAGCACCTCCTTCGCCGATCGCCACACTCCTCGGCGCCACCGGCGCAGGTCCTCGTCATCGAGGTGCTTCGCCGCGAACAGGAGCCGGTTGCGGATGTTGAAGTAGTAGTAGCCCGACGACTTCGAGCGATCGGAGGGGTCTCGCCCCTGCGTCCCTCCCTCGTCATGGACGGCCGTCGCCTCGTGCACGACGAGGAGAGACCCGCCTGCCGCCACCACCCGGCGGGAGAAGTCGACGTCCTCCCAGTAGAGGAAGTACTCGTCGTCGAAGCCTCCTGTCCGTCGCCAGAGCTCGGTGGGTATCAGCAGGCACGCCCCGGACAGCCATTCCCAGCGCGCTTCGCCGGGGCGACGGTCGCGTTTTCCCGCACCCATCGTGCGTCCGTCGGAGAGGTACAGGTCCGCGCCGTCGAACCACACGGCGCCGGCCCCGTCGACGATGCGAGGGGCCACGACCGTGGTCCTCGAGTCGGCGACCAGCGCCTGGAGCGCGCGCACCGAGTCGCCCGTGATCGTCGCGTCGGGGTTCAGCAGGAGCAGATCCTCGGCCCCGAGTTCCAGCGCCCGCTGCACACCGAGGTTCATCCCGCCGCCGAACCCCAGGTTCCCCGAGGCCTCGACCAGATCCCATCCCGAGGACTCGGCCAGCGGACGCAGAGCCGCGCGCTCCTCCGCGGTCGACAGGTTGTCCACGACCACGACGATGTCTGGCCCGACGTCGTCGCACGTGCTCACCAGGTTCTCGCGCAGCAGCGCGGACGAGGCGTAGTTGACGACCACGATCGCGAGACGCGCCGGCATGTCAGAGGCTCTTCATCTCGCGGAACCACTTCACCGACGCGAGCGCGAGGAACGCGAGAGCCGCCAGCGCCAGCAGAGCGTAGACGACGATGAACCCGGCGGTCCATCCCCACAGCAGGAACACCAGGCACACCACGCCGAAGTCCGTCGGCAGCAGGATCGTCGACCTGAGCAGGGTCCCGCCGCCACGCGAGTGGGTAGACGAGACGCTCCGCGACGCTTTGAGCAGGTCGTTCAGAAGCATGCCGAAGAAGGTCACGGTCGAGATGGCCGAGAAGGCGAGGGGCACGAGCAGCCACGCCGTGTCCCGCAGCGGCGTGTGCAGCCAGAGGCCGACGAGGACTGCGAGGTGCAGCAGTGAGAGCTTCGCGGCGTCGACGAAGTGGTCCAGCCATTCCCCGGCGGCGCTGCCTCCTCCGCGGAGCCTCGCCACCTGGCCGTCGGCGGAGTCCCACGCGTAGCCGCACGCGAGGAGCACGCCGATCAGCAGGCCCGACCACCACGACGGCGGCAGCGCGACGATGAGGGCGATGCCGACGAACGTGTGCACGGCACTGATCGCCGTCACCTGATTGGGAGTCCATCCGCGTGTGTGTGCGAAGGCGGCGAACACCCGGCCGATGCGCCGGTTGATGTACACCGAATAGGCGGGGGCCCCTCGAGCATGACCCTTCTGCGCCGCCTTCAGGCTCGCGAAAGCCTCACGAAAACTCGTCGTCTGCCCCTGCATCAGCCCCACGCTCCCTGTGTCCGCGGGCGTCGCGACGCCCGCATCCGCGCCGATGACGGCTAACGGATCCCGCCACCACCGTATAGGTCACGGCCACGGTTGCCCGCACCCGCGATGCTTCCACGCCCCCGAGCGCGCCCCTTCGCGCCGAGCGCCCTCAGACGATCGGATCGCACGAGGACCCCCGCGAGACCGTGAACCGCTCCCCGCAGCCAGTGGACTGCGCCGGCCGCGACTCCCTTCACCCGCACCGTCAACCGCTGGATGGGAGACCCGGCGAGCACGAGCGCGACCCGCACACCGGCGTTGGCCATGCCGGCGGTCCTCTCGAGCGCGTGCTCGCGCGTCCGGCGGTCGACGGGAAGGTGATCGAGAACTCCGGCCTCGGCGCACCAGACCATGCGCGCGCCCCGGCGGTGCAACTGCGAGGTGAACAGCGAGTCCTCGCCGCCGGTCCGCGCGAATCTCGGGTCGAAGCGAATGCCGGACGCCTCGACGAACCGGCGGTCGAGGAGGAGGTTGTTGGTCGCGGCTCGCGTGAGCGGTGCCCCCGTCGGGACTCCGTCCCGATGGGCGCGCGCGAAGAAGCGTCCGGCGATGATCCACGGGTCCAGCGGCTCGTCGGTGACGGTGCGGACGGGGCCCGCGACGACATCCGCCGCGAAGTCGGACCGTGTCGCGAGCAGGCGCGCCAGCCACCGCGGCTCAGCGGGCGTCTCGTCGTCGTCGATGAAGACGATGACATCGCTCTCCGATGCCTCGTCGAGTGCGCGATTGCGCACGGCCACCACTCCGCGCTCGCGCTCGACGACATAGCGGACGTCGAGACCCGACTCGGCGACGACAGAGCGCGCACTCTCATCCCCGTCGTTGTCGATCACGATGATCGCGACCTCGCCCACTCGGTCCTCGAGCCGGGCCGAGGCCACGACCTCGGGCAGCGCCGCGAGCAGCCGCGCGAGGTCCGCGGGCCTGCGGAACGTCGGTATGCAGATCGCGACGGACACAGCGTCCATCACGTTGTCGCGGCGCGTCGGCATCCGTTCCCCTTCGGTCCGTGACGGAGCGAGCAGGATGCTCTTCCGCGTCGACGGGTGTGACTTAGTAGTATTCAACAGGTTCGTGTGCCTGGGGAGGCCACGGATCATGGGGACCAACAAGGTAGGGGAGCTTGATGGATTCGGGAGTTCGTCCGGAGGCGCCGAGGCGCAGACGCGTGCTCGTCGGCGGATACGCCTGTGGGCCCGTCGCCGAGCCGGAGGCACGAGCAGGATGGGAGCTCGCGGTCGCCGCGACCCGCGATCACGATGTGTGGGTCATCACGCGTCACCGGTTCCGCGAGGCGATCGATGCCGCGCTCACGGCCGATCCGGAGCTCGCCTCTCGGCTGCACGTCAACTACCTCGACCTCGCGCCGCGTCTGATGCGGTGGAAGCGCCACGCGTGGGACCTCTACTGGTATTACGCCCTGTGGCAGCGCGCGCTGGGGCGTCACGCCATCCGGCTCCACGCGCAGCACGGGTTCGACGTGCTGCACCACGTCTCCTTCGCGAACGACTGGATGCCCTGCGGCCTGACGGCGGTCGACGATGCGCCTCTCGTCTGGGGTCCGGTCGGCGGCGCCAGCACGCCGCCCGTGCTGAGGATGTCGCGCTGGCTCGGAGTCCGCGGCACGCTCACCGAGATGATCAGGGGCTCATTCACTGCGGTCGTGCGTTCCGCCGTGGGTGACCGCGTCGCTCGCCGCGCCGCGCTGGTGGTCGCTCAGAATCAGCAGGGTGCCGACCACTTCGCGGCGAAGACCGCTGCGGTCGTCGTCGAGCCGAACGCGACGCTCGACGGGCTGCCTTCCCGCGCGGAGCAGATCATTCCCCGACGCGCCGTCTTCGCAGGGCGGCTCATCGCGCTCAAGGGCGCGGCGCTCGCGATCGACGCGATCGCGCGCACGGAGGACTGGACACTCGACCTGTACGGGGACGGCTATGAGGAGCAGCGCCTGCGCGCCAGGGTCGCGCGCCTCGGGCTCGACGAGCGCGTGCGCTTCCTCGGCCACCAGCCGCGCGAACGGGTGCTGTCAGCGATAGCGGGCGCCGAGGTGTTCCTCTTCCCCTCGATGCGGGACCAGGCGGGCTGGGTCGTGGCCGAGGCCAGCACGATCGGCTGCCCGGTCGTCTGCCTGCCGCTCGGCGGTCCCCCTGCCCTCGCGGGATCCAACGGCCATGTCGCCTCGCTCGATGGCGATATCGTCGGAAACCTCGCCGACAAGCTTCACGAGGCTGCGGCGACGGGCGGGCACCCGACCGATCGCTGGTCGACCGCGCGGCTTCCCGCCCTGGTGTCGGACTGGTACGACCGCGCCATCGCGGCCGGGAAGGTCGACGCGTGAGCGCGCCGACCACGCGTCGACTGCGCGTCCTCGAATCCTTCCGTCAGCCCAAGAGCACGACGAACCCGTACATCACGCAGCTGTTCGACTCGCTGACCGAGGTCGCCGACGTGATCGCCTACCGGCCGTCGGCCGCCCTGCTCGGGCGGTACGACGTGGTGCATCTGCACTGGCCCGAGCTCCTCGTCGGCGGTCACAACTGGCGCGGCCGCACTGTCCGGCGAGCCGTCACCTCGCTGCTCGTCCTCCGCTGGCGGCTCACGCGTGTGCCGATCGTCCGCACCGTGCACAACCTCGAGCGCCCGACCAACATCAACGCGTTCGACAATCGGATCCTCGACCGGATCGACCGGATGACGACGCTCGACATCCGGCTCAACGACCAGACCCCGCCGCGCCCCGGCATCGACGGCGTCACGATCGAGCACGGCCACTACCGCGACTGGTTCGCGCCCTTCGCCGGCGGGCCCCCTGCCCCGGGCCGGCTCGGCTACGTCGGCCTCATCCGCCGCTACAAGGGCGTCGAAGACCTCGTCGCCGCGTTCGTGCGCCTCGAGGATCCGACCGCCTCGCTCCACATCGCAGGCAAGCCGTCGACATCCGACCTCGTGGAGGTCCTCCACGAGGCAGCCGAGGGCGACGCGAGGGTCACGATCGACCCCCGCTTCCTCGACGACGAGGAGCTCGTGCACGCCATGACGGATGCGGAGCTGATCGTGTTGCCGTATCGGCACATGCACAACAGCGGCACCGCACTCGCGGCTCTGTCGGTCGACCGCCCGGTGCTCGTGCCGGACAACGAGGTGAACCGCGCGCTCGCCGAGGAGGTCGGCCCCGGCTGGGTGCTCCTGTTCGCCGGCGATCTCACCGCGGACACACTGCGGCGAGCGCTCGACGAGTCGAGGCGACGCTCGGGCCGACCCGATCTGTCGGAACGCGAATGGTCGGTGTCCCGCGACAGACACCTCGCTGCCTTCCAGCGCGCCGTCGCACTCGTACGCAGACCGGGTCGCCGACCCGGTCGCGGATCCACGACCGTCCCCCTCCCCGCCGGTGAGGGCACGACATCGCCCGCCGAAGACACGGCGACCCGACACCAAGGAGCATCGTGAAGCTTTCCGTCATCGGCTGCGGCTATCTGGGAGCGGTGCACGCTGCCGCCATGGCCTCGATCGGCCACGAGGTCGTCGGCATCGACGTCGACGAGCGCAAGATCGCCTCGCTCTCGGTCGGTGACGCGCCCTTCTTCGAACCGGGTCTGCCCGAGATCCTCCGCGAGGGAGTGGCTTCGGGGAACCTCCGGTTCACGACCGACATGTCCGAGGCCCGTGGCGCAAAGGTCCACTTCGTCGGGGTCGGCACTCCGCAGCAGAAGGGCGGGCACGCGGCCGACCTCACCTTCGTGAACGGTGCATTCGAGGCGCTGGTGCCCTATCTGTCGCCCGGTGACGTCGTGGCCGGCAAGTCCACCGTCCCCGTGGGCACGGCCGCCGACCTCACTCCGCTCGTCGAGAGCGCGGGAGCCACGCTCGTGTGGAACCCGGAGTTCCTGCGCGAGGGATTCGCCGTCAAGGACACGATCGACCCCGATCGCCTCGTCGTCGGGGTGCCCCAGAGCGGGGCCGGCGACACAGCGGCCGACGTGCTGCGCGAGGTCTACCACCCGGCGGTGGCCAAGGGCACGCCGTTCCTCGTCACCGACCTCGCGACGGCCGAGCTCGTCAAGGTCGCCGCGAACGCCTTCCTCGCCACGAAGATCTCGTTCATCAACGCGATGGCCGAGATCGCGGAGGCCACGGGCGCCGACGTCACGCAGCTGGCCGACGCGATCGGGCACGACGTGCGCATCGGTCGCCGCTTCCTGGGTGCCGGCATCGGCTTCGGCGGCGGCTGCCTGCCGAAGGACATCCGCGCCTTCGCCGCCCGCGCCGAGGAGTTGGGACGCGGCGAATCCGTCGGATTCCTGCGCGAGGTGGATGCCATCAACCTCCGCCGCCGCGAGCACGCTGTGACGCTCGTGCTCGACGCGCTCGACCACGACATCGTCGGCAAGCGCATCACCGTCCTCGGCGCCGCCTTCAAGCCGCACAGCGACGACATCAGGGACTCGCCGGCGCTCGACGTCGCCGTGCGCCTTCGCGGCCTCGGAGCCGAGGTCACCGTGACCGATCCTCAGGCCATCGAGAACGCGCGCAGACAGCATCCGCAGCTCACCTACGTCGAGGACCGCGACGAGGCGCTGCGCGATGCGGATGCCGTGATCCTCGTCACGGAATGGGACGAGTACCGCCGCAACCTGTCGCCCGAGCACGCGTCGTCCCTGACCTCCGGTCGGGTCATCGTCGACGGCCGCAACGGCCTGGACGCTGCGGCCTGGCGTGCCGCGGGATGGACCTACGTGGGCATGGGGCGCCCCTGACCCGAGTCCCCGAACCTCGCGGTCAGAGCTCTCCCGGCTTCATCGCCTCCGCGTCGATCGCGCGGACGATGCGCAGTGCCGCGGTATCCGGCTTCGGCTCGGATGCCGCGGCATCCGCGTTCCGCCGGCGCGACGGCGCGTAGACGACGAGCGAGTGGAACAGGAAGCGCGCGAAGAACGCCACGATCAGCGACAGTCCGGTCGCGAGGACGCTCGAGATGTGCCACGTCTCCACCATGAGCGCCATCACCGGGATGCGCAGCGCCGCCTCGACGTTGTTGAACGTGAACGACGTGAGGAAGCGGATGCCGAGCGCCCGCGCATCCGTGCGCATGTCGGCGAACACGAAGCGCTCCTGGAGCAGGAAGTTGCCGACGATCGTCACCTCGGCGCCGATGATCGCGGCCCACACGTAGGGCATGCCGAACGCCGTCAGCATCCACATGATCCCGAGATTCGCGAGCGCCCCGACCACTCCGATCAGAGCGAACAGCGACATCTTGCCGAACCGCAGCCTCGCGAGGTGCGCCACGAAGGTGGCTCCCTGACGCAGGCTGGCCTTCGAGGTGCCGTGCCGCCGCTCGGCGAACTCCATCGGCACCTCGGCGATGCGCAGATCGGTCCTGGCGAGGATCTCGAGCAGGATCTTGAAACCCTGCGGACGCAGCGCGTCGAGGTCGAGCCGAGCGCGGTCGACGAGGAAGAACCCGGTCATCGGGTCGGTGCTGCGTGCGAGTCGGATCGGGAACATCGCCCTCGTCAGCCAGGTCGCTGCCCGCGACACACCGAATCGCACAGCGGTGCCGAGCCCGCTCGTGTCACCGCCACCGATGTAGCGCGATGCCGCGACCACGTCGGCGTCGCCCTCGGCGTGCCGATCGAGCAGGGCGGCGAGAAGCTCGGGCGGATGCTGGAGATCGCCGTCCATCACGACGCAGAGGTCTGATGCCGCGGCGCGGAGTCCCGCCACCACGGCTCCGCCGAGACCGCCCGTGTTCTCCTCGCGGTGGATGACGCGCACGGGCAGCGGAGCGTCGACGGCGACGCGCGCGACTTCGGCGGCCGTGTCGTCGGCGCTGTCGTCCACGAAGAGGATCTGGGCGTCGTATCCGGCGAGCGCTGTGGCGGTACGTGCCACGAGCTCGGCGACATTGTCCCGCTCGTTGAAGGTGGGCACGATGACCGTGACGGCTGTCCGCACGAGCTCCCCCTTCGCCTGCACCGCTTCTGCGGGATCCATAGTTCCATGCGAACCTATGGGCTGCGAAACCCGTACCTGCTAGACTGCCCCGAAGCGGCTGTGGGAGTCGCCGAGCGGATGGGGATCCGCTCTCTGGGGAATCACTGATCTGGGGAGATCATGGGGACGCGTATCGGCTATGCCGTGGGAGCTTTCGACCTGTTCCACGTCGGGCATCTGAACCTTCTGAGACACGCCAAGCAGCAGTGCGACATCCTGGTCGCGGGCGTCGTGAGCGACGAGATGCTGCGGCAGGTGAAGGGCATCGAGCCCGTCATCCCGACAGCGGAGCGAGCCGAGATCGTGCGGCACATCTCGTTCGTGGACGATGTCTACGTCGAGACGACTCCGTCGAAGATGGACTCGTGGCAGGACGTGCACTTCACGCACTTCTTCAAGGGTGACGACTGGCGGGGAACCGAGAAGGGCCTGCGCCTCGAGCGCGAGTTCGCCGAGGTGGGCGTCGAGGTCGTGTACTTCCCTTACACCGCCCACACGTCCAGCTCCTCGCTGCGTCGCGCGCTCGACGCGATCACCGCCGGAGCGACCATCGGGGCACCCGCGCTCGCCAGCATGTGACGCGCGCCGCCCTTCGACAGGCTCAGGGACCCACGCGGGTTCAGGCCCTTCGACAGGCTCAGGGACCCAGGAAGGCTCAGGGACCGAGGTCAGCCGGCGACGCCGAGCAGACTGCGCGCCATGCGCGCGACGTGCGGCGGGGTGTGGGCGCCGAGCCACACGGTCCACTGGTCCGGCGGCTCTGAGCACGTCCACTCGACGCACCACGAGTGCACGGCGTTCGCGAGACGCTCGCCCTTCGCATGCTGACGGATCCCGTCACCCCGCAGCAGCCACCGCACCGAGACACCCTGCGGCACGTCGATATGACGGAACTGGATGCGCGCCGCGGCCTCGATGAGGACCACGCCCTCGGCATCCCACGGCAGCCGCGCCGCGATCTCGGCGATGGCCCTTGCGTCCGCAGCGTCGCCGGCGATGAGCACGGCGCCTTCCAGGTTCTCCCAGTCCGGATCCTGGAGATGCTCGCACGCAGTGGCCATGCGACCAACTATAGGTAAGGCTTGCCTTACCTGACAAGCCTCCGCATTCGGCGCCCTCCCTGCCACGCGGCCCTACCCTTGATGTATGACTTCTCCTGCAGACTCCACCATCACGATGTTCGGCGCCGACTGGTGCCGTGACTGCATCCGCACCAAGAAGCAGCTCGACGGGCTCGGTGTCGAGTACACCTACGTCGACCTCGTCGCAGACCCCTCCGCGGCCGACGTCGCGAAGGAGATCTCGGGCCGCACCAACATCCCCGTGGTCGTCTACCCGGACTCTTCGCACCACGTCGAGCCGTCGAACGCCGATGTCGAGTCGAAGCTGCGCGAGCTCTCGCTGATCTGACGCCTCATCGGCGCTGAACGCGCCGCTACACTGGCGCGATGAGCACAGAGGCTCGGCCCGAGCGAGCATCCGTCCGCCTGTCCGCCCGCACCGTCTCGCTGTACGCGATCGGCTCGGTCGGCACCGGCGGGTACGCCACGCTCCCGGGGCTCGTGCTGACGTACTTCCTCACCGACAACCTCGGTGTCGCAGCCCTCGCCGCCGGCCTCCTGGTGACGACCGCGAAGATCTGGGACGTCGTGATCGATCCGCTGATCGGTGCGGCATCCGACCGCCAGTTCGCGCGCACCGGATCCCGCCGCGGGTTCATGGTCGTCGGCGCGCTGACACTCCCCCTCTTCTTCGCGCTCACCTTCGCGGTTCCGCCGTCATGGGGCCCCGTCGCGGGCGGCATCTGCGTCCTGCTGGCGTTCCTCGCCACCGCGACCTCGTTCAGTCTCTTCCAGGTGCCGTACGTCGCGCTCCCCGCCGAGCTCACCGCGAGCTACGACGAGCGGACGCGACTGCTCGGCTGGCGCGTCATCGTGCTCACCGCCGCGATCCTCCTCTTCGGCGCGGGTGGCCCCGAGCTGCGCGGCGCCGGGTCCGACCCCGTGCAGGGCTATCTGCTCATGGGGATCGTCGCGGGTGTCGCGATCGGCGTCGGCATGCTCATCGCCTCCCGGACGGCGGATGCCGCGGCACGCCGCCCCGAGGCGGACCGGCGACCCGCGCCGCAAGGCTCGGACGGGTTCCGCGCCCAGTACGCGAGCGCCGTGAACGTCCTGCGTCGCAGCCAGCCCTTCCGCGCCCTGCTCAGCACGTTCCTCATGCAGGCCCTCGCGACCGGCACGATGCTCGCGGCCGCGCAGTACGTCGCGACATGGGTGCTGCACTCGGAGGGTGCGGTGACGTTCCTCTTCGTCGCCCTCGTGGGGCCTGCTCTGCTGACCACTCCGATCTGGACGGCCGTCGCCCGTCGAGCGGGCAAGGAGCGCGCGTTCGCCGTGGCGAGTGCACTGTTCCTGCTCGCCGCGCTCTCGCTCACCGCCGCGATCTGGGTTCCCGGGGCCTGGATCTACGCCTCGGTCGCCGTGGCGGGGATCGCCTACGCCGGACTGCAGTGCCTGCCCATGGCGATGCTCCCCGACGTCATCTCGCATGACGAGCGCACCGGGGAGCCCGGTCGGGCCGGTACGTTCACCGGAGTGTGGACGGCGGGCGAGACCATCGGGTTCGCGCTCGGTGCGACCGTCGTATCGCTCACTCTCGCCGCCACCGGGTACGTCTCAACGGTCGCCGGTGCGGCGACGCAGCAGCCGGATGCCGCGATCACCGGCATCGTGCTGAGCTTCAGCATCCTGCCCGCCGCCCTCATGGCCGCGAGCCTGCTGATGCTTCGCCGGTACCGCCTGCGCAGAGCCGACATCGAGTCCGCCGCATAAGCTGGGATCCCGTCAGAAGGAGACGCCGATGACTTCCGCGACCGTGCCGTCCACCGCCCCCGGAACCGCCGAGCTCGGCGACGGCGAGCGATCCAGACTCGACACGGCCGTGGCAGAGCTGCAGGCCGGCGCGACGACGTGGGCGGCTCTGACCCTCGCGCAGCGCATCACTCTGCTGCACGGCGTGCGGACGAGCGTGGCGGCCGCCGCGGAGGACTGGGCGACGACGGCGAGCGCGTCGAAGGGCCTGGACAGCGGGCACGCGCTCCGCGGCGAGGAATGGCTCAGCGGTCCGTACAGCGTGCTCGGCGCGCTCGACGCGTACATCGAGACGCTCTCGCGACTGGCGGACGGCATCAACCCGCTGGACGGCATCCGCCTCGATCGCGCCCCCGGCGGGCGCACGCGTGTGCACGCGTTCCCGCTGACCGGGATCGACCGCTTCCTGCTCTCCGGCTTCACCGGAGAGGTGTGGCTCGAGCCGGGCATCACGCCGAACGGCGCCAGGGCCGCCGCCGGTCTCGCGCAGCGCACCCCCGCGGCGTCGGGCGGAGTCGGTCTCGTGCTCGGAGCGGGCAATGTGACCTCGATCCCGGTGCTGGACGTCCTGTATGAGCTGCTCGCGCACAACCGCACGGCACTCCTCAAGGTCAACCCGACGCAGGATGCGCTCGTGCCCGTGTACAAGCGCGCGCTCGCCCCGCTGATCGCGCTCGGGCTGGTGCGGATCGTCCGCGGCGGCCCGGCGGTCGGCCAGTACCTCACCGCGCACCCCGACCTGGTGCACGTCCACATCACGGGCTCGGCGGCGACATTCGACGCGATCGTGTGGGGCACGGGCCCGGCCGCGAAGCGCCGACGACGGGAGAACCGCCCGCAGCTGAAGAAGCCCATCACGGCGGAGCTCGGCGGCGTCTCGCCCATCATCGTCGTCCCGGGTCGATGGACGGATGCCGACCTCACCTACCAGGCCGAGCACATCGCGACCATGCGCCTGCAGAACAGCGGGCACAACTGCATCGCGGGCCAGGTCGTCATCGTCTCGTCCGACTGGGAGCAGGCGGATGCCTTCCACGCCGCCCTCCGCCGCGCATACGCCACGGCGCCGGAGCGGCCGATCTGGTATCCCGGTGCGCCGTCGCGCATGGAGCTCGCGACGGAGGCCTACCCGGATGCTCTCGTGCTCGGCGATCGGCTCCTCGTCGAGCTGGACGGCGACGAGGATGCGACAGCCCTGCAGACGACCGAGTACTTCTCCCCCGTACTCGGGGTGGTGTCGGTTCCCGGCTCCGGCCAGGCGTTCCTCGATGCGGCCGTCGTCTATGCGAACGAGAAGCTGCAGGGCACGCTCGGTGCGAACCTGCTGATCGATCCGGCGACCGAGAAGTCCCTCGGCGCAGGTTTCGAGCGTGCCATCGCCGCTCTGAGGTACGGCTCGATCGCGATCAACGGCTGGACGGCTTTCGGGTTCATCACCCCGACCCTCACCTGGGGCGCGTTCCCCGGCAGCACGATCGACGATGTCGGCAGCGGCATCGGCGTCGTCCACAATGCGCTCCTTCTCGACGGGGTCGAGCGCTCGGTGGTCCGTGGCCCGTTCCGTCCCTTCCCCCGGTGGGCACCCGGAGTCCTGACGGGTCGCGGGGGCCGTGCCACGATCCTCCCGAAGCCGCCCTGGTTCGTGTCGGCCCGCACCGGCGGTGCCGTGAGCGAGGGCCTCACCCGCTACCGCGCGAACGGCGGCCTGCTCGGACTCGTGTCGACCCTGACGAAGGCCCTCCGCGCCTGAGCCCTTGCTCGTCGAGCGAGCGCCAGCGAGACGAAACGCGGCGCCCGTGCGCGACGGTCAGAGCTTGTCGCCCGCGATCGTGAGCGGCTCCTCGCAGACGCCGAGTCCGTTCTTGTAGCCGTTCGCGAAGTAGTACTGCCGCTGCTCGCTGGTCCCGTGCGTGAAGCTCTCCGGGTTCACCGACCCCGACTGGGACTGGATGTTGTCGTCTCCGACCGTGAACGCCGCGTTCAGAGCATCCGTCAGCTCTGCGTCCGTCGGCGCCTGCAGGTACGGGTCGCCGTCCGGATCCTTCTGCTTCGTCATCTGCCCGATCCACGCGCCGGCGTAGCAGTCGGCCTGCAGCTCGACCCGCACGCCGTTGCTGTCGGGACCGGTGCCGTTGTTCGGGTACTGGTCCATCACGCCGGTGATGTACTGGATGTGGTGACCCCACTCGTGCCCCACGATATAGAGCTGTGCGAGGTTGCCGGCCGAGGCGCCGAACTGCTGCTGCATGAGGTCGAAGAACGTGGGGTCGATGTAGACCGTCTCGTCTCCGGGGCAGTAGAACGGTCCGACGGCGTTCGAGGCCGTGCCGCAGGCGGTCGAGGTCGCTCCGTCGACGATGATGAGCTGCGGTGCACGGTACGGCTCGACCTGCGTCTCCCAGTACTGGTCGAGCGCGAGCTGCGAGCTGGCGACGCGGCAGTCGACGTTCTCGTTCGCGTCCTCACCGGTCTTGCAGTTCTCGATGACGCTGCCACCCGACGGCTCGCTGCCGCCGGAACCGCCGCCGCCGCCCACGAGTCCCGAGAGGTCGATGCCCAGGAGCGGACCGGCGATCAGCGCGATGATGCCGAGCAGGCCGACTCCACCGGCTCCGGCGACCACGGCCCCACGGCCACGGCGTCGAGCGGTGTTTCCGGAGACATCGGCGTCGGGATTGAATGTCATGCCACGAGGGTACTCCGAGCCGCAGATCCGCCCCGACCCCTTGCGCGAGGCCCCCTGCATCCTCGTCTCCGCGGACGTAGGCTCGGAGCATGAGCACCACGATCACCCTCACGGGCGCCGGCGGACAGATCGGCTACGCACTGCTGTTCCGGATCGCCGCGGGCGACATGCTCGGGCCGGACGAGAAGGTCCGCCTCCGCCTGCTGGAGATCCCGCAGGGCCTAGGTGCGGCAGAGGGTGCGGCGCTCGAACTGCAGGACGGCGCTTTCGGGCTGCTCGAGCATGTGGAGGTCACGGACGACCCCGCCGTCGGCTTCGACGGCTGCGATCTCGCCCTCCTCGTCGGCGCACGACCGCGTGGCCCCGGCATGGAGCGCGGCGACCTTCTCGCTGCGAACGCGGGGATCTTCGGCCCTCAGGGGGCCGCGATCGCCGCGAACGCCTCTCCGGACGTGCGGGTGACGGTCGTCGGGAATCCGGCGAACACCAACGCGCTGATCGCCGCGGCATCCGCCGATGGCGTGCCGGCCGAGCGCTTCACCGCCCTCACACGTCTCGACGAGAACCGGGCGAGGGCACAACTCGCGCAGACGCTCGGTGTTCCCGTCGACACCGTGCGCCGCGTGCCGATCTGGGGCAACCACTCCGCGACGCAGTTCCCCGACGTCGCGCACGCGACGGTCGGCGGCGAGCCCGTGCTGCCCGCGCTCGAGGCGATCGTCGGCGACGTGCCGACGTGGCTCGACGAGACGTTCATCCCGCGCGTGGCGAAGCGGGGCGCCGAGATCATCCAGGTGCGCGGCTCGTCGTCGGTGGCGTCGGCGGCGAACGCGGCGATCGAGCACGTCCGCGACTGGGTCGGAGGCACCGAGGACTGGACCTCGGCCGCGGTCGTGTCGCTCGGCGAGTACGGCGTGCCGGAGGGGCTCATCTCGTCGTTCCCCGTGGAGTCCGTCGACGGCGAGTGGCGCATCGTGGACGGACTCGACCTCGATTCCCGAGCCCGCCGGCGCATCGACGCCTCGGTCGCGGAGCTCATCGAGGAGCGCGACGCCGTGCGAGCCGCCGGGATGCTCTGAACGGTTCCACGGCGGGGCCCTGTCAGGGCAGAATGGATGCCGGAGGTGCGCGATGAGCGAGACGACGGATCCGATGAAGACGGCAGCCACGGTCGATGAGGCGGTGACCAGTCCGCTGCACCTTCCGCACGCGGCGGCGGAGTGCCCGAAGTGCTTCACCGAGCTGCAGCAGAACCGCGACTTCTGGCTCGCCCGACCCGACGGCTCACGCCTCGTCGGCCTCGTGGTCTCCCGCGAAGGCATGCCGTCGGTGGTCGAGCAGCGCGAGGATCTGACCCGTTTCGGAGTGCCGATCGAGGGCTTCCGTCACCCGGCCCCCGACATCCTGGAGAGCTGGAGCGATCGCCTCACGCGACTCATCGCGACGCTGCAGCCCGGCGACGTGCTCGTGGTCGCGAACATCCATGCCCTCGGGAGGGATGCCGAGGAGGGCGCCCGCACCGCGGCCGAGCTCCGTCGCCGCGGGATCATCGTCAAGGTCCTGAGCCACAACGCGCGGCACCTCGCCGACGCCGCTCGCTGACCCGGGCCGGCTTCAGCCGCCCTCGCCAACCGGCGTTCCGGGCACAACTTCGGATCCGACGCGCGACGCGCCGCTCCCGGCATCCGCCCGTCGGCGTGTCGAGGTCCATCTCCGAAGCTGTGCTCGCCCAGGGGTGTGACGGATCCGAAACTGTGCCCGCCCGGGCCGGTGACCGATCCGAAACTGTGCCCGGCACGGACACGGCAGGCGACCGTCCGTCGACCTGAGGTACCTACCCCTCGGGCCCGGGTCCCCGGGCACAACTTCGGATGCCGCGCGCGACACGCCGGCCACGGCATCCGCCCGTCGGCGTGTCGCGGTCCATCTCCGAAACTGTGCCCGCCGAGCCGGTGACAGATCCGAAACTG
>JAZBLS010000072.1:0-15729 GCA_037033365.1 Actinomycetota bacterium | reverse complement strand
TCGTCGGGCTCGCGGCGACCCGCGCCCCACGTCGCGCCCGGCCCCTACGAGATCAGGGGATACATCGAGTAGGTCGGCGCGAAGCGGAACGCCGTGCGGCCCGGGCCGCCGAAGGCCTGCAGGATGTGCTGGAGCACCTCGTTCGAGCCGTTACCCGCCCAGATCTGCTCGGCGGTCAGCCCGTGGCCGAGGTACTCCGCGAAGCCCTCCCGCAGCGCGGTGAACTCGCGGTCGGGGTAGCGGTTGACGTCGCCCAGCGCGACGGCGATGTCGTCGAGGATGTCGCTGGCCACAGCATCCGGAACAGGATGCGTGTTCTCGTTCACGTTCAGTGCGATCGGCAGCGGCGCCTGCGGGGCGCCGTACGGAGTGAGTCCGCGGAGATCGTCGCGAAGCGGGAGGTCAGCCAGAGATGCAGTCACCCTTCCCATGGTAGGCGGCGCCGGGAGGGCAGTGCCTCACTCGGCACACCCTGCGTCACTCCGAGTACTCTGCCGGGATCGCGAGCTCCTGCCCGATCTGCAGCGCGCCGCCCTGCAGAAGGTTGAGTCGCGTGATGTCGCCGATGACATCACGGGGGTCGGCGCCGGGCGCGATGCTCTCGGCGATCGTCCAGAGCGTATCCCCGGGCATGACGGTGACGGTCTCGAAGGACGCCGTGGCGACCTCCTCCCCGGACGCCACCGCGCTGCCACCGCTGAGGGCGGCGAATGCGATGCCGATCGCGAGAGGGACCGATGCGACCGCGAGCACGACCCGACGACCGCGCGCCGTCAGCCGCAGTCGCGTCGCCGGACGTGCCGGGATGATCGCTGCGTTACCGAAGGTGATGGTGCTCATGTCGTGCTCCTCTGCGTCTACCGTGTGGACGGCGAAGTTGGCGTAGCGTTCGCATCCGCGACTCGGCCGGGATCCGAGGATGCGAAGCTACGTTCCGAAGGTATCTTCGAATTCGAATATCTGTCAAGCGTTCTTCGAAACCTGCTCCGCGGATCAACCGACACGCTCGAACAGATATTCCCCATCAGCGCGATCTTCGGATACGGTTTCGATACGAACACCCCACCACGGGCCTCCGACATTCGAACCGAGACGCCGGATCGCACACCCTGAGGAGCACCATGAGCGATATCTCCGCCCCCGAGTCCGAGGCTCCGCGCACCCGTCGGCGAAAGAGCCTGAGCCCCAAGCAGATGGCGATCCTCGAGGTCATCCAGACCTCCATCAGCCGCTACGGCTACCCGCCGAGCATGCGCGAGATCGGCGATGCCGTGGGACTCAAGTCGCTCTCGAGCGTCACTCACCAGCTCGGACAGCTCGAGCTCAGCGGCTACCTGCGGCGCGACCCGGGCAAGACGCGTGCGATGGAGGTGCTCATCGACCTCCCCGGCGCGAGCGGCGAGAACCCCGCCGACATCGCGACCCCCGTCGGCGACGCCGCGCTCGTGCCGCTCGTCGGTCGCATCGCCGCCGGTGTGCCCATCACCGCCGACCAGCAGGTCGAGGAGATCTTCCCGCTCCCCCGCCAGCTCGTCGGCAAGGGCGACCTCTTCATGCTCAAGGTCTCCGGCGAGTCGATGATCGACGCCGCGATCTGCGACGGCGACTGGGTCGTCGTCCGTTCGCAGGGCAGCGCCGAGAACGGCGAGATCGTCGCCGCCATGCTCGACGGCGAGGCTACGGTGAAAGTGCTCCGCCGCCGCGACGGACACACCTGGCTCCTCCCGCGCAACTCCGCGTTCGAGCCGATCCTCGGCGACGAGTCGGTCATCCTGGGCAAGGTCGTCGCGGTCCTCCGCGCCGTCTGACCCACGCCCTCGCCGCTCGAGCTCACGCACCGTCCCGCGAACTTCTGCGGCCCGCACGAACTTCTGCGGCCTCGAGATCGCTTCCCGGGCCGCAGAACGTGCGGATGGCCGCAGAACCTGAACCATGCGTCGGCTTAGGCTCGAAGCATGTCGTCTCCGTTCGGTAGCTGGCCCTCTCCCTTCTCCCCCGCCGCGGTCGCGACCTCGGCACCGCGCATCGACGGCGCGGCGTTCGTCGGTGACGAGATCTGGTGGGGCGAGTCCGTTCCCGCCGAGGGCGGACGCGTGACGGTTCGCAGTTCCGCCGGTTCCGAAGTCCTTGCCTCGCCATGGAGCGCCCGCTCCCGCGTGCACGAATACGGCGGAGGAGCCTGGGCGGCGGATGCCGCGGGCACCCTGTACTTCGTCGAGGCCCGTGAGCAGCGGGTCCACCGCGTGACGCGGGGCGGCACCCCGGAGCCCCTCACCCCCGCGGGCCCTGCCCACGGCGGACTGCGGGTGCAGGACGGCCGTCTGCTCGCGGTGTTCGAGGACCTCACCGGCGAGCCCCACCGACGAGGGATCGTCGAGATCCCCACCGACGGCTCGGCTGCGGACGACGACGCCCGCCTGCGCGTGATCGTCGAGGGCCCGTCGTTCTACGCGCATCCCGCACTCTCCCCCGATGGACGCCGCGTCGCCTGGGTGGAATGGTCAGCCGATCGGATGCCGTGGCAGAGCGCGCAGCTGATGATCGCCGACGGCGACCGCACCGTCGTGGTCCCCGCTCGCGCCGCGCTCCAGCCCGAGTGGGAGGACGACGACACCGTCGTGTTCGCGGACGACCCGTCCGGTCGCTGGGCCCTCCACCGGTGGCACGCCTCAGACACCGCAGAGCATCAGGTCGAGGCCGTCGGCTCGAACGCCGACGCCGACGCCGACACCGGATACGGTCTCTGGGTCCTGGGCAACCGCTGGTACCGACTCCTTCCCGACGGCCGCATCGTCGCGGTGCGGACGAACGGCCGCGACGAGGTCGTCGTGATCGATCGCGACGGCCGCACGCGCAGGCTCGACGTGCCGGCCGACGGGCACGTGAGCGTCGACGACGTCCGCGGCACGCGAGTGCTGCTCTCCGGCAACAGCTCGACCACCGCTCCCGGCGTCTGGTGCATCGATGTCGATGCCGGCACGGTCGGCGTCGTGGCCGGCGGAGCGCCCGTGGACGAGGCCTGGATGCCACCGGCATCCGCCGTCCTCGTCCACGGCGCTCACGGCCCCGTGCACGCCTTCGCCTACCCGCCCGCGAATCCCGAGGAGTCAGCGCCGGACGGCGAGCTCCCGCCCTACGTCGTGTTCGTGCACGGCGGTCCGACAGCCCACGTCACCGGTGCCGCATCCGCGGCCATCGCGTTCTACACGAGCCGTGGCATCGGCGTGCTGGACGTCAACTACGGCGGCTCGAGCGGGTACGGCCGCGCATACCGCGAGCGGCTCGACGGGGGCTGGGGCGTGGTCGACGTCGACGATGTGATCGCCGCCGCGCGCGGGCTCGTCGACGCAGGACTCGCGGACCCGGCACGCATCGCGATCCGCGGCAGCTCGGCCGGCGGATGGACCGTGCTCTCCGCGCTCGTGCGCGGCGGCACGTTCGCTGCGGGCATCAGCCGGTACGGGGTCGCAGACCTCCGGATGCTCGCGGCGCACTCGCACGATTTCGAGGCCTCGTACATCGAGGGGCTCGTGGGTCCGCTCCCCGAGGCCGAGGACCTGTACGTCGAGCGGTCACCCCTCACGCACGCCGACCGCATCGACGTTCCCGTCCTCCTGATGCAGGGCGCCGAGGACCGCGTGGTGCCGCCGTCGCAGTCCGAGGCGATCCGCGACGCCCTGGAGGCGCGCGGCGTCGACCACGAGTACGTCCTCTACCCGGGCGAGGGCCACGGATTCCGCTCGGCGGAGACGATCGTCGACGCTCTGCAGCGGGAACTGGCGTTCCTCGGCCGGATCTTCGGCTTCACGCCGAGCGCCTGACGTCGCGTCAGTCGCCGGTCCGATTGCGGAGCCGCATGGCGCGCTCGGCCTCGCGGGTGTCCTGGCGCTCGCGCAGGGTCTGTCGCTTGTCGAACTCGCGCTTGCCCTTCGCCAGCGCGATCTCGACCTTGGCGCGTCCGTCCGAGAAGTACAGCTTCAACGGGATCAGCGTGTAGCCACCAGCCGACACAGCGTGCTGCAGCTTCGCGATCTCTTCGCGGTGGAGGAGCAGCTTGCGGATGCGCTTCGCGGAATGGTTCGTCCAGTGCCCCTGGGAGTACTCGGGGATGTGCACGGCGTCGAGGAAGACCTCGTTGCCCTTCACGAAGGCGTAGCCGTCGCTGAGGTTCGCGCGCCCCTGGCGCAGTGACTTCACTTCGGTGCCGGTCAGCACCATCCCCGCCTCGTACGACTTCTCGATGTTGTAGTCGTGACGTGCGCGACGATTGGTCGCGATGACCTTCTCCCCGCGTTCCCTGGGCATGTCTCTCTCCTGATCCGCGCCGCACGTCTCGTTCTCGCCTCGATGGCGCGCGCACGGCAGCCTGTCAGTCTATACGCCGCCGGCTCAGGTGCGCAGCCAGCGGCGGATCGCGAAGCCGGCCGACAACGCGGCGAGCACGACGCCGATGCCGATCAGCACGGGGACGACGTATGCCACGTCGTTCATGGTGACCCAGGTCGTGATGAAGGGCACGCGGGCGCGCAGGTATCCGTTCACCCCGAAGTGCATTCCGGCGATCACGGCGGCGCTCGCGAAGAGCGAGCCGAGGAACGACGCGAACACGCCCTCCAGCACGAACGGCGTCTGGATGAAGCGGTTCGACGCACCGACCAACCGCATGATGCCGATCTCCTTGCGGCGCGCATACGCCGAGAGCCGGATCGTGGTGCCGATCAGGAGGATCGCGGCGATCAGCATCAGGACGGCGATGCCCACGGCTATATAGGTGGCCACGGTGAGCGCGGAGAACAGCGGTTCGAGGTACTGCAACTGATCCGTCACCTGCTCGACGCCCGAGACCCCTGTGAACGCCTCGGAGATCACCTGGGATTGCCCGGGGTCCTTCATCGTGACGAAGAACACCTCGAACGCCTGGTCTGCGCTGATCACGCTCGCCTGGTCCTCGCCGAGCTGGTCGACGAGCTTGGCGTACGTGTCCTCCTTGGAGTCGAAGGTGATCTCGCTGATCAACGGCTTGAGAGCGTCGCCCTCGAGTTGCCCGCGCACCGCGTTCACCTGGTCCTCGGTCGCGCCCCCGTCGATGCAGGTGGGCGACTCGGAGATCGCTGAGCACATGTAGACCGCCACCTGCGCGCGCTCGGTCCAGTAGCCGCGCATCGTGCCGATCTGCGCCTGCATCAGAATCGCGGCGCCGACGAACGTCAGCGAGACGAACGTGACGAGCACGACGGAGATGACCATCGAGATGTTGCGGCGGAGGCCGCCGAGGGCCTCGGTGAGGATGAGTCCGATTCTCATGAGGTCGGCCCCACTTCGTCGGCTCCGTCGTCGGAGAGTCCCAGCCGGTCGGCGACGCCCAGCTCGGCGACGTCGACCTGGGGCAGGACGATCGGATGCGTGCGAGGGCCGACCGGCGTCTGGACGGCGGCCGGGGATTCGTCGGCGGGCTGCGGCTCGATCGGCGCGGCCTGCGCCTCGGGCACTTCGGATGCCGTCGGCACGGCGTCGGCGGCGGTACCCGCCGCCCGGCGCTGGGCGCTCAGCTCCTCTGCGAGGGCGGCGCGCACGACCGACAGGTCGGCGGTCTGCCGCTGCACCTCCTGCACGGCGGTCAGGGCTGCGGCGGCTGCCGCTCCGCGGACCTCTTCCGGCACCAGGCGCGGGATGTTGGAGGTGTCGCCGTACCCGCCGTGGATCTCGTCGCGGACCATCTCGCCGTCGCGCAGCTCGATCACGCGGCGCTGCATCTGGTCGACGAAGGCGGCCTCGTGCGTGGCCATGAGCACCGTGGTGCCACCCGCGTTGATCCGGGCGAGCAGCTGCATGATGTCCACGGACGTCGCCGGGTCGAGGTTTCCGGTCGGCTCGTCGGCGAGAAGCACCTGCGGACGGTTGACCAGTGCGCGGGCGATCGCGACGCGCTGCTGCTCTCCACCGGAGAGCTCGTGCGGCATCCGCTTCTGCTTGCCGTCCAGACCGACCAGCGCGAGAGCCTCCGGAACGGCCTGCTGGATGAAGCCGCGCGAGGACCCCGTCACCTGGAGCGTGAAGGCCACGTTCTGGTAGACGGTCTTGGAGGGGAGCAGACGGAAGTCCTGGAACACCGAGCCGATGTGGCGTCGGAAGTAGGGGACCTTGCGGTTCGCGAGCGACCTGAGGTCGCGGCCGAGCACGGCGACACGACCGGTCGTCGGCACATCCTCACGGAGTATCAGTCGCAGGCAGGACGACTTCCCCGAACCCGAGGCTCCGACCAGGAAGACGAACTCCCCGCGTTGGACCTCGAAGTCGACGCCGGACAGAGCGGGCCTGGAGGTCCCGCGATAGCGTTTCGTGACGTTCTCGAACCGAATCATGGCGATTCGAGCCTAAGCGCGCGGCTCTCGCAGCCTGCGAGCGACACCCCGCAGGCCCCGTGCGCGTCGGAGGTCACTGCTATACATGGAGGTGCTGATCCGTGCGGTCCGCGCGGACGACGATTCCGAGGGGGAGAAATGACGACGCCTGCAGGCTGGTACGACGACGGATCCGGCCGCCAGCGCTGGTGGGACGGCCAGGAATGGACCGAGCACTACGCACCCGAGACCGCTGCTCCCACGGAGGCGACCGCCGCCGGCGACAGCCAGAGCGGTGCCGCTGCTGAGGACGCCGCATCGAGCCAGACCTCTGAGCCTGCAGCGGCCGGGTCCGACGACGCGGTCTGGTCCGGGACCGCGGCCTCCGAGACCCCGGCGGCTGAGACCCCGGCGGCTGAGACCCCGGCGTCCGAGGCGCCCGCGAACGAGTGGCCCGCGAACGAGCCGTCCGTGAACGATGCGCCCGTCTCCGAGGCGCCTGCCGCCGATGCACCGTCGTACGACGCCCCCGCCTCCGATGCGACGGCCGCGACGACTCCCATCTCCGACGACTTCTCGTACGCTCCCCCGGCGGCTCCGCCCGCTGTGCCGCCGTACGGCGCACAGGGCGACACGTATGGCTCCGGAGCTCCCGCCTACGGCGCGCCGGGCTCGTACCCCGCTGCTTCGGGCGCCTATCAGCCGGGTGCGGGTCAGTACCCGACCACGGGGTACCCGGCCGCAGAGCCTGCCGGCCCCGCGAAGCCTTCTGTGCTCGGCCTTGTCGGTCTCGGTCTCGCGGTCGTCGGTACGATCCTCGCCTTCATCCCGATCATCAACGGCTTCTCGTTCGTCTTCCTGGCCGCGGGCTTCATCGTCGCGCTGATCTCGCTGTTCCTCAAGGGCAAGAAGTGGCCCGGAATCTCGGGCCTGATCCTCTCGGTGGTCGGCACGATCATCGCCGTGATCATGGTCTTCGTCTACCTCGTGGCCTTCGCGCAGAGCGTCAGCGACGAGATCGACTCGCTGCCGTCCTCCCCTCCGTCCGTGCCGTCGGCCGAGCCGACTCCGGATGACTCCACGACCCCTGACGACAGCGTCTCGGGCAGCCGCCCGACCGTCGAAGAGGTCGAGACCGGGATCAACGCCATCATCGCGATGAGCGGTGCGGAGGGCTACACCCCCGAGCAGGTCACCTGTCTGGCACAGGAGTTCGTGAACTCCGACCTGGACGACGCGACCCTGCGCAAGATCGCCGACAGCACCGGCGACTTCGCGGACGCTGAAACCGCGGTCGCCTTCACCGAGAAGTTCTCCGAGGCGCTTCCGATCTGCCTCGTGCCCTGATCACACCACCGTGCAGATGAAGGCCCCGGGAGCGATTCGCTCCCGGGGCCTTCGTCGTCTGTCGTCAGACGAGATCAGTCGTCGTCGTCCTTGCGCTTGCGCCAGCGGATGCCGGCCGAGATGAATCCGTCGAGGTCGCCGTCGAACACGGCCGCCGGGTTGCCCGACTCATGTCCGGTGCGGAGGTCCTTCACGAGCTGCTGTCCGTAGAGGAAGTACGAGCGCATCTGGTCGCCCCAGCTCGCCGTGATGTTGCCGGCGAGCTCCTTCTTCTTCGCAGCCTCCTCCTCCTTCTGCAGCAGCAGGAGTCGGGTCTGCAGCACGCGCATGGCGGCGGCACGGTTCTGGATCTGCGACTTCTCGTTCTGCATCGACACGACGATGCCGGTCGGCAGGTGCGTGATGCGCACGGCGGAGTCGGTCGTGTTGACGGACTGGCCGCCGGGGCCCGAGGAGCGGAACACGTCGACGCGGATGTCGCTCTCGGGGATGTCGACCTCGGTCGCCTCCTCCATGAGCGGGATGACCTCGACCGCGGCGAACGACGTCTGCCGCTTGTCGGCCGAGCCGAACGGGCTGATGCGCGCGAGGCGGTGGGTGCCGGCCTCGACCGACACGGTGCCGAACGCGTAGGGAGCGTCGATCTCGAATGTCGCGGACTTGATGCCGGCGCCCTCCGCGTAGGAGGTGTCCATGACCTTGACGGGGTACTTGTGGCGCTCGGCCCAGCGCAGGTACATGCGCATCAGCATCTCGGCGAAGTCGGTGGCGTCATCGCCGCCGGCACCGGAGCGGATCGTGATGATCGCGGACCGCTCGTCGTACTCGCCGTCCATGAGCGTCTGGACCTCGAGCTGGTTGATGATCTCGGTGAGCGCGGCGAGCTCGACGCGGGCCTCGTTCGCGGAGTCCTCGTCGCCCATCTCGTTCGCGAGGTCGACCAGCACCTCGAGGTCGTCGAGGCGACGGCCGATGCCCTCGACGCGGGCGAGCGCCGACTGGCGGTGACTCAGGGCGCTCGTCACCTTCTGAGCGCGTTCGGTGTCGTCCCAGAGGTCCGGCGCGCCGGCTTCCTCACTGAGGCGGGCGATGTCGGAGCGGAGCGTCTCGACGTCGAGGACCTCGCGGATGTCACCGTAGGTGAGTCGCAGGGCCTGGATGTCGGCGGAGAGATCGAGTTCGAGCATGTCGGCTCCAGCCTAACGTGTGGCCTGTCCGGGCGGGTACGGCTCTCGTCGGGGCAGGCCGACAGACGGGAGTAGCGTGGCAGAGGTGAGCATGGCATCCACGGTCCTGAGACGTTTCGGGCCGATGGTGTACCTCCCCACGATCCTCTTCTCGCTCGGTGAGGGCGCGGTCATCCCTCTGATCCCGGTGATCGCGGCGGCGATGGGTGCGGATGTGGCCCTCGCGGCTCTCGTGACATCCGCGCTCGTGGTCGGTCAGCTGTGCGGCAACCTCCCGGCGGGCTGGGCCGTGGCCCGCATCGGCGAGCGGTTCACGATGGTGATCGCCGGGGTCGTCGCGATCGGCGCCGGCGTGGGCATGGTGTTCGCGCCGTCGCTCGCGGTGCTCGCGGCATCCGTCTTCCTGCTCGGGTTCTGCGCCGCGGCCTTCGGCCTCGCGCGGCATGCGTTCATGACGACCCGCGTGCCGCTCGCGTTCCGTGCCAGGGCGCTGTCACTGCTCGGCGGCAGCTTCCGCCTCGGCGTCTTCATCGGTCCGTTCGTCGCGGCGGGACTTCTCGGGATCTTCGGATCCGAGTCCGCGGCGATCTGGTTCTTCCTCGGGTGCCTGGTGCTGATGGTGGTCCTCGTGCTGTTCGGCCCCGACCCCGAGAAGACGATCGCGCCCGTGGCATCGACGCGGACCTCTCCCGTGCGCACGACGGCCGCTGACGACAGCGGCGAGCCCGTGAGCGGCGCGATCTCCACGGTCGAGCGGGCCGGCGTGTTCCGGACGATGTGGCAGCAGCGGGAGGTGCTGGGCCGGCTCGGTCTCGCCGCGGCCTCCCTGTCGGCCGTGCGCTCGGCCCGCCAGGTCGTGCTGCCGCTGTGGGGCCTCTCGCTCGGACTCGACGCCTCGACGATCGCCCTCGTGGTCGGCGTCTCCGGCGCGATCGACTTCGCGCTGTTCTATGCGAGCGGCCAGGTCATGGACCGCTTCGGCCGACTCTGGGCGGCGATGCCCGCGATGCTGCTGATGGGCGCGGGGTTCCTCGCCCTGTCGTTCACGCACGATCTCGACTCGGCGGTGCTGTGGTTCGGGATGTTCGCGGCCCTGCTCGGCGTCGGCAACGGTCTCTCGAGCGGAATCCTGCTGACGCTGGGCGCGGATGTGGCGCCGAAGCGAGAACCTGCGGCGTTCCTCGGGTCGTGGCGGACGCTGACGGATGCCGGAGGTGCCATCGCCCCGCTGATGGTGTCGGGCATCGTCGCGGTCGCGTCGCTGCCGGTCGCCGCCGCGGTGATGGGCGTGATCGGGCTCGTCGGGGCCGGCGGGTTCCTCCGGTGGATCCCCCGGTTCTCGCCCCGGCGCAAGCCCGAGGGGTCCTAGGAATCACCGCAGCGCGGTGCGGCTCGTTCCCGTGGCCTCGAGACGCACGCCGTCCGGCACGGCGAACGCGACGAGCGGCGGGTGCCAGGCGATCGACACCGTCACACGCGAGGACACTCCGTCGGGCGTACCCGCCGAGACCAGCGTCGCCTCGCCACCGGTCGCGGCCAGGAGCACGTCGACCTGCTGCCGCACGCCGTCGTCCGTGAGCTCGGCCCTGGGAGAGTCATCGACGACGATGACGTCGAAGCCGTCTGCTCCGGCGAGCGCGGCGGCATCCGCGAGGGCGTCGATGCGTTTCTGCGCGATGTAGAGGTCCGTGGCGCACACGCAGACGAAGATGAGCGACATCGCGAGGAGCGCGTACCCCAGCGTCAGCAGCAGCACGCTGCCTTCATCCGACGCCTTCATCCCGCACCCCACAGGCGCGAGACCTTCTGCGTCGCCGTTCCTTCGACCGTGACGGACGCGGCATCCGCCACCCCCAGCACCGACGGGACCAGCGGCAGCGCCACGCGCGTCGTCACAGTGATCGTGAGTGTGGCCCCGGGGGCAGGGCAGCCGTCACCGACCGGTCGGCACGTCAGAGTCACGTCGAGCTCTTCGGCATCCATCCCGTACTCGTCGACGACGGTCGCGAGGACCTGTTCGCTCCGCAGACTCGCCGCGGATGCGTCAGGCGCGAGCGCGATCGCCCGCGCCGCATGGCGCGCCGCGGCCTCGGCGCCGAGCGCATGCTCCTGGATCGCGCCGAGCGCGACGATCAGGTAAACCAGCGGCACGAGCATGATGATCCCCACCGCAATGAACTCCAGCGCGGCGGAGCCCTCGTCCCCTCGCGTTCGCTCAGTCATCGTCGAACGATTCCTCCGGCGCACGCCCCTCGACGTCGATCGCGGAGGGGATCCCGATCAGTCCGACGAGCGGGAAGGTGGTGCGGATGCGAACGACCACGGTCTGCCGGCCGGCCGCACCCTCTTCGCGAACAGCCACGTCGGCCGCGTAGGACGCACCGACCGCTCGCGTGATGACATCTCTGGAGCGCTCGACGCCCTCCTCGAGGCTCGTGTCGGCGAGGGCCGCGACGTAGGCCCCCTCGACCGCGGCATCGTGGACGACGTTCCGGACGTAGACGACGAGCGCGAGCTGCAGCACGGCGAGTGTGAGGAGCGTGAGCAGCGTGCCGACCAGGAGGAACTCCACCGGGCTGGAGCCCCGCTCGTCGAGCACCTTCCGGATCACAACCCGGACACCCGCTGAATGGCCTGCTCGAACAGCGAGCCGAGAGCCGGGCCGGCAACCGCCCAGATGAGCACGACGAGGCCCGCGGTCATCAGGGTCACGAGCACCCACCCGGGGACATCGCCCGTGTCATCGTCGAGGATTTCGCGCAGGCGCAGTGCCGAGGTGGCTCGCCAACGTCGCAGCGTGTTCATGGTGTCCCTTTCGTCAGATGGTCAGCCGATGCCGAGTCGGAGGATGAACAGGCCGGGGTAGATCGCGAAGAGCACCGACAGCGGCAGGATGAGGGACACCAGCGGCAGGAGCATGAGGATCTCCTTGCGACCCGCCTGCTCGATGAGGACGCGCTTCGCGTCCTCGCGGGCGTCGCTCGCCTGGGCGTGCAGCACACCGGCCAACGGTGCGCCATGCTCCAACGCCGCCACGACCTGGTCGATCGCGCGCGTGAGTCCCGCCAGTTGCAGGCGCCCGGTCATGTCCCGCAGAGCATCCGCGAGCGGCGACCCCGTCCCCACGGCGAGCACGACCCGACGCAGCTCCTCGGTGAGCTCCCCCGAGCCGATGCCCGCGACGCGACGGAGCGAGTCGAGCAGACTCTCCCCCGCCGACAGGCACAGCGCCAGGAACTCGAGCGTCGTCGGCAGCTCATCGGTCAGGCGGGCGCGCCTCGCTCTCGTCCGTGCCGAGAGCCGCATCCCGTAGCCGAGCGCTCCGACAGCGGTCGTGAGCACGGGGATCAGAGCGGCCGCTCCGGTCATCCGGTCCGCGAGGGCCAGCCCGATCACGGCGATCGCACCCACGCCGAGACCGGCGAGCGACCAGCCGAGCTGACGCCCGCGGAACGTCGACGGCTCCATCGCCGTTCCTGCCTGCGCGAGCCTCCGGCTGAGGTCCTCGCTGTCTCCCCGCATCCGTTCGAGAGCCGTCACCAGCCGGGTCCAGATCGCCGGACGTCCCGCGGGCATCGGGCCGACGCGCGGCAGGACGCTCCGAGGGATGTCATCGTCGTCGACGACGTCGCGCACGAACGCCGCGATGCGAAGCACGAGCGGCACTGCCGCCCAGCGAGGCAGCATGGCAAGGAGGCACAGCAGTCCCGCGGCGAGCGCCCCGCCGCCGAGTGTCGCCACGGCCGCCGCGGAGAGCGCGTTCACCCGAACCACCGCCCGGGCTCCGACAATCGCCCGATGTGCATCATCAGGCGATAGGCGCAGACGGACACTGCCGCACCCGTGCAGATGACCACCACTCCCTCAGGCGTACCGTACGCCGCAGCGCCCTCCGGCCGCATGACCAGGAGGCCGAGGATCACCCAGGGCGCGACCGCCCCGAGCACCGCAGCCCCGCGGATCCACGACTGCCGGGCCTCGACCTCGCCGCGCAGGGCCGCGTCGGCGCGCACGGACGAGGACAGAGCGCGCAGCACTCCCCCGAGTTCCGTCCCGCCCACCTGCCGAGCCATGCGCAGCGTCTCCACGATCCGGTCGGCGATGGGGTCGGCGAGCGACTGCTTGAGACGATCGAGGCTGGACTCGAATCGACCTGTCGCCCGCAGGTCCTTGGCGAACACGACGAAGGCCGGTCGCACCATGAGGGGCGCGGAGTCCGCGAGACTCGCGACCGCGTCGGGCAGAGACAGCCCGACGCGGATCGAGGCGATGAGCAGGTCGCAGACATCCGGCCAGAGCTGGCGCCGGGCACGCAGCAGACGCTGACGACGCGCACGGAGGAACGCGAGCGGCGCCACCGTCCCCACGCCCGCGGCGAGGACCGCCAGCACCGGGATGCCGGTGAGCAGCCACACGGTCGACGCTGCCGCGAGCGCCAGAGCCGTCATCGTCGCCACCAGCAGTCGCGGGGCGAGCGCTCCGAAGCCCGCCTCCTCCAGCATCCGCACGAGCGGACCGCGTCGCTGCGGACGCGCGTCACCGGGTGCCCTGTGCCACAGCCACGGCGATGCGCAGAGCAGGAGCCCGGCCGCGAGAACGGCGCCGAGGAGCAGCGTCACGCGCTCGCGCCCATCGGCTCGGCCACGGCTCGGCGCCGCCAGGCGACCGTGGAACTGCGGTCGTAGATGGTACGCGTGAGGATGTGCCCGTCCTCGACCTCTCCGGTCGGCGTCACGACCTCGCTCACGCGGCGGACGCCCCGCTGATCGCGCTCGCAGTGCACGACGAGGTCGACAGCGGCGGCGAGCGCCGGTGCGACGAACGAGCGATCGATGTTCCGCCCCGCGAGCAGGGGCAGCATCGTGAGCTTGTCGAGCGCCTCGACCGCGGAGTTCGCGTGCACCGTGGCTGCGCCGGGAACTCCGGTGTTGAGCGCGAGCACGAGGTCGAGCGCCTCGGCATCCCTCACCTCTCCGACCACGAGGCGGTCGGGCCGCATCCGCAGCGCCTCCTTGACGAGCCGTCTCAGGGTGATCTCCCCTGTGCCTTCGAGTCCCGCCTGCCGCCCCTGCAGCGAGACCACGTCCGGACCGTCGACGGCGAGCTCGAACGTCTCCTCGACCGTGATGATGCGCTGCCCCTCGGAGCACGCATCCAGCAAGGCCCCGAGGAACGTCGTCTTCCCGGCGTGCGTCGCTCCCGACACGACGACGCTCTGCCCGTCGCGCATCGCCCGCCGCAGCGTCGACGCGAGCTCGCCGGGAAGCGCGCCCTGCCGGACGAGCGCGTCGAGCGAACGGAACCGCGGCAGGAACTTCCGGATGTTGAGGGACCAGCCGCCGCGCACGACGTCCGCGATCGCGACGTGAAGGCGAGATCCGTCGGGCAGCGACGCGTCCACGAACGGCTGGCCGATGTCCACGCGGCGCCCGGTCGACTGCAGCATCCGCTCCACCAGGTCCCGCAGCATCGCCTCCGTCAGCCGCAGCCCGATGCGTTCGGCCACACCGCCCCTCGCAATGTGGACGCTGTCGGGCCCGTTCACCCAGATCTCCTCGATCTCGGGATCGTCGAGTAACGGCTGCAGCGCGCCGAAACCGCTCACCGACGCCAGCACGTCGCGCACACACTCCGCCTCGTCGACGATCAGTGCCTCGCCCCGCGACAACGCCGCATCGTTGAAGCGACGCACTTCGTCGAGCGCGACCGTCCGCGCGGCCGCCGCATCCGCGCTCGGATCCGTCCCCTCACCGCGCAGGCGCTGGCGGACGCGCTCGGCGATGAGGAGGGACGGCGGGATCATCCGAGCATCCTCGCAAGATCACGCAGACGCCGCCGGAGTTATCCACAGCGGGCGCCGGCACGACCCCGGCGGATGCTCAGCACGACGTATCCCCCGGTCAGTAGACTGTTCCCACCGCGCGGGAGTGGTGGAATTGGCAGACACGCAGGATTTAGGTTCCTGTGCCTCAGGGCGTGTGGGTTCAAGTCCCACCTTCCGCACCGATCAGTCGCATGCGCTGCGGCCGACGACCGTACCGCCGCACAGCTCATCTCGACGGGAAATCCATGCATCACGCCGCTCTCATCCCCTGGCTCGACCCCGCCACGATCATCGGATCGGCCGGCCCCTGGGCGCTGCTCGTGGTGTGCTTCATCGTCTTCGCCGAGACGGGCCTGCTCGTCGGCTTCCTGCTCCCCGGCGACACGCTCCTGGTGATCTCCGGCCTGCTGTCGCACCCGCTCGCGGGCTCCGAGCACGGCGTCTTCGGCATCAACGTCTGGATCGTCGCGCTGCTGATCGGGCTCTCCGCCTTCATCGGCGGTGAAGTCGGCTACGTGATCGGCCACAAGGGCGGCCCTGCGGTCTTCGAACGCAAGGAATCGGGGCTCTTCAGCAAGAAGAACGTCGAGCGCACGAATGCGTTCTTCGAGCGCTTCGGCGGCATCACCGTCATCCTCGCGCGCTTCGTGCCGATCGTCCGCACCTTCGCACCGGTGGCCGCCGGCGTCGGACACATGCCGTGGCGCCGTTACACGCTGTACAACCTCATCGGCGCGATCCTCTGGGGCTTCGGTCTCACGATGTTCGGCTACCTGATCGGGTTCATCCCGCCGGTCGCGCACTTCGTGGAGAGCTACATCGACCTGATCCTGCTCGCCGCGGTCGGCGGCACGGCCCTGGTCACGCTGTGGCACTACCTCTCCGAGCGCCGCAAGGCGAAGAAGGAAGCCGCTGCGGGCGAGGGTGAGACCGACGCCGCCGAGGCGCAGGCGCTGACACTCGACCGCGAGGTCTTCGACCGCGCTCCCGACCTCGACGGCGACGGCAAGCACTGATCAGCGCGCGCTGA
>JAZBLS010000071.1:0-15755 GCA_037033365.1 Actinomycetota bacterium | reverse complement strand
GGCGATCCGGTCGTGATCAATACGTTCGCGAACTCCGCCGGTCTCTCGCTGTTCACCGCCCTCGTGGGCGCGGTCGTCGGCGCCCTCGTCTGCTATGCCCTGCTCGGCATGAATCCCGAGGGCGCGATCCGATCGACGGTGGATGCCGCGGCCGGCGTCCTCGCGCAGTTCGGCGGCGTCATGCTCGCTTTCGCCTTCATCGCGACGATCGGCATCCAGGGCGTCCTCAAGCTCTTCCTGCAGGACTCGCTCGGCATCGACATCTATGCGAACGGCACCTGGCTCTACGAGCTGCCCGGCCTGATCCTGCCCTACATCTACTTCCAGATCCCGCTCATGGTCATCACGTTCATGCCCGCTCTCGCGGCGCTCAAGCCGCAGTGGGCCGAGGCGAACCTCACGCTCGGCGGCACGCGTTCGAGCTTCTGGCTGCGCATCGGCATCCCGGTCCTCGCCCCGTCCTTCCTCGCCAGCCTGCTCCTGCTGTTCGCGAACGCGTTCTCCTCGTACGCCACGGCCGCCGCGCTCGCCAGCCAGGGGTCGCAGATCGTGCCGCTGCAGATCCGTGCGGCGCTGACGAGCGAGACCGTCCTCGGTCGGGAGAACCTCGCCGGCGCGCTCGCGCTCGGCATGATCATCGTCGTCGGAGTCGTCATGGCCCTGTACTCGCTCATCCAGCGCCGGGCAGCGAGGTGGCAGTCATGAACCGCCTCGGACCCGCCCTCGCGACGCGCTGGATCATCGGCATCCTGGTCGGTGCGTTCTTCGCGATCCCGCTGATCTCCACGTTCCTCTACACGCTGCGGCAGACCGACGGATCGCTCGGCTTCGAGCGGTGGGCGGCCCTGTTCGATCCGGAGAAGTCCGCGGCGATCAAGCCCATCTGGATGGGTCTCGGCAACTCGCTGATCCTCGCGGTCGTGACCGTGGCCATCGTGCTGCTGCTCCTCGCACCCACCATGATCCTGGTGAACCTGCGCTTCGGGAAGCTCAAGCCGGCCTTCGAGTTCGCCGTGCTGCTGCCGATCTCGATCCCCGCGATCGTCCTGGTGGTCGGCCTCGCGCCGATCTACCTGCAGATCGGCCGGACGCTCGGCACCGGCACGTGGACCCTCGCATTCGCCTACGGCATCACGGTGCTGCCGTTCGCGTACCGGTCTATCCAGGCGTCCATCGATGCCGCGGATCTCCGTACGCTCGCCGAGGCTGCCCGGTCGCTCGGAGCGAGCTGGCCGACCGTCGTGCTCAAGGTGCTCGCGCCGAACCTCCGCCAGGGCCTGCTCGCGGCGTCTCTCATCTCGATCGCCGTGGTGCTCGGCGAATTCACGATCGCCTCGCTGCTCAACCGCCAGGTGTTCCAGACGGCCATGGTCGTCGTGCAGAAGCAGGACCCCTACGCTCCGGCCATCTTCACCCTGATCGCGCTCGCGTTCGTCTTCCTCCTGCTCCTCCTCATCGGCCGCGTCGCGCGCGGCTCCGGAAAGGCCCGTTCATGACACTCCCCCAGACCGCCGACAACATGCTGCTCGCCGATGCCGGCGAGGGCACCCGGGTCCAGCTCCAGGGCATCGTGAAGAGCTACTCGGGAAACACCGTGCTGCACGGCGTCGATCTCGACATCGCGCCCGGCGAGTTCGTCTCGCTGCTCGGGCCGTCCGGCTGCGGCAAGACGACGCTGCTGCGCGTGCTCGCCGGACTCGAGGGCCTCGACGGCGGTGCCGTGCTGCTCGACGGCGGAGACGTCTCGCGCGTGCCCACCAACAAGCGCGACATCGGCATGGTCTTCCAGTCATACTCGCTGTTCCCGCACCTGCGCGTGGCCGAGAACACGGCGTTCGGTCTACGCCGCCGGGGCGTGGGAAAGGCGGATGCCGCGAAGCGCGCCCTCGACGCGCTCGCCCTGGTCGGGCTCGCGGACTTCGCCGACCGGTTCCCGCACCAGCTGTCGGGCGGTCAGCAGCAGCGCGTCGCTCTCGCCCGTGCACTCGTCACGGAGCCCAAGGTGCTGCTCCTCGACGAACCGCTGTCTGCGCTCGACGCCAAGGTGCGTGTGCAGCTCCGTGATGAGATCCGCCGCATCCAGCTGCGCCTCGGCATCACGACCGTGTTCGTGACGCACGACCAGGAGGAGGCGCTCGCGGTGTCCGACCGCATCGCGGTCATGAACTCCGGGCGCATCGAGCAGATCGGGTCGCCGGAGGAGCTGTACACGACCCCGTCCACCGCGGGCGTCGCGGCCTTCGTCGGCCTCTCCAGCGTCGTCGCGGGTGTCGCCGAGGGCGACCACGTCGTCGTGTGGGGGCAGCGGCTTCCGCTCCAGACACCGGCCGACGGTCCCGTCGACGTCTACCTGCGCCCCGAGAACGTGCACTTCGCCGGAGAAGCGGATGCCGCCACCGACGCGCTCGTGCAGGAGAGCACGTTCCTCGGCAGCATGCGCCGCACGCTCGTCCGCACCGAATCGGGCGAGCTCGTCCGGCTGCAGCATGCGCCAGGCGTCCACCCCGCGTTCGGCGACCGTGTGCGCATCGCCATCGCGCCCGAGCCCGTCGCGGTGCACCCGCGCGGCTGAGGCCGCACGGTGAATCCGCGCGACTGGGATCCGCTCTTTCCGCCGACCAGTACTCCGGGATACCGTGAGGCGCGAGGGACCTCGCCCCTCGATCCGACAGAGAAAGGACGCCTCATGGCAGGCAAGTTCGAGCTGTACTCCGACCGTTCCGGTGGCTACCGGTTCCGCCTGAAGGCCGGCAACGGCGAGGTGATTGCGACGAGCGAGAGCTACACGACGAAGGCGGCCGCGCAGAACGGCGTCGACTCCGTCAAGCGCAACGCTCAGGACGCCGAGGTCGTTGAGGTCTGAGCCTGCGTAGGGCCGCAGTCTCCGGAGGCTCACTCACGGGTGACGGGCCCCGGCGCTGGGAACCGCGCGGAAAGTAGTACGCAGGAGAATCTCGCAGGGCGTCAAACATGGCGCGTCTAGTAGCGTTTGGTTTATGTCATCGCGCTTGCAAAAGATCGCCTCGTTCGATCTCGAAGGCTCGACACGTACGCTCGTCGAGCAGGCCAACTCGATCTTGAATTTTGTCGAGGACTTTGCGAGCGATCCTAACGTCGATCAGGACATGCGAGATCGCCTGCGATCGATTGTCGAAGAAGCAAACGCTGCCCTCAAAGTCATTCGACCGCGCGACACAGCCAGCGTCTTTTTAGGTTGGGCATTCAACGTGGCGCACGCCTCTGTCCAGGCATTGGAGGGTGTGTCTCCCAGCCCGACGACAGAAGCTGGCTACACACGAATTCTGAGATCAGCCCGGGATCTTTTTGACGTCACCTCTTACGAGTTGGGCGACGGCGATGTGCAAGCACGCCAACGCAAGATGCTCGTCGAGCTCTCTGACTCCGTCACGAAGGCTCAGGCTGCTGCGGGAACAGTCGGCTCGTATGCGCTCGCTGACTACTTTGGCGAGTATGCAAGCGAAGAGAAGAGAGCTGCGAGTCGTTTTCGTGTAGCCACCATCGTAGGAATCGTTGTCGCAATCGGGGTTGCGGTCGCGTTCACCCTGGTCGAATGGACGGGCTCGGGCCCGTCGGACACAGATCACTGGATGAGATTCATATCCCATGGAACGATCGTGCTAGGAGTTGGCACGTTGACGGCGTATCTGGGACGTCAAGCGGGGCAGCATCGACGAATGTTCAATTGGGCTAGAAGCATGGAAGTTCAGCTCAAGTCGTTCCCGGCGTTTATCGAACCTCTGACAGATGAAGTCCAAGCCGACATCTATCGCGTGTTTTCACATCGAGTACTCGCGGCTCCGCCTGACCGAGATAAAGGTTCGGACGAAGCGATCCCGACCGCTCAGATCCTGGACGTCGCGCTGGCCGCCATCAAGAGGACAAGCTGACTCAGTGTGAGAAGCACGTGAACGGCCGCCAAAAGATAACCTAGGCAGGGGCGCAAGTCGTCGCTTCACGCGGGGGATCCGTGCGAACGACGAAGGGTTCCGCCACACACATCGCGCTGCGCACGAAATAGACCTCGCCGTAGCGAACACATTATGAAGGGACTCCTCATGGCAGGTAGGTTCGAGCTCTACACTGACCGCTCCGGAGGTTACCGCTTTCGCCTCAAGGCCGGCAACGGCGAGGTGATCGCGACAAGCGAGAGTTACAGGACGAAGGCGGCCGCACTCAACGGCATCGACTCAATCCGCCGCAACGCGCCAGACGCCGAGGTCGCAGAGGTCGCCTAACCCCCCGCCCCGTATTGTCGGCCCGCAGGAAGTCGTCGAGGTCGACTGACCCTCCGCCACAACGTGAAGGGGCCCCTCGTGATCCACGGATCACGAGGGGCCTCTGTCATCGATTCAGAGCACGCGGGAGAGGAAGTCCTTCGTCCGCTGATGCTGCGGGTTGGCGAGCACCTCGTGCGGGTCGCCCTCCTCGACGATGTGTCCGCCGTCCATGAAGATCAGGCGGGAGCCGACCTCGCGGGCGAATCCCATCTCATGCGTCACGACGAGCATCGTCATGCCCTCGTCCGCGAGAGAGCGCATGACCTGCAGCACCTCGCCGACCAGCTCGGGGTCGAGCGCCGACGTGGGCTCGTCGAACAGCATCATGTCGGGGTTCATGCAGAGCGCTCGCGCGATGGCGACGCGCTGCTGCTGGCCACCCGACAGATGGCCGGGGAATGCCGCGGCCTTCTCCGCGAGTCCGACCCGACCCAGCATCTCGTGCGCGATCTTCTCGGACTCGGCCTTGCCGCGCTTCTTGACCCTGCGCTGCGCGATCGTGAGGTTGTCCAGCACGCTGAGGTGCGGGAACAGGTTGAAGCTCTGGAACACCATGCCGATGCGCGTGCGCACGCGGTCGATGTCGACGTCGGGGTCGGTGATGTCGATGCCCTCGATGAGCACCTTGCCGCCCGTGGGCTCCTCGAGCAGGTTCACCGAGCGCAGAAGCGTCGACTTGCCGGAGCCGGACGGGCCGATCACGCAGACGACCTCACCCGCCTGGACAGTCAGGTCGATGCCCTTGAGCACCTCGTTGTCTCCGAAGCTCTTGACGAGCCCCTGCACGTCGATGACCGGGGCGTGGACGTCGATCAGATCCGTGGTCATCGCTGCTTCGCCATCCGTCGCTCGAGCCACGCGGTGAACCGCGTGAGGGGGATCGTCACGATCAGGTACAGGATCGCCGCCATGATGAGGGGCGTCGCGTTCGAGTTCTGCGTGGTCGCGTCACGCGCGAAGGTCGTGAGCTCCTTCGACCAGATGAACGCCCCAGCGATGAAGAGCAGCGAGGTGTCCTTCAGCAAGAGGACGAACTCGTTGGTCAGCGGGGGGATGATGATCCGGAAGCCCTGCGGCACGACGATCCAGAAGGTCGTCTTCATCGGAGACATGCCGAGCGACCGCGCGGCCTCCGTCTGCCCCTTCGGCACGGCCTGCAGGCCTGCCCTGATCGTCTCGGCCATGTAGGCCGAGGCGACGAGGATCAGACCGATCAGGCCGAGCACGACCGGCCCGCCGAGCTCCTGCCCGCGGATGCCGGTCGCGATCGGCACGATGAACGCCACGCCGAAGATCGTGAGGATCGCGGGAAGCCCGCGGAACAGCTCGATCCACGCCGTGGCGATCCACCGGAACGGCCCGATGCTCGACAGCTTGAGCAGCGCCAGCACGATGCCCAGGAGCAGGCCGCCCGCGAAGGCGACCGCCGTGAACCAGATCGTGTTGACCAACGCGGTCGTGATGATCCCGGGGAACATCTTCGCCGCGACCTCAGGATTGAAGAACAGCGGACCGATCTTCGCCCAGTTGGTCGTCACGGCCGCCCAGACGACGATCGCGATCAGCACCGCGTAGACGATGTACCGATACAGCTTCTGCTTCGTGGTGCGCCTCAACGCCATTGTCAAGGTCCTCCCGACCTAGCTCGTCCGCCGGTCAGTTCGCCGTGAAGTACGTGTCGTAGATCGTCTGGTAGTCGCCGCTGTCGCGGAGCTCCTTCAGCGCACCGTTGACTGCGTCGAGCAGCGCGTCCTTCTCGCCCTTCGCGAAGGCGAAGCCGTAGGACTCGTCGGTGTTGTACTCCTCGACGATCTCGTAGGCGGAGTCGGCCTTCTCGTGCTCGAGGTTCACCGGCTGGTCCTGCAGGATCGCGTCGATCTGCCCCGCCTGCATCGCCGGCCACAGCTCGCCGTCCGAGGGGTACTGCACGATCTGCGCGCCGGTGGCGTTCTCGTTGGCGTACGCCTCACCGGTGGTGCCCTGCTGGACGCCGACGTTCTTGCCCGAGAGGTCGTCGATCGACTCGATGCCCGAGTCGGTGCGGACCAGCAGCGACTGCAGCGAGTCGTAGTACGGGTCGGAGAAGTCGATGTTCGCCTGACGCTCTTCGGTGATCGTCATGGCGGAGGCGCCGATGTCGCAGGTACCGGCAGCGAGCGTGGTGCCCGACTGCAGTGCGTCGAAGCCGACGTCCTGCACCGAGAGCTTCAGGTCGAGCTTCTCGGCGATCGCCGAGAGGAGGTCGATGTCGAAGCCGGTGTAGCCGGTGCCGTTGTCGCCGCCCTCGAACTCGAACGGCGGGTACGGGATGTCCGAGCAGACCGTCAGCGTGCCGGCATCGACCAGGCCGTACTCGTTGTCCGCCGCGGGCTCTCCGGAGCCGGAACCCGCACCACCTGTGGCGCAGCCGGCGAGGGCGAGGGTGGCGGTCGCGGCGAGGGCGATCCCGGCGATGATGTGACGTCGCTGCATGTCAGCTCCTGTGGAACGGGGGCTCATGCCCACGGACGGGTAGGAGAACATCTAAACACGGCTGGACGACGTTGCACGGGCGTTGGCGGCACCTTAAGGTCACGGTTCCGTTTCAGACTGTGACGCGCAGGTTGCGGGAAGGCGTCGTCGGGGCCAGGACGCGGCTCAGACCTCGAAGTCGACCGCGACGCGGGAGGAGACGACCGATCGCACGTACGCGACGACCTCCTCGTGCGCGGGGTGCACCTGGTACTCCTCGAGCGCATCGATCGAGTCGAAGTCGGCGACGAGGGTCGCGTCCCAGTTCGAGTCCGGGTACGCGGTGTTCGCTCCGGCGGAGATGGAGCGCAGCTGCGGCACGACCCCGTCGAGCGCGTTCAGCCGCCGGGCGATCTCTGCGGCCTGCTCGGCGCGCACGGTCGCGTCCTCGGCGGCGAGCTTCCAGCTGACGACGTGTCGGATGGTCATCTCGGTGTCTCGCTCTCTTCGCGCACGTCGGCCAGAACGGCTTCCTCGAGTGCCTCACGCAGACGGTCGGCAGACAGCCGCCAGTGCGCGTGCAGCGCGCCGTCGATCAGGACGACGGGGATCTTCTCCCACCACAGCTCGTACAGGGCGGGGTCCTCGCTGATCGACGCCTCGACGATCTCGATGCGCTCCGCCGCGGCATCCGGCAGATCAGCGACGACCGCGTCGATGATCTCGGAGGCGACGTCGCACAGATGGCAGTCGGGTTTGCCGATCAGGGTCAGCGTGGTCACGCCGACGGCACCTCGACTGCGCGACCCTGCGAGATCCACTCGCCCGTGCCGCCCTCGACGTTGGTGGCGTCGTATCCGCGCGACTCGAGCGCCTCGACGACTCGCGCCGATCGTCCGCCGGCCTGGCAGATGACGTCGAACGCCTCGGACGGGAGCTCCTCGAGACGGTTGCCGATCTCGGACATCGGGATGTTGACGGCGCCGGGCACGTGGCCTGCGGCGAACTCGTCGACCTCGCGGACGTCGATGAGAGGGGTGTTCGAGCGTTCTGCGAGCTCGGTGACGGTGATCGACTTCATGCGTACTCCTGCGTGACGGGTGACGAACCGAGGGCAGAGACACAAAGCGCCCGTCCGGAGACAGGCGCTCGTGTCTGGCCGCTTACTTCTTGTTGCGGCGCTGGTGGCGAGTCTTGCGAAGCAGCTTGCGGTGCTTCTTCTTCGCCATGCGCTTGCGGCGCTTCTTGATGACAGAACCCACGGAAACCTCACTAAGTCAGTGGCTGGGTGTCGTCGGTGACGGACACCCGGGTACGGGCACGGAAAAATGCCTCGGATCAGTCTAGCAAACCGTGATGCCCTCGCTGCACGCCCTCATTCGTCGGCGCGCTCGGTCACCATGAACCGCCAGACGAGGCCGTGGCCGAGGGCCACGAGGGCGATCAGGAGCAGCGCTTCGACCTGGATCGCGGTGAGGCCGAGGGGCCCCGCGATCTGCGGTGCGACGCCGATGACGGCGATGGCCGCGTACAGGACGATCGATCCGACCTGGAGCCACCTGACCGCGACGACACTGCCGTCTCCACGCGCGGCCGACACGAGGCGGAGCATCGAGATGCAGCCGATCACCGCGACCGCGACGAACGGCACGCGCCACAGGATCGGGTTCTCGCCGCCACCCACCTGTGCGAACAGCCCCATCAGGGCTGGCAGCAGGAAGGAGAGGTAGATGCCGCCGACCGTCCTGCGCATGGCAGGGTCGGCGGCCCAGTCGCGCCGCGCGCGGACGACGTTCCACCACAGGCCCGTGAGCGTGAAGCAGGTCGTGGAGAAGAGTGCGTAGAACGTGCTGACGTCCACGACCTCCTCCCCCGATCAGCCCACGTCGGAGATCGGTCGCTGCAGCGCCTCGGCGACTGCGGATTCCGGCACGCGGAAACTGCGGCCGAAGCGGATGGCGGGCAGCTCCCCAGCGTGCACCATCCGATACACGGTCATCTTGGACACGCGCATGAGTTCGGCGACCTCAGCCACCGTAAGGAACCGGACATCAGGAACCTCGGGCATCCCACGTACCCCTTTCTCGAAGATGTGCACACTCTATGGGCAACGTGGGACGCGTGTAAACCCGTGTGACCCGTGTGATCAATGAGATTCCTCGTAGCGCCTCGTCACGGACTCAGCGGGGCCATAGGCGGCATCCCGGAACCGCTCAGATTCCTCTGGGACGCTGAGTTCACGACTCGCAAGGCACAATTCGAGTCCACGCGGGCTGGGGCCCGCGGTTCCGCCCCTGATGACATGCCCCCCTGTCGTCAGGGGCGGAATGCGTCTACGCCGGGGCGTTCCAGCCTCAAGCCCCGAGACGCTTCAGCGCCGTCGCGACGACGTGCTTGGCGGATGCCGCGGCGCGACCCACGACCTCGGCGGCGTGCGCCGCTCCATCCGGCAGCGGCTGACCGGGGTAGTCGATGTCCGGGGCATCGTCGCCGTACGCATCCATGAGGAACGGCACGAGCCAGTCGTCGATCGCCTCGAGAGGCTCGACCGCGAGGCTGTAGAAGCGCCGCTGTCCGTCTTCGCGGACGCTCACGAGCTCGGCCTCCCTGAGCACCTTCAGGTGCTTGGACACGGTCGGCTGGCTGATGCCCAGATCGGACACGATGTGACTCACGCTGGTGCCGGCGTCTCCTTCGGCGGTGCGTCGCAGGAGGAGCTGGAGGATGTCTCGCCTCGTACCGTCTGCGATCACGTCGAAGATGTCCGTCATGTGATCAGGGTAGTCTCCCGTGGCACGGAGTACCATGACGAAGGCTCGGCGAAAGGCGCCGTGTGACAGCCGATGCGGCGTGGGATCGAAGGGGGACGCGATGTCGGGCATCGTTTCGGCGTCGTCGCCCGGACACCGGCTGTCGACCCCGCGGAACCGGCTGCAGGTCACGGCGTCCTGGGGCAAGCACCTCATCACGTCGTCGCCCTCGCGGTTCGCGATCGTCATCTTCGCGCTGCTGATCCTCGTCTTCACGGTGCTGCTGTCGCTGCCGATCGCCTCCTCCACGCGCGAGGTGACACCGCTCGCCGACGCCCTCTTCACCGCGGTCTCGACCATCTGCGTGACCGGGCTCTCCACGGTCGACATGGCGACCCACTGGTCGCCCTTCGGCCACGTGCTCATCTTCATCGGCGTGAACATCGGCGCCCTCGGCGTGCTGACCCTCGCCTCGCTCATGGGCATGCTCATCTCGAAGCGCCTCGGGCTGCGCGCCAAGCTCCTCGCGGCCGGAGACACGAACCCGCTGAGGGCGCACGGCGGCGTGGTCAACGAGAGTCAGACCGTCCGCCTCGGCGAGGTCGGCCAGCTGCTCACCACTGTGGCCGTCTCGGCTCTCATCATCGAGGGCGCGCTGGCCGTCCTCCTCTACCCCGCGCTCGTCATGGCGGGCGTCGAGCCGATCGCCGCGCTGTGGGAGGCCCCGTACTTCGCGGCCATGGCCTTCACCAACACCGGTTTCGCCCCCAACGCGGGCGGCGTCGCGGTGTTCGCCGACGACTACCTCGTACTGTCTCTCCTGATGGTCGGCGTCTTCCTCGGCAGCATCGGCTTCCCCGTGATCTACACGCTCGCCAAGCACGTGTGGCACGTGAAGAAGTGGTCACTGCACACCAAGCTCACGCTCGTCACGACCGTGCTGCTCTTCGTCCTCGGTGCCGCGGTGTTCCTGATCCTCGAGTACGCGAACCCGAAGACGTTCGGATCGATGGATGCCGCGGACACCACCTTCCAGGCGTTCTTCCTGTCGGCGATGACCCGCTCCGGTGGCTTCAACGTGATCGAGATGGACGACCTCAACGGATCCTCCCTGCTCGCGGCGAGCATGCTCATGTTCGTCGGCGGCGGCTCAGCATCCACGGCCGGAGGCATCAAGGTCACCACCCTCGCCGTCCTCGCGATCGCCGTGTGGTCCGAGGCGAAGGGCCGTCAGTCGGTGGAGGCGTTCGGCCGCCGGATCCCCAGCGACGTGCAGCGCGTCGCGCTCAGCGTCGTGGCGTGGGGCGCCACGATCGTCGCGCTGTCGACGATCATCATCGCCCAGATCACCAAGGACGACATCAGCCACGTGCTGTTCGACGTGATCTCCGCGTTCGCGACCGTGGGGCTCTCGACAGGACTCACCGCCGAGCTCCCCGATGCCGGCGCGTACGTGCTCGCGGCCACCATCTTCATGGGGCGCGTTGGTACAGTGACTCTCGCCGCGGCCGTCGCCGCGACATCGCGAACGCAGTACTACTCACTGCCCGTGGAAAGGCCGATCGTTGGTTGAAGTCCTCCGGGGCGACGCTCCCGTCCTCGTCATCGGTCTCGGCCGGTTCGGTGCCGCCTGTGCGGGCGAGCTCGATCGCCTCGACCGCGAGGTGCTCGCGATCGACGACAACCTCGAGCTCGTGCAGAAGTGGTCCGACCGGGTCACCCACACGGTCCAGGCCGACGCGAAGAACATCGACGCGCTGCGGCAGATCGGCGCGCAGGACTTCCAGGTCGCCGTCGTGGCCGTCGGCTCGTCGATCGAGGCGTCGGTGCTCATCACCGCGAACCTCGTGGACCTCAAGGTCCCCCAGATCTGGGCCAAGGCCGTCTCGCAGTCGCACGGCAAGATCCTCGCCCGCGTCGGCGCCAACCACGTGATCTACCCCGAGCGCGAGGCCGGCGAGCGGGTCGCTCACCTGGTCTCCGGACGGATGCTCGACTTCATCCGCTTCGACGACGACTTCGTGCTCGCGAAGATGTACCCGCCCAAGTTCATCCGCGGCGTCGGCCTGAACGAGTCGGGCGTGCGGAGCAAGTACAAGGTGACCGTCGTGGGCGTGAAGAGCCCCGGCAAGCCGTTCCGCTATGCCGAGGCGAACACGATCGTGACGAACCACGACCTGATCATCGTCTCGGGCACCAACAGCGACATCGAGCGCTTCGCGTCCCTCGATCGCTGAGGTCGTCCACCGATCCGGACAGGACTCAGGCGTCGATGTCGAGCGTGATGTCGACGACGTCGTCGACGCCGACGCCCTCCCTGTCCTGCAGGACCTTCTTGATCGGCACGATGTAGCCGCCGTCCTTCGGCCAGAGGGCCGTCGTGACGGTCGTCCGTCCGATCGTGACGGATGCCGGGATCATCCCCCATCCGTAGGTCACCATCGCCGAGACCTCCGAGATCATCTCGCTCTCGGCCGGCGGCACGGTCACGAAGTGGAACGGCGCGGGTCCGCGCCAGAACCAGATGTCCCCCGTGAATCGCAGCTGCATGTCACGCTCCGGCGGCGAGTTCCTTCGCGCGGGCCAGCGCGGCATCCGCGGCGGCGGCGAACGTGCGGTCGAGATGGGCGTCCTGCAGCACCGCGATCGCGCGCTCGGTCGTGCCCTTGGGGCTCGTCACCCGACGGCGGAGCTCCGACGGCTCGTCGCCCGATGCGGCCAGCAGCGCGGTCGCTCCGATGAAGGTCTGCTCGGCCATGAGCCGGGCGTCCGCCTCGTCGAAGCCGAGACCGATCGCGGCACGCGTGAACTCCTCGATCAGCAGGAAGACATAGGCGGGGCCGGAGCCCGAGATCGTCGAGAGCGCATCGATCTTCTCCTCCGGCACCTCGATGACCGCGCCGACGGTCTCGAAGAGGCGGCGGACGAGCGCCAGGTCGTCGGCGGATGCCGCGGCACCCGCCGCGAGACCGGTCACCGCCTTCCCGACGGTCGCGGGCGTGTTCGGCATCGACCGGATGACACGCGCCTCCGGGCCGAGCACATCCGCGAAGGTCGCCAGGGTCACACCCGCGGCGAGGCTCACGACGATCGCGTCGGAGGCGAGCGACGGTGCGATCTCCCGCAGGAGGTCGGGGACCATCGCGGGCTTCACGCCGACCAGCACGATGCGGGCGGTCGCCGCGGCATCCGCGTTCCCCGTCGGCTCCTCCGAGAGTGCGATGCTCGCGACGCCGTCGAGGTCGGCGAGCGCGGCTGCCTTCTCGGGCGTGCGGTTCGTCGCCGTGATCCCGCCGTCGACGCGGATGCCGGACGCGACCACCCCGCGGAGGATCGCTCCCCCCATCGAACCGGCACCGAGGAAAGCGAGAGCGGGGAGAGAGTCAGCCATGTCGTCATCCTACGGCGGGCGCACCCGGCGCTCGACGGGCGGCGGATCTAGACTCGACGCATGAGTGCATCGGGCGGCAGCAAGGCGATCATCGCGGCATTCCTGGCGAACCTCGGCATCGCCCTGGCGAAGTTCCTCGCGTGGGCGCTCTCCGGCTCGGCATCCATGCTCGCCGAGGCCATCCACTCGGTCGCCGACTCCGGCAACCAGCTGCTCCTGATGCTCGGCGGACGCAAGGCACGCCGCGAGGCGGATCGCTCCCACCCGTTCGGCTACGGACGCGAGCGCTACGTGTACGCCTTCGTGGTCTCGATCATCCTGTTCTCGGTCGGTGGCCTGTTCGCCATCTACGAGGGCGTCGAGAAGCTCACGAACCCGCACGAGCTGGACCCCGCCTGGTGGTGGCTCCCCCTCGTCGTGCTGGTGATCGCGATCGGCCTCGAGTCGTTCTCGCTGCGCACCGCGATGAAGGAGAGCAACCTCGTCCGCGAGAAGGGGCAGTCGTGGGTGTCGTTCGTCCGGCGCGCGAAGGCTCCGGAGCTGCCGGTCGTGCTGCTCGAGGACATCGGCGCCCTCACCGGACTCACCTTCGCCCTCCTCGGCGTCGGCCTCACGATCATCACGGGCAACCCGGTGTTCGACGCGCTCGGCACCCTGATGATCGGCATCCTGCTCGTGCTCATCGCGATCGTCCTCGGCATCGAGACCAAGAGCCTCCTGGTCGGCGAGGGTGCGACGCTGGCCGACTACGACCGGATCGTGGACGCCATCAACGCCGGCGACGAGATCGAGAAGATCATCCACATGAAGACCCTCTACCTCGGCCCTGACGAGCTCATGGTCGCGGCGAAGATCGCCCTGAACGCCGACAAGCCGCTGCGGGAGGCCGCAGACGACATCGACGCGATCGAGGCGCGGATCCGCGAGGCGCTGCCGATCGCCCGCGTCATCTACATCGAGCCGGACGTGTACCGCCCGGCGATCGACCCCGCACCGTCGACCGACGTCTTCGTGCTCAAGTCCTCGGACTGAGAGCTCTGCCGGCGCTGCTTTCTGCGGCCTCAGGCACCTTCTGCGGCCCCGAGCCGGCGCTCGGGGCCGCAGAAGGTGACCTCGGCCGCGAAACCTGAGCGGGATGCGGGCCGTCAGCGCCGCTGCTCGAAGAAATCGCGCAGCAGGGCGGTGGCGGCATCCGCCTCCACTCCCCCGACGACCTCGGCTCGATAGGGCAGCCGCCGATCGCGCAGCACGTCGTACATCGAGCCCGCGGCCCCGGCCTTGTCGTCCCACGCGCCGAACACGACGCGTCCGATCCGCGCCTGCAGGATCGCCCCCGCGCACATGATGCACGGCTCGAGCGTCACGACGAGGGTGTGCCCCTCGAGGTTCCAGGAACCGGCGGATGCCGCGGCGCGGCGCAGCGCGTCGACCTCGGCGTGGCCGGTGGGATCGCCCGTCTCCTCGCGGTTGTTGCGCCCTTCGGCGACCACGCGGCCCTCGCGATCCAGGACCACGGCGCCGACCGGGATCTCGGACGCCGCGGCCGCCTCGCCCGCGAGTTCGAGGGCGCGGCGCATTGCGGAGGCGTCGGCGGCGGTCATGCGATGAGCCTACGACAGGCGTGCCCGGCTCTCGGCGGCAGCATCCGATGTCGTGCCGGAGCGCGCCGCGCATTAGCCTGTATCCATGCGTGTTCACGTCGCCGACCACCCCCTCGTCACCCACAAGCTCTCCGTGCTGCGCGACGCGCGCACACCTTCGCCGGTCTTCCGCCAGCTGACCGAGGAGCTCGTCACGCTGCTCGCCTACGAGGCCACACGCAACGTGAAGGTGAGCCCGATCGAGATCACGACCCCCGTCACCACGACGATGGGCGTCAAGATCTCGGAGCCGCGCCCGATCGTGGTGCCGATCCTCCGCGCGGGCCTCGGCATGCTCGAGGGTCTCGTCAAGCTGCTCCCCACCGCCGAGGTCGGGTTCCTCGGCATGGTCCGCGACGAGACGACCTTCGAGCCGACGACGTACGCTGAGCGCCTGCCCGACGACCTCAGCGACCGTCAGTGCTTCGCGATCGACCCGATGCTCGCGACCGGCGGTTCGCTGGCCGCGGCGATCCAGTTCCTGTTCGACCGCGGCGCGAAGGACGTCACCGCGATCTGCCTTCTCGGCACCCCGGAGGGTGTCGCGGCTATCGAGGCGCTGGTCGGCGACCGCGACGTGACTCTCGTCCTGGGCGCCCTGGACGAGCGCCTGAACGAGAAGGGCTACATCGTGCCCGGTCTCGGCGACGCGGGCGACCGCCTCTACGGCACGGTCTGACCCGGGAGCCCGTCGGACGCCTCCTGATCGAGGAGCGCCACACCGAAGCCCGCGACGACGTCGCGTACCTCGGCGAGGTACTGCTGCGCCTGCTCGGTGAGCGGGATGGCGGTGCGCCCGACCCATCCGATCTCGATGCGCTCGTCGACATCCAGCGGCACGGCGACGATCTCGGGATCCAGGTCGTCGCTGATGATGCCCGTGGAGATCGTGTAGCCGTCGAGGCCGATCATCAGGTTGAAGATCGTCGCACGGTCGGACACCCTGATCTCCTGCGCGCTCGACAGGGTCGAGAGGATCTCCTCGGCGAAGTAGAACGAGTTGTTGGCCCCCTGGTCGAAGGTGAGCCGGGGCAGGCCGACCAGGTCGTCGAGGGTCGCGCGCTCGCGTGACGCGAGCGCGTTCCGGCGCGAGATGAAGATGTGCGGCTCGGCGACGAACAGCGGATGGAACGCGAGACCCGAGTCGCGCAGCAGCTTGTCGATGACGTTCCGATTGAAGTCGGTGCGAAAGAGGATGCCGAGTTCGCTGCGGAGCGTCCGCACG
>JAZBLS010000070.1:0-15874 GCA_037033365.1 Actinomycetota bacterium | reverse complement strand
CGCCCGCTGCGGAGCCGACGCCCGCTCCCGCCGCCGAGCCCGCACCCTCGGGTTCCGCGACCGCCACCGCCGGCATCATCGAGCTGGCTCAGCGCCTGCACGACGAGCATGTCGCCGAGGGTGAGGCGAAGCGCGCCCAGCTCATCGCCGAGGCCGAGGGCGAGGTGAACCGCATCCGCACGGAGGCCGAGGCCAAGCAGCGCGAGGAGTCGGCTCGTCTCGAGCGCGAGCGCAACACGCTCGAGGCCCGCATCACCGAACTCCGCAACTTCGAGCGCGACTACCGCTCGCAGCTGCGCGGCTACATCGAGGGCCAGCTCCGCGACCTCGACGAGAAGTCGGCGTCCACGGACTCCACTCCCGTCTCCGCGATCGGACTGTAGGTCGTCCTTTTGCCAGGACGTCGTCCCCTTCGTCGGTCGGCGGCCGGCACTATCGTTGCGATTCTCGCAGCGGTCGTGCTGGCCGCCGATCAGTTTGTGAAGTACCTCACGGTCGAGAACCTGCCGCTGCAGGAGCCGGTGCCGGTTCTCGGTGAGTTCCTCCAGCTGTACTACGTGCGCAACCCCGGAGCGGCGTTCTCGCTCGGCTCGGATGTCACGTGGATCTTCACGATCGCCCTCGCGGTCGTCGCAGGCGTGATCGTGTGGAAGGCCTTCGGCCTGCGCTCGCGCCTGTGGGCGATCGTGCTCGGCGCGCTGCTCGGCGGTGTGCTGGGAAACCTCACGGACCGCCTGTTCCGTGACCCCGGATTCCCCATGGGACATGTCGTCGACATGATCTCGATGCCGTGGATGATGCCGGCGATCTTCAACGTCGCGGACGTCTTCATTGTCACGGGCATGATCTCCGTGGCGCTCCTCGTCGTGTTCGGGCTTCGCTTCGACGGCACCCGCGAGCGCGATCACGCGCCCGTCGAGACAGACGAGGAGGCGGAGGCGGCTGCGGTGGCCGAGGAGGCAGAGCACGCCCGCACCGCGTCCGACGGTGACGCACCCGGCTCCGCCGCCGGTGCCACGGCGTCCGACGGGCGCTGAGATGGAGCATCGCTCGCTGCCCGTCCCCGACGGGCTCGACGGCACCCGTGTCGATGCGGCACTGGCCAAAATGCTGGGATTCTCCCGCACCTTCGCCGCCGACGTCGCGGCGGCCGGCGGCGTCAGCCTCGACGGCGTGACGCTCGACAAGTCCGACCGCCTGCGCGGCGGCGGCTGGCTCGACGTCGAATGGCAGCCGAAGGAGGAGCCGAAGATCGTCCCGATCGCCGTGCCCGATCTCGGCATCGTGTACGACGACGATGACATCGTCGTCGTCGACAAGCCCACCGGCGTCGCAGCACACCCGTCCCTCGGCTGGGAGGGACCGACCGTGGTCGGCGCTCTCGCCGCCGCCGGATTCCGCGTCTCGACGAGCGGAGCACCGGAGCGCAAGGGCATCGTGCACCGTCTCGATGTCGGCACGAGCGGCCTCATGGTCGTCGCCAAGACCGAGGCGGCGTACACCGCGCTCAAGCGCGCCTTCAAGGAGCGGACGGTCGAGAAGATCTACCATGCCGTGGTGCAGGGGCATCCCGACCCGCTGGCGGGGACGATCGATGCGCCGATCGGTCGGCATCCGAGCCACTCCTGGAAGTTCGCGGTCGTGCCGGACGGCAAGCCCTCCGTGACCCACTACGAAACGCTCGAGGCCTTCCCCGGCGCCTCCCTGCTGGAGATCCACCTCGAGACCGGGCGGACGCATCAGATCCGCGTTCACATGGCCGCTCACCGGCATCCCTGCGTCGGCGATCCGCTCTACGGAGCGGACCCGACGCTGTCCGCGCGGCTCGGCCTCACCCGCCAGTGGCTGCACGCCCACCAGCTCGCGTTCACCCACCCGGCGACGGGGGAGTGGGTGCAGTTCGAGTCACCGTATCCCGCGGACTTCGTGCACGCCCTCGAGGTGCTCCGCGGCGAATGAGCGTGGCGCCGTGTCGGTGGCCGGGGCCAGACTGATCGCATGAGCGTGATCGAGGTGCGGCCCGCGACCGAGTTCGACGACGTCGCGACTCTCGTCGGACCGAAGAAGCCGACGTCCAACGTGTGCTTCTGCCTGAGCTACCGGATCGGCAGCAAGGAGAACTTCGCGTTGAAGGGCGAGGCGAGAGCCGAGCGAGTCCGTGAGCTGTGCCATCAGGATCTGCCGCCCGGCGTGATCGCGTACCTCGACGGCGAACCGGTCGCCTGGGCGGCCCTCCATCCGCGACGCGACACGAGCTTCGCCCGGAACAGGCTGATCCCGCACGTCGACGACCTCGATGTCTGGTCGCTGTGGTGCATTCGCGTGCGACCGGGCTACCGCAAGCTGGGGATCTCGCACGCCCTGATCGAGGGTGCGGTCGCGTATGCGCGGGAGCGCGGGGCGCCCGTCGTCGAGGCGTATCCCGTCGACAACGCGGGCGAGAAGGTGAACCTCACGATGGCGTACGTCGGGACACGCGCGCTGTTCGAGGGCGCTGGATTCGAGAAGGTCGCGGACACGGGGTCCGTCCTCGACGGGTTCCCGCGCGTGCTGATGCGCATAGACCTGCGCTGAGCACGGTTTCGAGAAACCGTGAACCCGATGGTCGTGCTCAGACAATAGACAGTGTGAGCACAGACAGCGAGATCATCCGACGATCTCTCGACCAGCCGGCGGCCTTCGCCGAGATCTTCGATCGGCACGCCCGCGCGGTCAACGCGTTCGCGAGCTATCGGGTGGGCCGTCACGCGGCCGAGGACGTCCTCAGCGAGACCTTCCTCGTGGCGTTCCGCCGTCGGGCCGACTTCGACCTCGGCGTCGAGACCGCAGGCCCGTGGCTGCTGGGGATCGCTTCGCGGCTCATCCGCCGGCACAGGGCGGTCGAGGCTCAGCACTGGCGCTCGTTCATCGGGGTCGCGCGGGGAGATCACGCGTCCGATGGAGGCGTCGACGATGCGATGAGCAAGCTCGACGCGGAGCGCGAAGTCCTGGCGCTCAGATCCCGCATCGCCGCTCTGCACACGCGAGACCGCGAGGCCCTCCTGCTCTACGCCTGGCAGGGCATGACCTACGAGGAGATCGCGATCGCCCTCGGGGTGCCGGTCGGGACCGTGCGGTCGAGACTGAATCGTGTGCGTGAGCGGCTGGACCCCGTGCGGAGAGCACGGGCCTTCGGCAAGACGCAGACGCACACAGGGCAGGCGACAGGGGGAGCGCAGTGAACATCTTCGATCAGGTGCAGGGGACTCGGCCCGAGGTGGACGGAGCGGAGGAGAACATCGCGGTGGCGCGAGAGCGACTTCTCCGCGCGATGGCGGCAGACGGGCGACCCGCCCGGTCACGCGCGCCACGCCGAGCCTGGTTGGTGGCAGGCGGGTTGGTGGGCGCGGGCGCCGCAGTGACGGCGGGCGTGCTTCTCGTGAGCAGCCTCACCCCGACGACAGGCGGCATCGAGGCCGTCCCGTCCACGACGATCGCGCCGTCCAGCGATCCCCGGCCGGAGGCCACCACCGAGCCGACTCCCGAACCCACCTCCGCCCCGCTGACGGCGGCAGGTGCGTTCGGCGCCGCAGGGGCGGCTGCTGCGACCTTCACCGGTCTCACCGTGGCACCGGGACAGTACCTGCGCGTCCGGACGGCGACGACGGCGGCCGTGTACAGCGCAGCGGACGGGAGCTGGGGAGAGTACGCCGCTGATCGGTCGAGCGCCACCGACGCGTGGATCGCGCTGGGCAACAACGAGACGTACATCCCGGCTGATCAGAACGGGGAATGGCGATACCTCGGGGAGCCGATCCAGATCGGCGATCTGTTCGGCCCGGACGCGGGTCCGAGAGCAGAGCGGTACCGCCAGGAGGTCGCTCACAGCTCCTATGCGCCGTACGGGGTGCTCGGCGGCGCCGGAGCGCCGTGGCCCACACCCGCCGGCGACTCTCTCACCTCGTTCTACCAGGCGATGCCGACGGACCCGACGCAGCTGATCACCTGGATGGACGAACACCAGGACACGCCGCCGGAGGCCGACGACGTCAAGGTCGGGTGGCTGCTCATCGACCTTCTGGCGCGCAATGGTGGGTCTCCCGAGGCTCGCTCGACGATGTATGCAGCCCTGAGCATGCTGGACGGTTTCGTCGTGCTGAGCGAGGACGGCGAGTCCGTGACGGTCGCCGTCGATACTGCAGTCGACGACCTCGCCGGCAACCCCACGGTGCAGCGTCGTACTGCGACGATCGACATCGGCACGGGGATCGTGACCAAGACGACGGTCACCACCGGGTCCGGTTCGGCCCTCGTGCCGGATGCGGTTCCGGACATGAGCACCGTGTACTCGCCGGAGGTCGTGAACGACGCGCCGTGACGGGAAACGAACCGGAATCGCGTTCCGGGGCAATACATAGTGTGAGCACAGACAGCGAGATCATCCAGCGCTCGCTCGGGAGCCCCACCACGATCGTCGACGCACCGCCGTGAGTCGACGGGCTCCGACTCTGCCAACCACGTCGGAGCCCGTTGCGGCGACGCCCGATGTCGGATGCCGAAAGTAGACTCGAACGCATGGCATCCGACTCCTTCGTCCACCTGCACGTGCACAGCGAGTACTCCATGCTCGACGGGGCGGCGAAGATCGGATCCATGACGCAGGCGGCCGCCGAATACGGCATGCCCGCCATCGCGGTCACCGACCACGGCAACACTTTCGCGGCCTTCGAGTTCTACAAGGCGGCCAACGCCGCGGGCGTCAAGCCGATCATCGGACTCGAGGCCTACGTCACGCCCGGCACGCACCGCAGCGACAAGTCCCGCGTGCAGTGGGGGTCGCCCGACCAGAAGAGCGACGACGTCTCGGGTTCCGGCGCCTACACCCACATGACGATGTGGAGCCAGAGCACCGAGGGCATGCACAACCTCTTCCGCCTCAGCTCGCTGTCGAGCATGGAGGGCTACTACTTCAAGCCCCGCATGGACCGCGAGCTGCTGCAGACGTACGGCAAGGGCCTCATCGCGACGACGGGATGCCCGTCGGGCGAGATCCAGACCCGACTCCGCCTCGGGCAGTACGACGCCGCCCGCGCGGCGGCGGCGGAGTTCCAGGACCTGTTCGGCAAGGAGAACTACTTCGCCGAGATCATGGATCACGGCCTCTCGATCGAGCGCAGGGTCATGACCGACCTGCTCCGCCTGTCGAAAGACCTGAACATCCCCCTGGTCGCGACCAACGACTCGCACTACACGCATCAGCACGAAGCCGACGCGCATGCGGCGCTCCTGTGCGTGCAGTCCGGATCGACCATGGACGACCCGAACCGCTTCAAGTTCGACGGTGACGGGTACTACATCAAGACCGCCGCCGAGATGCGGCAGATGTTCCGCGATCACCCCGAGGCCTGCGACAACACGCTGCTGATCGCCGAGCGGTGCGAGGTCGAGTTCAACACCGCGGCCAACTACATGCCGCGCTTCCCCGTGCCGGACGGCGAGACCGAGGACAGCTGGCTCGTCAAGGAGGTCGAGGCGGGTCTGCACTACCGCTACCCGGGCGGGATCCCCGACAAGGTGCGCAAGCAGGCCGAGTACGAGACCGGCATCATCCTGCAGATGGGGTTCCCCGGCTACTTCCTCGTCGTCGCCGACTTCATCAACTGGGCGAAGGACAACGGGATCCGCGTGGGGCCGGGCCGTGGTTCGGGCGCCGGCTCGATGGTCGCTTACGCCATGAAGATCACCGACCTCGACCCCCTCGAGCACGGCCTCATCTTCGAGCGATTCCTCAACCCCGACCGCGTCTCCATGCCCGACTTCGACGTCGACTTCGACGACCGTCGCCGCGGCGAGGTCATCGAGTACGTGACCAAGAAGTACGGCTCCGAGCGCGTCGCGCAGATCGTCACCTACGGCACGATCAAGTCGAAGCAGGCGCTGAAGGACGCGGGCCGCGTGCTCGGCTTCCCCTTCAGCATGGGAGAGCGGCTCACCAAGGCGATGCCGCCCCCCGTCATGGGCAAGGACATGGAGCTCGGGGGCATGTTCGACCCCGCGCACAAGCGCTACAAGGAGGCGAGCGAGTTCCGCGCGCTCATCGAGACCGATCCTGAGGCGAAGACGGTCTTCGACCGCGCCCAGGGGCTCGAGGGCCTGAAGCGTCAATGGGGCGTGCACGCCGCCGGCGTCATCATGTCGTCCGAGCCGCTGATCGACATCATCCCGATCATGCGCCGCGAGCAGGACGGCCAGATCGTCACGCAGTTCGACTACCCGTCGTGCGAGTCGCTCGGCCTGATCAAGATGGACTTCCTGGGGCTCCGCAACCTCACGATCATCTCGGACGCGCTCGACAACATCCGGACCAACCGCGGCGAGGAGCTCGACCTCGAGCATCTCGCACTCGACGATCGCGGAGCCTACGACCTCCTGGGCCGAGGGGAGTCCCTCGGCGTCTTCCAGCTCGACGGCGGCCCGATGCGCGCGCTCATGCGTCTCATGCGCCCCGACAACTTCGGCGACATCTCGGCGCTCATCGCGCTGTACCGCCCGGGCCCCATGGGGGCGAACTCGCACACGAACTACGCACTGCGCAAGAACGGCCAGCAGGCGATCACTCCGATCCATCCGGAGTTCACCGAGTCGCTCGCCGACATCCTCGACGAGTCCTACGGCCTCATCATCTACCAGGAGCAGGTGATGGCGATCGCGCAGCGAGTCGCCGGCTTCTCCCTCGGGCAGGCCGACATCCTCCGCCGCGCGATGGGAAAGAAGAAGAAGTCCGAGCTGGACAAGCAGTTCGAGGGCTTCCAGGCGGGCATGCACGCGAACGGATACTCCGACGGGGCCGTCAACGCGATCTGGGAGATCCTGCTGCCGTTCTCCGACTACGCGTTCAACAAAGCGCACTCCGCGGCGTACGGGGTCGTCTCCTACTGGACGGCCTACCTCAAGGCGCACTATCCCGCCGAGTACATGGCCGCGCTCCTCACGAGCGTCGGCGACTCCAAGGACAAGATGGCGCTCTACCTGAACGAGTGCCGTCGGATGGGAATCAAGGTGCTCCCGCCGGACGTCTCGGAGTCGATCAACTTCTTCGCCGCCGTCGGCGACGACATCCGCTTCGGTCTGGGCGCCGTGCGCAACGTCGGCAGCAACGTCGTCGAGGGGATCATCCAGGCGCGCAAGGAGGAGCGGTTCACGTCCTTCCATCACTTCCTCGACAAGGTGCCCCTGCACGTCTCGAACAAGCGCACGGTCGAGTCGCTCATCAAGGCCGGGGCCTTCGACTCGATGGGCGACGCGCGACGCGCGCTCATGGAGATCCATGAGGATGCGGTCGAGGCCGCCGTGGACCGCAAGCGCAACGAGGCCCAGGGCGCCATCGGATTCGACTTCGACAGCCTCTACGAGGGGATGGAGGAGGCGGCGCCGGCGAAGGTCCCCGCGCGCCCCGAGTGGATCAAGAAGGACAAGCTCGCCTTCGAGCGCGAGATGCTCGGCCTGTACGTCTCCGATCACCCGCTCGCGGGGCTCGAGGTTCCGCTGGCCAAGCACGCATCGATCTCGATCAACGACCTGAACAACTCCGACGACATGCAGGACGGCGATCAGGTCACGGTCGCCGGCCTCGTGACGAGCGTGCAGCACCGGGTCGCCAAGGCGAGCGGCAACCCCTACGGCATGATCACCGTCGAGGACTTCAACGGCGAGGTCACGGTCATGTTCATGGGCAAGACCTACACCGAGTTCCAGCACATCCTGCAGCAGGACTCGATCCTCGCGGTCCGCGGTCGCGTGTCCAAGCGCGACGACGGCCTCAACCTGCATGCGCAGTCGGCCTTCGCCCCGGACGTCGGCTCGTTCGACGCCGCGGGGCCGCTGTCGCTGGTGCTCGCCGAGCAGCGCGCCACCGAGCGCGTGATGCACGAGCTCGCCGACGTCCTCCGCCGTCATAACGGAGACACCGAGGTCGTGCTCAAAGTGCATCGCGGCGGAACGGCCAAGGTCTTCGACGTTCCCATGCCGGTCAAGGTCTCCGCCGACCTGTTCGGGGACCTCAAGTCCCTGCTGGGGCCGACCTGCCTCGGCTGAGTCGACACGGAATCGACGGCTCCGCGTGACATCCGGATGACGTCCGTTCGGGCGCACCGGGTAATATCGGGACGCGTTGGGTGCGCCGCCTCCTCGGCAGGGCACCGTGACGAAAGGACACCCCATGAGCACGGATAACACCTGGAACGGCGAGCCCGCAGAGGCCGACGCCGCTGCGGCAGAGTTCGACGAGTCCTTCACGGATGACGACGGAGTGCTGTACGACGAAGAGGTGACGCCCGAGTACGGCATCCTCGGATTCACTCTGCGTGAGCTGCTGATCGTCGGCGTGTGGTTCATCGCCTTCGTCGTGTCGTTCTTCCCCTACCTCTCCGACGTCTCGATCTGGGGCACCGGCATCCGCTGGATCCTGCCGATCGGCCTCCCCACGGTGGCGGTCTTCCTGCTGGTCCTGCGCCGCTTCTCGCCCGACGGTATCCGTCGGGTGGGGTCGCTCGGGATCGACCAGTTCGCGTCCGTGGCCTTCTCCGTCTCGGCGGTGTTCTGGCTCACTGAGCTGTGGAACGCGATCGCGTTCGCCCTCGCCTTCGACGGCTTCGGGCTGCCCTGGAACGCTGCCGTGCAGCTCATCGCCGCCCTGGCCCTCGTCGTGCTGACCGTCTTCGCGCCGCTCGTCCCGGGTCTCAAGGAGGACTTCCACGGTCGCCTCGTGACGCTCGCCCACCGGAACGCGAATCCTGTGCGCCCCGTCATCGCGCGTCCCCGTCCCGAACCGGCTACCACCGACGAGGCACCGGCAGCGCACGAGGGCGCGGACGCAGCGACGATCCCTGCCGCAGGGGCGGTCGACTCCGCCGCACCCGCGACCAGCCCGGAGTGGCGGGTCGACGAGCCCACCGCCGCGTGGCGCGCGGATGAGCCCACAGCCGTTTGGGGTGCCGACGAGCCGGTGGCCGAGCCTGCAACCGCATCGACGACCCCTGCTGTCGACCCCGCACTCGACATCGAGCTGTCGGGCCTCGAGGCCACCGACGAGGTCGCGCGGCTCGACGTCTCCTCACAGGTGCCCCTCGCCTCCCACGCCTCGGGCGGGGGGACCGGCACGGAGCAGACCACCTCCGACGAGGAGTACGTCCCCACGTACTCGCGTCGCACCTGGAGCCAGGAGCAGGAGCAGGAGCAGGACCAAAAGCGGGAGCAGGAGCCCCGACCCGCCCAGGACCCCGAGATCGTCTCCGACACCGGCAGCATCGAGTCACTGCTCGGGGCCCGGGCGCAGACGTACGAGGAGTTCGCCGAGACTTCCGTGATCTCCGAGATCGACGAGCCGACCGCGGAGGCCGCGACTCCCGTCGGCGCCGACGCCCAGCCGTTCTGGGTCCTCGCACCCACCGAGCGTGACGTGCACGACGAGCGTGGCGAGGCGATCTTCCGCATCGGACCGAGCGCGTGGGCGCTCGTGATCGAGGACCGTGGTGGGGCCTATGTCGTGCGCCATGACGACGGACGCATCGGCTACCTGCACGACATCGCAGACATCACGAAGGGCTGATCTTGCGCACGATCGATCTGCGAGGGCGCGAGCTCTCGCCGGCTGACATGCTCGCCGCCGTTCCCCGGGCCGCTCAGGCGCGAGCCGAGGCTCTCGATACGGCCGCCCGTATCGTCGAGGACGTCAGGGACAGGGGAGAGGCGGCGCTGCGCGAGCAGGCCGAGCGCTTCGACCGGGTCACGGGTCACGACGTGCGCGTCCCCGCCGAGCACATCTCCCGCGCCCTGGAGGAGCTCGACCCCGAGGTGCGCGCTGCGCTCGAGGAGGCCATCCGGCGGGTTCGCATCGCTTCCGCTGCGCAGGTTCCGGCCGACCAGGTCACCCAGATCGGCGAGGGCGCCCGCATCACGCAGCGCTGGCAGCCGGTGCACCGCGTCGGCGTGTACATCCCGGGCGGCAAGGCCGTGTATCCGTCCAGCGTCATCATGAACGTCGTGCCTGCGCAGGTCGCCGGCGTCGAGCAGATCGCGCTCGCGTCGCCGCCGCAGGACGACCAGGACGGTCGGGTCCACCCGACGATCCTCGCGGCGGCAGGACTGCTCGGTGTCACCGAGGTGTACGCCATGGGAGGTGCGGGGGCGATCGGAGCCTTCGCGCACGGCGTCGCCTCGATCGGGCTCGACCCGGTCGACGTCGTGTCCGGGCCTGGGAACAACTACGTCGCCTCCGCCAAGCGCGCGGTGGCCGGTGTGGTCGGGACGGACTCGGAGGCCGGCGCGACCGAGATCCTTGTGGTTGCCGATGCCGCGGCGGACGCCCGACTCGTGGCGGCCGACCTCGTCAGCCAGGCTGAGCACGATGAGCAGGCCTCCGCCGTGCTCGTCACCGATTCCCCCGAGCTCGCCGACCGGGTGGCGGCCGAGGTCGCTCGACAGGCCGCGGCGACACGCCACGCCACCCGCGTCTCCGTCGCGCTCGACGGACCGCAGTCGGCGATCGTGCTCGTCGACGGTCGCGACGCCGCGACGCGGTTCAGCAACGCCTATGCGCCCGAGCACCTGGAGCTGCACCTCGAGGACGCCGAGGAGGCGGCATCCTCCTTCACGAGCGCCGGAGCCGTGTTCGTCGGCGACCAGACGCCCGTGAGCCTCGGCGACTACATGGCAGGCAGTAACCACGTCCTCCCGACCGGCGGTCAGGCCCGCTACGCGCCGGGACTCGGTGCGTACACATTCCTGCGGCCTCAGCAGGTCATCTCGTACGATCGCGCCGCCCTCGCCGAGGTGCGCAGGGGTGTCGTCGCTCTCGCGAACACCGAGGTGCTGCCCGCGCACGGCGAGGCGATCGAGGCCCGGTTCACGGCGTAGGATCGGTCAGATGCACTGCCCCTTCTGCCGTCACTCCGACTCCCGGGTCATCGATTCCCGTACCAGCGACGACGGTCTGTCGATCCGCAGGCGCCGTCAGTGCCCCGAGTGCGGCGGGCGATTCACCACGACGGAGACCGCGAGTCTCAACGTGATCAAGCGCTCGGGCGTGATGGAGCCCTTCTCTCGCGAGAAGGTCATCTCCGGCGTCCGCAAGGCCTGCCAGGGAAGGCCGGTGACCGAGGCGGACCTCGCGATCCTCGCGCAGCGGGTCGAGGAGGCGGTCCGTCAGACCGGTGTCTCCCAGCTCGACACCAATGAGATCGGGCTCGCGATCCTCGGACCACTTCGCGACCTCGACGAGGTCGCCTACCTCCGGTTCGCGAGCGTCTACCAGGCCTTCGACTCGCTCGAGGACTTCGAGAGCGCGATCACCGATCTCCGGGCAGACCACGCGGAAGAGGCACCCGCCGACCGGTAATCTGGCAGTGATGTATCCGCTGCTCTTCCGCGCTGTCCTGTCGCGCTTCGACTCCGAGTTCGCCCATCACGCCGGCATGGCGGTGATCCGCGTGCTCGGCGTCCCGCCCTTCTCCTGGGCGACCCGGGCGCTGACCAAGCCCGATCCGTCGCTGCGCGTCGAGGCCCTGGGGCTCACATTCCCGTCGCCGTTCGGCATCGCGGCCGGCTTCGACAAGAACGCCGTGGGCGTGCGCGGTCTCGCGGCGCTCGGATTCGGTCATGTCGAGGTCGGGACCGTCACAGCCATCCCGCAGGACGGCAACCCGCGACCGCGTCTGTTCCGTCTCATTCCGGACCGTGCGCTGATCAACCGCATGGGATTCAACAATCTCGGAGCGGATGCCGCGGCTCGCCGCCTGGCGAAGCTCCGGCGCGGCGCGCCCGACACCGTGATCGGCGTCAACATCGGCAAGAGCCGCGTGGTCGACGTCGAGAACGCGACCGCGGACTATGTCGCCTCCGCCGAGCGGCTCGCGCCCCTCGCGGACTACCTCGCCGTCAACGTCTCCTCGCCGAACACCCCGGGCCTCCGCGGTCTCCAGGCCGTGGAGACGCTGGCCCCGCTGCTGCGAGCGGTGCACGAGGCCGCCGGATCCACGCCGCTCCTGGTCAAGATCGCCCCCGACCTCGCGGATGACGAGATCACCGCGATCGCGCGGTTGGCGGTCGACGAGGGGCTCGCCGGCATCATCGCGCACAATACCACCATCAGTCGCGACGGGCTGATCACGGACGCCGCCGTGGTCGAGGCCGCCGGTGCAGGTGGTCTCTCTGGTGCTCCGCTCAAGGAGCGCTCGCTCCAGGTGCTCCGCCTCGTCCGCACGGCGGTTCCCGAGGGCTTCTGCGTCATCGCGGTCGGGGGAGTGGAGACGGCATCCGACGTCCAGGAGCGGCTGGAGGCCGGCGCGACCCTGGTCCAGGGTTACACGGCGTTCCTCTACCGAGGTCCGTTCTGGGGCCGCGAGATCAACCGCGGCCTGGCCGCGCGCTGACTCCGAGCGTCTCGTCCGCGCGCCGCGTCCGAGCATCCGCCCCTCCGGGCGCCGGCGCAGGGTCGATTTCGCATCCGAATCGGCCTCCGGAAGTGCGTTTTCGACCCCGCAGTGCGGGGTAGGTGAGTTTTCGACCCCGCACCCCTGCCGCGAACGCCGGTGCGCGATCGCGCCAGATGCCGACGCCCCACCTGCGCGCCGACGCCCCACCTGGCAGGCGCGTCTCCGGTGGGGCGTGGACGGCCGGGGAGGGCGTCGGCGAGCATGCGGACGCGCGGCCGCCCGGTATGACGCCGTCGACCCGGTAGCTAGTGCGCGCGGATTTCCCACCGGGTCGACGGGAAGGCGCCGGGTCGACGATCGCGGGTACACGGGAACAGAAGAGGCGCCGTCCGCTCCGGAGAGCAGGCGGCGCCTCTGTCGTGTCCGAGGGTCAGGCGGGGTAGTCGCCGCGCTTGACCTGAGCCTTGGGGAGGCGCATGAACCGCATCTGCAGCGAACGCATCGCGGCGTACCAGCCGAGGCCGCGCTCCATGCGCTCCTGACCGAACTTCGCCGCGACCTTGCGCTTCACGCGAATGGCGAGGAGCACCATGCCGCCGATCGCGAGGATCAGGTAGGCCATCATCACGAGGTAGGCCCAGCCCGCGATGGCGAAGCCGCCGATCGCGAGGTTGGCGGGGAGCAGGGAGATGAGGATCACCAGCACCATGACGCCCATGACGAACTCCGCGGGGTGCCATCCGGCATCCACGTAGTCGCGGACCCAACGGCGCTGCGGGCCCTTGTCGCGGGCCGGGAGGTACTTCTCCTCGCCGGCGGCGAGCCCCGCCTGTGCGCGGTTGCGACGCTCGTTGAGGTCGGCACGCGCTGCGGCCTTCGCCTCCTTGGTGTTCGCGACCAGCGGCCGACGACGGGCCGCCTCCTGCTCCGCACGGGTCGGCGTGGCGCGCCCCTTGCCCGCGGCGGGCGTCTCGGGAGCGTCGTCGTTCGTCGAAGGGGAGGTGGGGGAAATGGCCACGAGGTTCCTCGGTTCAGTGAAGGCGGATCACCTTAAGATTACTCGCATGACTTCTCCCGCTCTCCCCGACGACCAGAATCTCTCCCGGGACCGCGAGCCCGCGCTCCTCGAGGCCGTCGCGACGGGCATCCCGTCCGCGCTGAGCGACCTCGGTCACCTTGTCCGGATCCCCGGCATGGCGTGGCCGGCCTTCGACCAGACGCAGCTCGAGCGGAGCGCTGAGGCTGTCGCCGCTCTCGCGACTCAGACGGGTGTGTTCGACGAGGTGCGCATCCTCCGTGCGGCGATCCCCGGCACGGACGAGACGGGGCAGCCGGCGGTGCTCGCCACGCGTGCCGCCCGCAACGGCAAGCCGACGATCCTCCTCTACGCGCACCACGACGTGCAGCCTCCGGGAGACGACGCGCTGTGGGAGACGCCGCCGTTCGAGCCGACCGTGCGCGACGGCCGCCTCTACGGACGCGGCGCGGCCGACGACAAGGCGGGGATCATGGCGCACATCGCATCCCTTCGCGCGGTGGCCGAGGCGATCGGAGACGACCTCGACCTCGGCGTCGCGCTGTTCATCGAGGGGGAGGAGGAGTACGGCTCCCGCTCCTTCGCGCAGTTCCTGGCCGACAACAAGGACGCGCTGCGCGCCGACGCGATCGTCGTCGCGGACTCCGGCAACTGGGACTCGGTCACGCCGGGCCTCACCGTCTCGCTGCGCGGCAACGCGCGCTTCACCGTGCGCGTCCGCACCCTCGACCACGCGTCGCACTCCGGCATGTTCGGCGGCGCGGTGCCGGACGCCATGATGGCGACGGTCACCATGCTGTCCACGCTCTGGAATGCGGACGGCTCGGTCGCTGTCGAGGGCATGACGGAACGGGATGCCGACACTCCCGACTACACGGAGGAGACGCTCCGCGACGAGACCGGGCTCCTGCCCGGCGTCTCGCCCATCGGGAACGACACGATCCTCGGACGCATCTGGAACAAGCCCTCCGTCACGGTCATCGGCATCGACGCCACGAGCGTCGCTGCGGCATCCAACACCCTCACCCCTGAGGTCTCCGTCGTCATCAGCGCGCGCGTCGCCCCCGGGCAGTCGGGGGAGGAGGCCTACGCGGCCCTGGAGAGCCACCTGCGCGCGCACGCGCCGTTCGGCGCCGAGCTCACCTTCTCCGACGTCGATCTCGGCAACGGCTTCCTGGTCGACACGAGCGGCTGGGCCGTCGCCCTGACGCGGGATGCCATGCGCGACGGCTACGGCGTCGCGCCGCTCGACCTCGGCGTGGGCGGCTCCATCCCGTTCATCGCCGATCTGGTGCGCGAGTTCCCCGAGGCCCAGATCCTCGTGACGGGGGTCGAGGATCCGCACTCCCGCGCGCACAGCCCGAACGAGTCGCTGCATCTGGACACGTTCCGTCACGCGATCGCGACCGAGGCCCTCCTGCTCTCGCGCATGAACGACATCGTCATCTGACCCCTTCGCCCGCGCGGAGGGTAAAATCGAGTCACCAGCCGTGCGAGCACGGCCCGTCCCAAGGAGCGACATGACCGACACCACCCTGACTGCAGCAGAGTCCACCCAGTCCCACGGCGTCAAGCTGACCGATGCCGCCGCCACGAAGGTCAAGAACCTCCTCGAGCAGGAGGGCCGCGACGACCTGCGCCTGCGCGTCGCCGTGCAGCCCGGCGGATGCTCGGGTCTGATCTACCAGCTCTACTTCGACGAGCGCTACCTCGAGGGCGACGAGACCGTCGACTTCGACGGCGTGGAGGTCATCGTCGACAACATGAGCGTCCCGTACCTCGACGGCGCGTCCATCGACTTCAAGGACACGATCTCGGAGCAGGGCTTCACGATCGACAACCCGAACGCCGCAGGAAGCTGCGCGTGCGGTGACAGCTTCCACTGACCGGGAGCCCCGCCAACCTGCATGGTTGGCATGAATCAGGTGTGAGGTTGCCCTAGACTTGGGTGTGCCCTGTCCGCAATCTGAAAGGTGCATCGTGCCCTCGAAACGCCGCCTTCGTTGGGCCGCTCTTCCTCTGGGAGTAGCGGCAGCCGTGGCCCTGGCGGGATGTACTGCCACCGAGCTGAACGGCTATCTTCCGGGCTTCGTGGAGGGTGAGCCTGCTGTCACCAACCAGACCGAGCGCGTGTCCTCGCTCTGGGTGAACTCCTGGATCGTCCTGCTCGCCGTCGGCGTGATCACCTGGGCCCTCATGGCCTGGGCCGCGATCGCGTACCGCCGCCGCAAGGGACAGACCGGCCTGCCGGTGCAGATGCGCTACAACATGCCGATCGAGATCTTCTACACGATCGTGCCGCTGATCCTCGTGCTGGGCATGTTCTTCTTCACCGCGCGCGACCAGGCGGCGATCGAGACGAAGTGGGACGACCCCGACGTCGAGATCACGGCCATCGCCAAGCAGTGGGCGTGGGACTTCCAGTACG
>JAZBLS010000069.1:0-15907 GCA_037033365.1 Actinomycetota bacterium | reverse complement strand
AGGCGCGGGGCGCAGGCGCGGGGCGCGGGCGCGGGCGCACGACTAGCGCTGCGGGTCGCTGATGCCGAGGAGCTCGAGCGGGTGCGTGAGGCGCCACCACGGGCTCGGCCCCTCGACCTCGTCCGCGAGCACGAGGGGTGTCGTCCCGGTGTTCAACGGTCCGACGCTCGTGAGCACACCCACCTGGTCGCCGGCCTCGCGGCGATCGCCGAGGTCGAACTCGGGGGTGACCTGCGGGCTTCCGCCGTTCCACAGGATGATGTCGGCATCCGCGTCCGTGACGACGTCGATGGTCGTGCCCCACAGAGTGGTCACCGATCCGATGACGGTGCCCTCCGGGATCGCAGGCTCCTGCGCGGCCAGCGCCGTCTCGACCTGCGCGAAAAGCGCGCGAGTCTCTGCGAGGCGCTCCGCGTCGCCGACCTGGCCGAGCACCGCCGTGTACAGGTGCACCGTCGTGTCGTCGACCGTCACGTCCTTCGCGGTCAGCAGGTTCCAGCTCTCGTCCAGGGTGCCGGTCTTGACCCCGACCACGCCGAAGTCGGCCAGCATCCCGTTGGTGTTCACCACGAGCCCGGCTCCCGGCAGCTCGACCGAGGGCGTCCCGACGATGCCGGCGAACACCGGGTTCTTCATGGCCGTCTCCGCGAGCGCGACGAGGGCCTCGGGCGTCGCCGTGTTCCGAGCGTCGAAGCCCGAAGGCGTCGCGATCGTGATGCCGTCGAGTCCGCGGTCGCGCAGCCAGACCGAGGCGGCCGACGCGAAGGCCGCATCCGACCCCCAGATCTCCCTGGTCAGCCGGTCGATGTAGTTGTTCGCGGATCCCAGTAGCGTCCCCTGCAGCATCTGGTACTGCGTGAGCGTTCCGCCCACGGGTACATCGAGTGCCGACTGGTCCGAGCGCCGGTACTGCCAGTACGCCAGATTGTCGGCCCTGGTGAAGCCGAACTCGGGGCCCTGCTCACCGACGGCGAGCGGCATGGCATCGAGCACCATCATGCTCGACACGACCTTGGTGACGCTCGCGATCACGGCCTGATCGGCCGAGGACGCCAGAGTGCTGATGCCGCCGATGCCGACGGCCGCACTGCCCTGCGCGGGCCAGAGGATCTCCGCCGCGGGCGCGGATGCCGGAGTGAACTCGACCGCCTGCACGGTCGGCGCGACCTCGTGCAGCGGCCACAGCATCGTCGTGCCGGTGTACGCTCCGCCGAGGACGACGAGCAGCCCGAACGGGACCAGCACAGCCGGGCCGGCCGCACGGGAGTGCAGACGCGCACCCTTCAGCAGCACTCCGCCGCTCTCCGCGCTGAGGTCCTCGTCGAGCGTCTCCTGACCCGAATGCAGAGCCACGTCGGCGGGGTCGACCCAGGTCAGCGCGGTCGCCGCCGTGCCCTCCTCGGCCCAGCGCGCGTCAGGAGTCATGTCCTCGTGGTCGAGCGAATCGAGCGAGTCCGGCGACCGGAGCGCCGCGAGCGGGTCCTCGCGCTCCGTCGGGGTCTTGAGCGCGGGCGCGCCCGACGTGGCCTCGGCGGATTCTGGAGCGGTCACCCCCACACGGTACCGAACTCGCACTCGGATCAGCGGCGCTGGACGACGAGTGCACGGGAGTGTCGCCACTGGCTAGGATGGAGGTTCACACCACGGGAGTCCGGCGAGCCGGGCTGAGAGGGAGCGAATCGCGCTTCGACCGTCGAACCTGATCTGGGTCATGCCAGCGCAGGGAGGAGTCACAGATGAGTACATCCACGTCCGGATCCACTACGGGATCGGCATCGGTCACGCAGCCGTCGAAGGGCCTCGGTCGCCCAGAACTCTGGCGCTGGCGGGTCGTCGACATCGTCGTCGCCAGCGTCATCGCCGTCGCGTGCGCGCTGATCTTCCTGCTCTGGAACGTCGGCTACGAGGTGCCGAGCAGCATCCTGAAGCCGCTCCTCCCGGGAGTCCAGGGTCTGCTGGCGGGCCCCTGGCTGATCGCCGGAGTCCTCGGCGCGCTGATCATCCGCAAGCCGGGCGCCGCGCTCTACACGGAGCTGGTCGCCGCGATCATCTCCGCGCTGGTGGGCAACGCGTGGGGACCGCTCACGATCGTGTCGGGGCTCGTCCAGGGGCTCGGCGCCGAGCTGATCTTCCTCCTCTTCCTGTACGGCGTCTGGCGCCTGCCGGTCGCGATGCTCGCGGGTGCCGGTGCAGGCCTCGCGTGCGGCATCAACGACCGCATCCTCTGGTACGCCGGTGCGGACACGCTCTTCACCTCGGTCTACATCGTCTCCACGACGATCTCGGGTGCGGTGATCGCGGGTCTCGGCGCCTGGCTCATCGCCCGCGGGCTCGCCGCGACGGGAGCCCTCGGCCGGTTCGCCGCCGGTCGCGAGGTCACTGCACGCGTGTGACCTCGCCGATCAGACCGGCCACCCTCGAGGCCCGTGGATGGGGGTGGCGCTATGCGACGCGCCTCCGCTGGGCGGTGCGCGAGGTCGACCTCCGCATCGAACAGGGCGAGCGCGTGCTGCTCCTCGGCGCCTCGGGTTCGGGGAAGTCGACGCTGCTGCAGGGATTCGGCGGGGTGCTCGGCGGCGCGGATGAGGGCGAGACTTCCGGCGCTCTCCTCGTCGACGGAGCTCCCGCGTCGCAGGCGCGCGGGCGCGTGGGCATGGTGCTGCAGGACCCCGACACCCAGACGATCCTCGCGCGGGTCGGCGACGACGTCGCGTTCGGATGCGAGAACCTCGGCGTCCCGCGCGACGAGATCTGGCCCCGAGTCCGACAGGCGCTGGATGCCGTCGAGCTCCACGTTCCGCTGGATCGCTCGACCGCCGCGCTGTCGGGCGGGCAGAAGCAACGGCTCGCCCTCGCGGGCGTGCTCGCGATGAGGCCGGGCGCGATCCTGCTCGACGAGCCGACGGCGAACCTCGATCCCGCCGGGGTGCGGGACGTGCGGGATGCCGTCGGCGCGGCGCTCGACGCCACCGGCGCGACCCTCGTGGTCATCGAGCACCGCATCGACGTCTGGCTGCCGCTCGTCGACAGGGTGATCGTTCTCGGAGCCGACCCCGGTGGCACGGTCGTCCTCGCCGACGGCACTCCGGACGACGTGCTCGGAGCGCGCGGCGCCGAGCTCGCGGCATCCGGGGTCTGGGTGCCCGGGCACCCGCCGACCGTGCCGTCGGCCCCGGCACGCGCACCGGGGGAGACGCTCCTCGAGACGCACGGCGTGACCGTCGCACGCCGTCGCGGGCTGCCGGTCGCCGGACCGTTCGACCTCGAGGTCCGCGCGGGCGAGGTTCTGGGTGTGACGGGTCCGAACGGCGCGGGCAAGTCGACGCTCGGTCTCACGCTCGCGGGTCTGATCCCCGCGGAGAGCGGTCGGGTGACGGCGACGCCCGAGCTGGCGCAGGGCGAGGGGCGAGATCCGTTCCGGTGGAGCTCCCGAGCGCTCCTCACGCGCATCGCGACCGTGCTGCAGACGCCCGAGCACCAGCTGCTCGCGAAGACCGTGCGCGAGGAGCTGTCGGTCGGCCCCCGAGCGCTGAAGCTCGGCGAGGCCGAGATCGCGGCCCGCACCGACGACCTCCTCTCCCGGCTCCGTCTCGCAGCCCTCGCCGATGCCAACCCCTACACGCTCTCGGGTGGCGAGAAGCGGCGGCTCACGGTCGCCGCGGCCCTCGCGACCCGACCTCGGATGCTCGTGCTCGACGAGCCCACGTTCGGACAGGACGCCGTGACCTGGGCCGAGTTGGTCGCCCTGATCGCCCGCCTGCGGGACGAGGGGGCGGCCGTCGTCGCGATCAGCCACGACGACGCCGTGCTGTCTGCGCTCCACGCCCGAACGGTCGAGGTCGGCCCGTGATCGATCCGCTCACCGCACGCGTCGACCGCACCGGCCCCATCGCTCCGCGATCCGCGCTGGCGAAGCTCATCGCCGCCCTGCTCATCGCGCTGCCGCTGGTCCTGTCGATCGACGTCGTCTCGGCATCCGTCGCCCTCCTGCTCGAGCTCCCGCTCCTGCTGCTCGCGGGGCTCCGCGCGCGGGAGTTCTGGACCCGCACGGCCGTCCTCTGGATCGCGGCTCCGCTGAGCGCCGTGACGATCGCGCTCTACGGCGCGACGAGCGGCACCGTGCACTTCGAGTGGCTGGTCATGCGGGTCAGCGACGGGTCCCTCGCGCTCGCCGCGGCGACCGCGGTGCGCGTGCTCGCGATCGGGCTGCCCGCGGTAGTGCTGTTCGTGACGGTCGATCCGACCGACCTCGCCGACGATCTCGCGCAGCGCGCCAAGCTGCCCTCGCGCTTCGTGGTCGGCGCTCTCGCCGGGATGCGGATGCTCGGACTCCTCGCCGAGGACTGGCGGGCCCTCGCGCTCGCGCGGCGAGCCCGCGGCGTCGCCGACGAGGGGCGCATCCGGCGGGCTTTCGGCATGGCGTTCGCGCTCTTCGTCCTCGCGATCCGGCGCGGCTCGTCGCTCGCGACAGCCATGGAGGCGCGCGGTTTCGGCGGAGAGGGTCAGCGCTCCTGGGCGCGGCCGTCGGTCTGGGGCCGCCGCGACACCCTCCTGATCGCCGTCGCGGCGGTGATCCCCGCGCTCGCGATCGCCGTCTCCGTCTGGGCGGGAGCATGGAACTTCATCCTCGGCCCGACCGCCTGATGGCCCGACGAGTATGCCGGAGCGCCGGCATTCAGCATTCTCATAGGTGCGATTCGCGGGCGTTCGCTACCATCGAGTGAACCCAAGGGGAGTACTCCACCACGGGCGGCTCGTCATTACGGATGTCCCTGCATCCCGGGTCCCCGGTCTTCGATTCCGATCGAAGATGGAGAAGACTTTGGCGTAGACCTCGTCGCGTCATGTCTCGGAGACCCTTGTGAACATCACCCCCCTCGTGTGGATCATCACGATCGCGATCACGATCGCCTTCTTCGTGTACGAGTTCTTCGTGCACGTGCGGAAGCCCCATGAGCCCACCATCGGCGAGTCCGCCCGCTGGTCGGCCTTCTACATCGGCCTCGCGCTGCTGTTCGGCGTCGGCATCGGCGTCGTCTCGGGCTGGGAGTTCGGCGGTGAGTACTTCGCCGGCTACCTGACCGAGAAGGCGCTGTCGATCGACAACCTCTTCGTGTTCCTCATCGTGATGACCGGCTTCGCGGTGCCGCGGATCTACCAGCAGAAGGTGCTGATGATCGGCATCGTGATCGCGCTCATCCTCCGCGGCGCGTTCATCGCGCTCGGTGCCACGCTGATCGAGAACTTCTCGTGGATCTTCTACCTGTTCGGCGCGCTGCTGCTCGTGCTCGCGTATCGCCAGGCGTTCGTCGACGGCGACCACAACCCCGCGAACGGACGCTTCATGCGCTTCGTCCGCCGTATCCTGCCGGTGAGCGACGAGTACAACGGCGACCGTCTGACGGTCAAGCGCGACGGCCGCCGCTACGTCACCCCGATGCTTCTCGTCATCGTCGCGATCGGCTTCGTCGACCTGATCTTCGCGGTCGACTCGATCCCCGCGATCTACGGCCTGACCGAGGAGGCGTACATCGTCTTCACGGCGAACGCCTTCGCCCTCATGGGTCTCCGTCAGCTGTTCTTCCTCATCGGCGGACTGCTGCAGCGCCTGGTGTACCTCGCCCAGGGCCTCGCGGTCATCCTCGCCTTCATCGGCGTGAAGCTCGTGATGCACGCCCTGCACGTCAACGAGCTGCCGTTCGTCAACGGCGGAGAGCCGCTGCTCTGGGTTCCCGAGATCCCGATCTGGTTCTCGCTGCTCTTCATCGGCCTCACGATCGCCGTCGCGACCGCGGCGAGCCTGCTGAAGACCCGCAAGGACGCGCGTGCCGAGGGGCTCGAGGCGGGAACCGGCCCCACCGGCACCCTCCCGTCCGACACGCACTGACCATTTGCTCCACCGACCATCACCCACACACAGAAGGAAGACACGTGAACACCTCGCGCCGATCCGACGCGTCCGCAGACCCCGACAGACCCGGCGCCCGAACGACCTCGGGCACCCCCGCTCCCGGTGAGGCCATCCGATGATGGGCGACCTCCTGTGGAACATCGCACTCGTGTTCGTGTTCGTCCTCGTCGGCGGCGTGTTCGCCGCGACGGAGATGGCACTCGTCACGCTGCGTGAGAGCCAGATCAACGCCATCGCCGCCCGCGGCAGGCGCGGCGAGAAGGTCGCGAGCCTGGCCCGCAACCCGAACACATTCCTCTCGGCGGTGCAGATCGGTGTGACGGTCGCCGGATTCGCGTCGGCCGCGTACGGTGCGACCTCGATCGCGCCGTCCGTCGCGCCGCTGCTCGAGAACCTCGGTGCGACCGAGCAGCTCTCGATGACGCTCGCGACCGTGCTCCTCACGCTCCTCATCGCGTACCTGTCGCTCGTGCTGGGCGAGCTCGTGCCCAAGCGCCTCGCCATCCAGCGCAACGCGCAGTTCGCGTACGCCGTGGCGCCCGTGCTCGACGGCTTCGCCACGGTCATGCGCCCGGTCATCTGGCTGCTGTCCGTGTCGACCAACGCGCTCGTGCGTCTGCTCGGCGGCGATCCGCACAAGACCGCCGACGAGCTCAGCGACGAGGAGCTGCGCGACATCGTCGCGACCCATCAGAGCCTGCCCGACGACGAGCGCCGCATCCTCGACGACGTGCTGTCGCTGCGCGGCCGTCAGGTCAGCGAGGTCATGCGCCCGCGTCCGGAGGTCGTCGCGATCGACGGCGCCGCGACCCTCGCCGAGGCGATGACCCAGGCGAAGGAGCTGCCGTTCTCGCGGTACCCCGTCGTCGACAAGTCGATCGACGACATCGTGGGCTTCGTGCACGTGCGCGATCTGTTCGAGGCCGCGGCCGAGGACGCGAGCCGCACGGTCGACGGACTCGTGCGCCCGGTCGAGTACCTGCCCTCGACGGCACGCGTGCTCCCGACGCTCACACGGTTGCGCGCCGCCGGGCACCACATCGCGGTCGTGGTCGACGAGTACGGCGGCACCGACGGCATCGTGACGCTCGAGGACCTCGTGGAGGAGGTCGTCGGCGAGATCTTCGACGAATACGACGCCGAGGAGCGCGTGCCCGCCGCCGGCGGCTCGCTCGACGGGCGCCTCAACCTGCAGGACTTCGCCGAGCTCACCGGCATCGCGCTGCCCCGCGGTGCCTCCGACACCGTCGCGGGCTTCGTGACCGAGCTGCTCGGCCGCCTCGCGGTGGTCGGAGACAGCGTCGAGGTGCCCGGTGCGACGATCCGCGTGACCGCGGTCGACCGCCGCCGCATCTCGGAGATCCGGGTGATCGTCCACGACGACGAGGATGCTCCGGCGGACACGCCCGCCTGAGCATCCGCTCGTCAGCTCTCGTTCCAGAGCCGCCGGTAATACTCCAGGCGGCTCTGGTCGGGGGCGACGCCGTAGGCCTCGATGAGCGTGTCCTCCCACCCCGGCCCGAAGTTCCAGACGGTGCTCATCGAGGCCACCGCGATGTCCGCCCACCGGTCGGCCACGCCGAGGGCTGCGAGATCGACGTGGGCGAGCGGGCGACCGGCGTCGTCCAGGAGCGTGTTCGGCATGCACGCATCGCCATGGCAGACCACGAGCCGGTCGACGGGCGGAGCGACGAGGAGGTCGTCCGCGACCACGGTGCCCCGTTCTGCGGCGTTCGCGATGCGCGACTCCGGATCCCAGGTCCACGGGCAGTCGTCGACCGGAAGCGCGTCGTGCAGGGCGCGCAGCGCCTCGCCCACCGCCCTGACCGCGGTGTCCGGGTCGTCGCTCCACCGGGGGTCGACCGCGCTGCGCCCGGGGAGCGCGGCCGTCACGAGCCACTCGTGGTCGGCGTCCTGACCCTGGTCGAGCACGTCGGGAACGGCGATCCACCGCCGGGCCCAGCGCATGCGCTCCGCCTCGTCGCGCATGTTCGCCTCGAGGTCGTGCGGCCCCCACTTGATGTACCGGCCGTCGTCGGTGCGAAAGGTCAGGCCGCCGATGCCGTTGCGCCACACCGGCGTGATCCCCGCACCGTCGGCGAGGACGATCACGCGCCCGGGGACCTCGATGGAGGATGCCGGTATGCTCACGGGTTCAGCGTATCCCGAGCCCTCGGCGCGGTACTGGGAATCGGGTAGGCTGACACTCAGTCGCATCTCGTTCGAAGGGGAACCGCATGCAGATCCAGGGCTCGGGAGCTCTCGTCACCGGCGGTGCGTCGGGACTCGGTCTCGCCACCGCTCGTCGCCTGGCCGCAGCCGGCGCCGTCGTCACGATCCTCGACCTGCCCTCGTCGTCGGGCGCCGACATCGCCGCAGAGCTGGGTGGTGTCTTCCACGGCGGCGACGTCACGAGCGCGGAGGACGCGGCGGATGCCGCGGCAGCCGCGCAGGCAGCCGCACCGCTGCGCATCGTCGTGAACTGCGCGGGCATCGCGCCGCCCGCCAAGGTCCTCGACCGCGACGGCAACCCCGCGGTCCTCGCCGACTTCGAGCGCATCGTGCGCATCAACCTCATCGGCACGTTCAACGTGCTGTCCCAGGCCGCGGCGGTCATCGCGAAGAACGATCCGACCGACGACGGCGACCGCGGCGTGATCGTCAACACCGCCAGCGTCGCGGCGTTCGACGGCCAGATCGGGCAGCCCGCCTACTCGGCCTCGAAGGGTGGCGTGCACGCCATGACGCTGCCCGTCGCGCGCGAGCTCGCCCGCGACGGCATCCGCGTCTGCACCATCGCTCCGGGGATCATGGAGACGCCCATGCTCATGGGGCTGCCGCAGGCCGCGCAGGACTCGCTCGGTCAGCAGGTGCCGTTCCCCTCGCGGCTCGGTCGCCCCGACGAGTACGCATCGCTCGTGCAGCAGATCGTCGAGAACGGCTATCTGAACGGCGAGACGATCCGGCTCGACGGTGCGATCCGCATGGCGCCGCGCTGAGCATCCGATCGCATCCGATCCGATCCGCGACGATCTCCACACGAGAAGGTGACCCGATGAGCACACTGGCAGGCAAGACCATCCTGATGTCCGGCGGCAGCCGCGGCATCGGGCTCGCGATCGCCCTCCGAGCCGCGGCCGACGGCGCGAACATCGCGATGCTGGCGAAGACCGACACCCCGCATCCGAAGCTCGAGGGCACGGTGCACACGGCCGCCGAGCAGATCCGCGCGGCGGGCGGCCAGGCGCTGCCCATCGTCGGCGACGTGCGCGACGACGACGACATCACCGAGGCGGTCCTGAAGACGCAGGGCGAGTTCGGCGGCATCGACATCGTGATCAACAACGCCAGCGTGATCGACCTCTCCCGCTCGCTCGACCTGAACGCCAAGAAGTACGACCTCATGCAGGACGTCAACGTCCGGGGGACCTTCATGCTGTCACGCGCGGCGGTCCCGATCCTCAAGGATGCCGAGAACCCGCACATCCTGTCGCTCTCGCCGCCCCTGAACCCGACGCCGAAGTGGCTCGGAGCGCACACCGGGTACACGCTCGCGAAGTTCGGCATGACCATGGTGACGCTGGGTCTCGCGGCCGAGTTCGCCTCCGACGGCATCGCCGCGAACACGCTGTGGCCCCGGACGACCATCGCCACCGCCGCGGTGCAGAACCTCCTCGGCGGCGACAGGGTCATGGCCGCGAGCCGCACGGCCGACATCTACGCGGATGCCGCATACTCGGTGCTGCTCAAGCCCGCCGCCGAGTACACGGGGCAGTCGCTCATCGTGGAGGACGTGCTCGAGGCCGACGGCATCACTGACTTCTCGGGCTACGCGGCAGTGCCGGGGACGCCGGACGACCGGCTCTTCCCGGACATCTTCCTCGACTGATCCACAGGCGTGGGTCCCTGAGCGCTTCGACAGGCTCAGCGACCCAGGGACGCGTCAGAAGAGCAGGTAGACCGCGCCGACGATCGTCAGCGCGATCACGATCCGATCGAACAGCGTCTGATCTATGCGCTTCGCCAGGCGGATGCCGGCGAGGGCGCCGATCACGACGAGCGGCGCCAGCACGGCATCCATCAGCAGCACGTGCCCCTCGAACAGGCCGAGACCCGCGAGGAACGGCACCTTCACGAGGTTGATGATCGCGAAGAACCACGCCGACGTGCCGAGGAACACTTGCACGGGCGTGCGCGTCGCGAGGAAGTACATCGACATCACCGGCCCGCCCGCGTTCGCAACCATCGTGGTGAATCCTCCGAGCGAGCCGTAGGCGCTCGACAGCAGCAGCCCACCCCTTGCCTGCGTCGGGGCCCCGTCGCGGTTCTGGCGCCAGCGACGCCAGAGCGTGATCGCGATCATGACGAGCAGGATCACGCCGATCGCGCGCCGCACGATGCCGTCGCCCGCGATCGCGAGGAATGCGAAGCCCGCGATCAGCCCGGCGATCACCGCCGGCGCGAGGCGCAGCAGGGTCGGCCAGTGCGCGTGACGACGGTAGGTGACGAGCGCGAACACGTCACCGACCATGAGCAGCAGGAGCATCGCGGCCGTCGACGTGCGTGCAGGGAGCACTGTCGCGAACAGCGCGACCGCGAGGATGCTGCCGCCGGGGAGCGCCGTCTTGGAGATGCCGATCGTCACGGCGGCGAGGCCCAGCGCGGCCCAGGCCCACGGTTCGAGTGCGATCACGATGTGTCAGCGGTGCGCGGAGACTCAGCCGCGCGCGGCGGTGAGCGCTGCGGCGAATCGTGCGGAGCGCGCCTCGATGTCGGCCCAGTCGCCCGCGGTGATCGAGGCGCCGTTCGCGAGGTCTCCGCCCGCACCGACTGCGACGGCACCGGCGCGGAACCAGTCGGCGAGGTTGTCGGGCGTGACGCCTCCGGTCGGCATCAGCGGAGCATCCGGGAACGGGCCGCGCAGCGCGCCGAGGTACGACGGCCCGCCGAGCGACGCCGGGAAGATCTTGACGACGTCGACGCCGAGCTCGAGCGCGCCCATGACCTCGGTCGATGTCATGGCGCCCGTCATCACGACGCGGCCGGTGTCGAGCATCGCCCTGGTGAGCGCCGGGAGGGTGCCGGGGCTCACGAGGAACTCGGCTCCGGCATCCGCTGCCGCCGTCGCCTGCTCGACCGTGGTGACCGTGCCCGCTCCGATGTAGGCGGCGTCTCCGTGGCGGGCGATCAGCTCGCGGATCACGGAAGGTGCGTCGGGGGTGGAGAAGGTGACCTCGATGCCGGTGACGCCGCCGCGGATGATCGCCTCGGAGGCGTCGAGGGCGAGCTCCGGCGACGCGGCACGCAGGACGGCGAGGACGCCGGTGGTGCGGGCGCGGTCGAGACGGTCGGACATGAGGCTCCTTCGATGGGGGATGCCTCCATTCTCTCGGACTCCGTCGACCCGCGCGGACGTCAGGGCCGACGCGAGGACGGCCAGGCCTCGATGAGGTCCTTGGACTCCTTCAGGCCGAGGCCCGTGTGCTCGCGGAGCGCCTTGATCGCCTGGATCCTCTGGTCGTTCGCGACGAGGCGATCGATCTCGCCGGCGACGGACGCCGGGAGCGAAGAGCGAACGGAGGTGACGGATGCCGGGACGGCGGAGTGCGCCGGCGTCGTGTGCGTGGTGGCGATGGACGCCGTCGTGCGCGAGACCGACCAGTGGTCGATCCGGTCCTTCGCCTCCTGGAGGCGGACGCCGGTGCTGTCGCGGTAGACCTTGATCGCGTGGATCTTCTGGCCCGCGGTGACGAGCCGGTCGATCTCGGCGACGGCCTCGGGGGAGAGGTGAGGAGACAGGCCGGAGGCAGGGGTGGGCGCCGAGCGCGCTGTCGTCTGCGTCGGCGTGTAGGTCATCGCCTCGGGCTCTTTCGGGCGCATACCGCGGACGGCCGCGGCGAGGACGAACGCGCCCACGACGAGGACGACGAGGATGATGCCGGTCCACAGGATGATCTCCATGCCGTCAGTCTAGGAACCTCGCCCCGCTCGGCCCAGGACCTTCCCATCCGTCCGCCGGTACCCTGGAAGGTATGACTGAGAACCCCCGCACGCGCGAGACGCGCCCCGCGACCGCGTCGACCCGTTCGGGGACGGCGATCCGTTCGACCGGCCCGGCGCAGGTGCGCCCGGCCACCGAGGGCTGGACGCAGCAGAAGGATGCCGAGGGGCGGCCGCTCCTGCAGTTCGCGAGCCCCAAGCGCGGCAAGCCGCCGGTGCACCTCGCCGACCTCACGCCCGCCGAGCGGGCCGAGAAGGTCAAGGAGCTGGGCCTCCCCGGCTTCCGCGCGAAGCAGCTGTCGACCCACTACTTCCGCCACTACACCTCTGACCCCGCCGAGATGACCGACCTTCCCGCCGGCATCCGCGACGAGCTGGTCGCCGGTCTCCTGCCGCCGCTGCTCACCGAGGTGCGTCGGCTCGAGACCGACCGCGGCGACACGATCAAGTTCCTGTGGCGCCTGCACGACGGCGCCCTCGTCGAGTCGGTGCTCATGCGCTACCCCGGCCGCATCACGCTCTGCGTGTCGTCGCAGGCCGGGTGCGGCATGAACTGCCCCTTCTGCGCGACCGGTCAGGCCGGTCTCACGCGCAACATGTCGACGGCCGAGATCATCGAGCAGATCGTGCGCGCCAACCGCCTGATCGCCGAGGGCGGCCTCGGTGGCAAGAAGGCCGACGACCACTCCATGGAGCGCGTCTCGAACATCGTCTTCATGGGCATGGGTGAGCCGCTCGCGAACTACAAGCGGGTGATGGACGCTGTGCGATCGATGGTCGCCCCGCAGCCCGACGGTCTCGGCATGAGCGCCCGAGGCATCACGGTGTCGACGGTCGGACTCGTGCCGGCGATCAAGAAGCTCGCCGACGAGAACATCCCGGTGACCTTCGCACTGTCGCTGCACGCGCCCGACGACCACCTCCGCGACGAGCTCATCCCGGTGAACTCGCGCTGGAAGGTCGACGAGGCCCTCGATGCCGCCTACGACTACTACGCCAAGACGGGTCGTCGCGTGTCGATCGAGTACGCCCTGATCAAGGACATGAACGACCACGCGTGGCGTGCCGACCTCCTCGCGGAGAAGCTCAACGCCCGTGGACGTGGCTGGGTGCACGTGAACCCGATCCCGCTGAACCCGACGCCGGGCTCGATCTGGACCTCGTCGGAGAAGGACGTCACGTCAGAGTTCGTGCGCCGCCTCAACGACGCCGGCATCCCGACGACCCTCCGCGACACCCGCGGCAAGGAGATCGACGGCGCGTGCGGTCAGCTCGTCGCGACCACCGAGGACGAGGCCGCCGCAGCCGCGCTGGCCTGAGTCTCGCCGCCCCTCGCGTGCCGAGCCGGTAGGTTCGCGCCGAGACGCCCGGATGCCGACGCCGCCACCGTACAGGTTCGGCGCGAACATACCGGGTCGAGGGGTAATCATCGGCCCGCACCCAGGGTTCGTGCACGTCCTCCACAGGTGAGGTTTCGTACGGTTGACGGATGCCCTATTCCGCTCACCGCCCTGGACGGTTCGACTCGCAGGGTCGGATCCTCCTCGACAGCGACTCGAACGCTGACACGGACGACCTCGACTTCCTGCGCGCGTACGAGCCCACCGGCGCGGACGAGCAGGACACTCGGCGCCAGCCGACAGAGTCCACAGAGGCGGACGCGGTCGCCGGAGCGGATGCCGCGGCATCCGTCCCGCCCGCTCGTGAGCCGAAGGCGCGACGCGCACCCCGCGAGCGGAAGCCGCGCGTGCCAGGATCCCGGTTGCGGAAGCTCGCGATCCTCGGAGGCGCCGAAGGCGAGATCCTCGACCGGGTGCCCGGTGAGACGCCGCGCTTCGTGCAGATGTTCTTCGTGCTCGCGGGGACGGCCCTCGTCTCGGCGATCTCGATGCTGTTCGCCCTCACGACGGGAGTGCAGGCCGCGATCTGGCTGGCCGTGCCGCTCGCGGTCGTCTGGGCGCTGATCATCTTCAACCTCGACCGGTTCCTGACCTCGACCATGACGTCGACGCGGAACGTCTGGAAGCTCATCGGCCTCGCGATCCCGCGAGTCGTGATGGCCGCGATCATCGGTTTCGTCGTCGCGGAGCCGCTCGTGCTGCAGATCTTCCACAACGACATCAACCGCGAGGTCGCGACGACGAACATCACCCAGTCGCAGTCCGACCAGGAGGCCCTGGAGACCGGCCCCGAGAAGATCGCCCTCGACGCGGCATCCGCCCGCGTCGCCGAGCTCGAGAACCAAGCGGCGACCGGCGTCGTCGCCGGCACCGACTCGTCGTCGGCGACCGAGTCGGCCGCGCAGGCCACGGTCGACGATCTCACAACCAAGATGACGGACCAGCAGGCCGTGATCGATCAGGCGCGCATCCTCTACCAGTGCGAGCTCACGGGTGAGGGCGCGGGCACGGTTCCCGGCTGCACGGGCGTCAACGGCGAGGGCGCGAGTTCGGATGCCGCGCAGGCCCAGCTCGCGGAGGCGCAGCAGACGTACGACGCGCTCTCCGCACAGCTGCGCACGGCCAACGAGGAGCTCGCCGCCGCCGGCACCGCCGCGAAGGAGAACACCTCGACCTCCGAGACGCAGAACCGCGAGCAGGCGCAGTCGCAGCTGCCCGCCGCGCGTGACACGTACGACAGCGCGCTCGCCGCGTACAACGCCCGGGCCGAGACCGTGGCCTCCGGCAACGCGGGAGCCGTCGGTCTTCTCAGCCAGATCTCGGCGCTCAACAGGCTCAGCGAGAAGGAGCCGACGATCCTCTGGGCGCACATCCTCATCGCGGCGCTGTTCTTCATGATCGAGCTGCTGCCCGTGCTCGTGAAGGTGCTCACCTCGTACGGCGACCCGTCGCTCTACGAGAAGGCCCTCGCGATCCGCAAGCAGGTCGCGCTCGACCGTGTCACGGCCGAGGGCTTCCGCGACCGCGCGGCGATCGTGACGGTGCAGTCGAACGGGATCCAGGCGGATGCCGCACCGGCGGATGCCGCACCGACCGAGCCGCAGACGCGGGCCGACCGCAAGGAGGCCGAGCGCGAGCTCGCCGAGAAGCGCGCCCAGGCGCAGACGCTCGACGAGCAGGAGCAGCTGGTCGAGCCCCGCGTCTGAGACCGGTCACGGCGATCCGGCCCGTCGGCTGGCGACGGCCGGTAGCGTTGCATCATGGTCAACTATCGCTATCTCGGCAACAGCGGTCTCAAGGTCTCTGAGATCACCTACGGCAACTGGGTCACCCATGCCTCCCAGGTCGGCGACGACGCCGCCGTCAAGACGGTGCACGCGGCGCTCGACGCGGGCATCACCACGTTCGACACGGCCGACACGTACGCCAACACGGCGGCGGAGGTCATCCTCGGCAAGGCCCTCGAGGGCCAGCGCCGCGAGGGTCTCGAGATCTTCACCAAGGTCTACTTCCCGACCGGCCCGAAGGGCCCCAACGACACCGGCCTGAGCCGCAAGCACATCCTCGAGTCGATCAACGGCTCGCTGAAGCGCCTCGGCACCGACTACGTCGACCTCTACCAGGCGCACCGCTTCGACTACGAGACCCCGCTCGAGGAGACGTTCCAGGCGTTCGCCGACGTGGTCCGTCAGGGCAAGGCGCTCTACATCGGCGTCTCGGAGTGGACGGCGGAGCAGCTCCGCGAGGGACACGCGCTGGCGAAGCAGCTCGGCGTGCAGCTCATCTCGAACCAGCCGCAGTACTCGATGCTGCACCGCGTGATCGAGGGCAAGGTCGTCCCGGCATCCGAGGAGCTCGGCATCTCGCAGATCGTGTGGTCGCCGATGGCGCAGGGTGTGCTGAGCGGCAAGTACCTGCCCGGCCAGCCCGTTCCCGAGGGATCCCGCGCGACCGACCCGCACAGCGGCTCCGACTTCATCAAGAGCTTGCTGAAGGACGAGATCCTCACCGCGGTGCAGAAGCTGAAGCCGATCGCCGAGCAGGCGGGCCTGTCGATGCCGCAGCTCGCGATCGCGTGGGTGCTGCAGAACCCGAA